>CAZXLM010000068.1:0-10436 GCA_964642055.1 uncultured Acutalibacter sp. | reverse complement strand
CCGACCTGCTGATTACAAATCAGCTGCTCTACCAACTGAGCTACACCAGCAAATAAATTCAGGCAGAACCTCCAGCGCTCGACTATTATATCCCGATACAGTGAAAAAGTCAAGCCCAAATCCTTATTTTTTGCAAAAAATCCTTCTAAAAAAGCGGTCGCAGAAAAATCCCCCCGCCGTGCGAAACCACAGAAAAAGGGGTTGGGACCGCCCGGAAAGCAGGCGGTCCCAAGAGGAAGTAAGGAGTTAAAAATGAGGATGTAATGAAAAAGATTTTCTGTAGTCTTTTCTGACTACGTTATTAGAATACCCGGCCAATGTGAAGGTTTCCTGAACATTCTATGGAAATTTTCTTAATATTTTGTAAACTGCTCATTTCCCTTCTCAGCTTTTCCCTATCTTTTCCTTGACTGCCCTTTGTTCCGGTTGTATACTCACAATTAGACCGAAAGAAATTATTTTGGAAAGGATTTTACACCCATGAGATTTTCTGAAATGCCCTATACCCGTCCGGACTTTGCGGAGGCTGCACGGGAGCTTGACACTCTCACCGACCGGCTGAAGACCTCCGGCAGCGCGGAAGAACAGCTTGCCATCTACAGCGAATTCGAGAAAGCAGTTGGCCATCTGATGACCCTATCCACCCTCTGCGCGATCCGCAACAGCATCGATACTCGGGACAAATATTATGAGGAAGAACAGGCTTACATCGATGAGCAGTCGCCCATGCTGGAAGAAAAGCTTCAAAGCTTCCACCAGGCCATGGTTTCCTCTCCCTGCCGTCCGGAACTTGAAAAGAAGCTGGGCTCCCTGCTGTTTAAAAATATGGAAATGGAGCTGAAGGCCTTTTCTCCGGAGCTCATTCCCCTGATGCAGGAGGAAAACCAGCTCACCACGGAATATCAAAAGCTATACGCCAGCGCCAGGGTCCCGTTCCAGGGAAAGACCCTGACCATCGCCCAGTTGGGCCCCTATAAGGAGCACACAGACCGGGCTGTCCGCCGGGCTGCGCTGGAAGCCGAGGGCTCCTTCTTTGACGAACACAGGAAAGAGTTCGACGAGTTGTACGACAAGCTGGTCAAAAACCGTACCGAGCAGGCAAAACGACTGGGGCTGCCCAGCTATGTGGAGCTGGCGGCGCTGCGTCTTCAGCGGAACTGCTACACCCCCGAAGACGTAGCGGCTTTCCGAGACAAGGTGGTGCGCGACCTGGTCCCGCTGACGGTCAAGATCAAAGCGCGGCAGGCAAAACGGCTGGGGATATCCGACTTTAAATTCCACGACAACGCCCTGAAATTCAGGGACGGCTCCGCCCGTCCCCAAGGGACGCCGGAGGAGATCATGGCGGCCGGGCAGAAAATGTATGAAGAGCTTTCCCCGGACACGGCGGATTTTATCCACATGATGTTTGAAAACGACCTGTTCGACGTGCTGGCGAAAGAGGGTAAGGCCCCCGGCGGCTACTGCACCAGCATCGAAGATTACGGCTGTCCTTTTATCTTTTCCAATTTTAACGGCACCTCCGGAGACGTGGACGTGCTCACCCACGAGGCAGGACACGCCTTTGCTGATTTTATCTCCCAAAAGGCTATTGCGGTCCGGGCTCTCCGGTGCCCCACCATGGAGGGCGCCGAAACCCACTCTATGAGCATGGAGTTCCTAACCGCCCCCTGGCACCATCTGTTCTTTGGCCCCATGACGGACAAATACGAGCTTTCCCACGCGGAGGACGCCCTTACCTTTATCCCCTATGGGTGCCTTGTAGACCATTTCCAGTATGAAATGTACACCCACCCTGAGATGACCCCCGAGGAGCGGAACCAGACCTGGCTCAGGCTGGAAAAGCGTTACCGCCCGTACATCGATTTTGACAATCTCCCCTTCTATGCCAGAGGGGCCGGCTGGCAGCGGCAGCTGCATATTTACGGCAGCCCCTTCTATTACATCGACTACTGCCTGGCTCAGGTCATGTCCCTGCAGTTCTTTGCCCTTTCCCTGGAAGACCGGGAGGCTGCGTGGAAGAAATACATGGACTTTGTCCGGCTGGGCGGTACGAAGACCTTTATCGACCTGGCCCATACCGTGGACCTTCGTTCCCCTATGGACGAAGGCTGCGTGAAAGACGTGTGTGAAAAGACCTTCCAATGGACGGAGGAAAACCAGGTTCAGTAAGCTGCCTTTTCCAAAAGAACGCATAAAACAGCCGGACGTTTTCACGTCCGGCTGTTTTTACTTTTCCTGATGGGCTTTCATCAATTCTTCCAGCGTTGTTTTCAGCTTCAGCGTACAGGACTGAAGTTCCAAGCCCGTCTGTGCCGGGAAGAAACGCAGGTAAAAAGTGCCGGAGAACGCCGGAACGTTCAGCGTGACGGTCTTCCAGTCCCGTTCGCTGCCGGTCAGCGTTACTGTGCCAAGGAGATTCCTGTCCTGAAAAACGGAAATAGGCAACTGGGAAACGTCGTTCTGGTCTCTGCTGCGCAGGGTCAGCCGCAACTCGTACAGTCCGCGCTCCCTGACCGAAACAGAAAACCGGGTGTTCTGTCCTTTTTCCAGCAGGATCAGGGAGGGATCCAGCTCCACGCTGCCGTCTGGACCACTTTCCGCATAATAGATCTCCCCGGCAGCTGCATCGTCAAAGGAAGGTGCTTCCGCCAGCTCTTTATCCAGTTCGGTTTCCTCACCACACAGCCGCAGGAACGCCGGGGAACGCAGCAGGAGCCGGCAGATGTTTTCCGCGCTGCGCAGGTATTCGCCGCGGGTGACGGTCCCGGCGGCAAGGGCTTCCTCCGAGTTGTCCCCGGTGGTGTTCTCCTCTGCGCTGGCCGTGACCATATACAGGTCGTTCTGCGCTCGAATCATGGCGGCCATATTGGTGCGCTCGCCGGGCTTTCCCTCATCGTTCCCTTTTGCCCACCAGTCGGTCATCACCTGCCCTGTATAACCCCACTGCTCCCGCAGAATAGTTGTGAGCAGATCGTAATTACTGGCGGCCCACAGCCCGTTTATGGGATTGTAACTCGTCATGATGGAATACGCGCCGCCCTCCTTCACCGCCATTTCAAAGGCCTTCAGGTACAGTTCCCGCAGAGCACGCTCGGAGACCACGGCTTCCACATCGTGGCGGTGGAATTCCTGGCTGTTGCAGGCAAAATGCTTGACAGTGCCGGTCACGCCGTAAGCCTGCATGCCTTGCAGCTGCGCCGCTGCCATCTTACCGGTAAGCACCGGGTCTTCTGAGAAATATTCAAAATTTCTGCCGTTCAAGGGGTGCCGGTGCAGATTGATGCCGGGGCCAAGCAGGGTATCCACCCGATTCTTCCGAAGCTCCATGCCCTCGTACTCATACAGCTCCCGCACCAGCTCCGGGTGGAACGTAGATGCCTGACAGGCGCCGCTGGGCATGGAAAAGGCCCGGGTGCCGCAGTCCATGCGGATCCCGCTGGGACCGTCCGCACAGCAGCCTGTGGGAATCCCATATCCCAGCAGCTGCCCGGTCACGCCGCCGAACGCGCCGGCCGTGCCGGGCGTCACCTTGGGCGAGCACATGCCTTCGCCCCGGACCAGGCAGCACAGCTCTTCGTCCGTCAACTGGGAAAGGAATTTCTCCATGGAGACCTTCCCCTCCGCCGCGTCCTTCAGCTTCCAGCCCCGGTCGCCTGTGCAGGGCAGCGGCTGCGGAAGCTTTTCTTTCCGCCGTTTCATGGGGTCCACCGTCCGCAGGGGTACCGGCTCCCAGCGCTTTTCATAACAGCCGTCTTTTTCCGCACCCGGACGCAGGCGTTCAAAAGGCGTCACCGGGGCGCAGGCCTCTTCCAGCTGCTCCACCACGGTCTCCGGCAGGGAAACGGTCCCTGCCAAAGCAGCGGAGCGCACGTCCGTCCCCAGATAAAAGCGGTATTCTCCTGCTTCCAGCACCCAGCAGGACCTATGTCCCGCCGCACCGCCGTCGTCATATGAGGCAAGGGACGCAAGCGGGCATTCCAGCGCGAGGGTCTGGCTTTCGCCCGGCTGAAGCAGCTCCGTTTTTTGGAACGCGCAGAGAGAACGGGAAGGCTTCCCAAGCTTCCCCTGAGGAGCTTCGCAGTAGACCTGCACCACTTCCCTGCCCGCCATATCTCCTGTGTTCTTTACCACTGCGGAAAACCGCACCGCTTCGCCGTCGCAATGAACCGGCCCGGCCACTAGGGAAAAGCTGGTATAGGAAAGGCCGAATCCAAAGGGGTACAGCACCTTTTCCGGGGCAAAGGTCTCAAAATAGCGGTAACCCACATAGATATCCTCGGCATACACGTTTCTGGTCTCGCTTCCATAATTTTCGGCAGCAGGGTAATCGGAACTGGCTTTCGCAATGGTGTCAGCCAGCTTACCGGAGGGAACGGCTTTTCCCACCAGCACGTCCGCCGTACCGAGGCCGCCTTCCTGTCCCCCCTGCCAAACGTACAGCACAGCGCCGGGACGGTATTCCTCCACCCAGCTCATATCCAGAATACCGCCGGTATTCAGCACCACAGCTATCCGGGAAAAGGCGGCGCACACCTGGCGCAGGACCTCCCGCTCCGCCTGCGCCAGCAGGAAGCTTCCCTCGGCGTCGGAATTGTCCTTATCTTCCCCGGCAGTGCGCCCGAGGATTATCAGCGCAGCGTCGTTTTCCGCAGCCGCCCGCTTTACCAATTCCTCGTCCAGGGGCATTTCCTCCTGGTACCAGGGCTCCGCCGCCCAACCTTGGCCCACGTCAAAGGGGTGATCCTTGAGCCATGCTTCATAGGCGGACTTCACTGTACCGTCCAGCGTCACCGTACCGTCGGCTTCCAGCGCCTCGGGGATCCCAGGCACCGGAGCGGTATTCACAAGCCCGCCGGAGCCCGTGCCGCTCTTATAGTAATTGAACTGGCTTCGCCCGAACACCGCCACCTTCATGCCCTTCGTAAAGGGCAGCGTTTTATTTTCGTTGCGCAGCAGCACCGCGCCCTCCGCTACGGTTTCCCTGGCTTTGGCGGCATACGCCGCGGGATCAAATTTTCTGTGTTCCATACACCCGTCCTTTCCTGCGATCCGCAAGGTGATTTTTATCGATATTATAATAGCACAATACCTAAAAATCCACAAGCGAAAACGGGTGTCCTTGTGAAATTATTTCAAGCCAGCTTTTGATAACCCGTCCATTTCAAAGCCCAGTCAAAGGCGGATTTATATCTTCTGGAAAAAACCATGCGGAACTCTCCGGCGTAAATGGCAAGCCGCCCATTAAATCCGGTTTTGAAGCGGTAAACGCCGTAATTTGGGTGTTCCGGGTCGTACCAGCAGGGGACCCCCTGGAAGTCATAGATCGAACAGCCCGATCCCACCGCCCAGCGGATCATTTCCCATTGCATGAGATAATTCGGCATGACTTCCCGATGAACCGCAGAAGAAGCACCGTACACATAGCAGGTCCGTCCTCCGTACTGAATGCAGATCGCGCCGGAAAGGGCCTGCCCTTCATACTCGCACAGGTACAGGCGGCACCGATCGCCCAAAGCGTCCATCATTCTGCCGAAGTATTCCCGGGAGCGCACCCGGAAGCCGTCCCGTTCTCCTGTTTCTTCCATGAGCCTTTGAAAGTCTTCAAGCCGTTCCCTGCCATATACGGTGCAGGACACTCCCTTTCGCTTCGCAAGTCCGATGTTGTAGCGGCATTTGCTTTTGAAGGAACGAAGCAGCTCTTCCTCACTTCTGCCCCTCAGTTCCAAAATGTAGTTATTCCTGCTCTGAATGGTTTTCTCGTCCGGCTGCCAGGGCTGAAAGGAAAGTCCCGCTGCCCGCAGCGCGAAAATCTTCCTGCTGTCCGTCTCCTCGATCAGTGGATCCATTTTAAAGGAATAGGCGTGATATTTTCGGGAAAGTTGCCACACGCCCAGAAGCAGCTCCCGGAGCACCTCGGGATTTTGATAATCCCATACCGGCCCCCTGGGAGAATACAGGAATGCCTTCAAAGGGAAGGGAAATTTCTTTACCAGCACCAGCATAGAGCCCAGTATCCCGCCTGCGCTGTCCCGGACGATGACCGCTTCGTGACGCCAGTCCGGCTTCACCCCGCACCACCGAACAGACTGCATAAAGCTGCCGCCGCTTTTTTCTACAAACGCTTCGTATTCCGCCACCGCCTGCGGGTTTTCAAAATCCAGGAATTCCATTCTCCGTCCTCCATTCGCATTTGTAAATTAGACAGCAGAAAATGGAAAAACGTAACAGAACGGAAATACAGGCAAAACAAAAAAGCCGCGCGGTCCCGAAAGACTGCACGGCGCTTTTTCTCACTATCACTGCGGTTTTTTCCGGTCCTCCTCCGCAAGCCCGAAATCCTCCGGCAGGAGCAGCTCCAGATCCTGCTGCTCCGCGGGAAGCTTCATGTTCCGGCGGGAGCATCTGAGCACCGCTTCCTCCACCCGGTTCCGAGCCATGCGGCCGTTGCCGTTTGTGCGGGGGTCCCCTTCGTTCTGGGCCTTTTCGTAGTAAGCCAGCAGGGGCGCGCTGCAGGCGGGGTCCAGCTTGTACCCTTTTTCCCTGACGATGCTTTCCGTAATCTCCAGCAGTTCCTCCGCCGTATAATCCGGAAATTCAATAAGGTTCGGGAACCGGGAGCGCAGGCCCGAATTGGCAGTGAGGAAGTCCTCCATTTCTTCGGAGTAACCTGCTAAAATCACCAGGAGCTCGTCCCTGTGGTCCTCCATGCCCTTGACCAGAGTATCAATGGCTTCCAGTCCGAAGCTGTCATCTTTTCCACGGAACAGCGCGTAAGCCTCGTCGATAAACAGGACACCGCCCAGCGCAGACTGGATCACCTTCTGGGTCATGGGGGCGGTGTGTCCCACATACTTGCCTACCAGATCGGCCCGGGTGACCTCCACAAGCTGCCCGCCCCGCAATACGCCGATGGCCTTTAAATAACGGGAAACGATGCGGGCCACTGTGGTTTTTCCCGTGCCGGGATTCCCTGTAAAGATCATGTGCATAGAGGGCGCTTCGGCTTTGAGGCCCTTTTCTTTTCGCAGCTGCTGAATTTTAAAATTGTCCTCCAGGGACAGAATGTATTCCTTGACCTTCGTCAGTCCCACGATTTCGGAAAGCTCCCGCTTCACGTTTGCTACAGCCGCTTCCCTCGCCGCTTCCCCGGGATCCCCGGCGGCATGAACTGTGACGGCCTCTCCTCCTGCCTCATACCGAACGGCCAGCCGGTCCCCGTCTGCGCAGACAGTTCCGGCAGCGCTTTCCACGCCCCGCTTCAGTTTTGCCTCGCTGAGAGCTCCGTAAAGCCGGTCCGCTGTTTCCTGCAGGGCGGCTATGCCCCGCTCCGGGCCGTATGTCTCCGCCAGCGCCTTTACAGCCTCTTTGCCGTAAGTAAGAGTAAAGCCCAGTTTTCCCGCCCGGCCGCACAGGCCGTTCAGCATATGTTCCGCAATGGCTTCAAGACTTTCGGGAGAAAAAGCCCGGGTCTCGCACAGATCGTCCAGAGCGGATAAAAAGGGCATTCCAAACGCATCCGCAAGCTTCGCTTCACTTTTGTCCGTCAGCAGGAACAAGTATTTTCCCGCCGCCGAAAGGCTGGATACCGCTCCCGGAACCAGCGCGGGGCCGATGTCTACCAGCATGCCCTTCTGCTCCGCGTACCGTCCTGAGAGAGGAACCTTCCCCGTCTGAAACAGTGTGGAAACCAGGGACAGCACAGAGGCGTGGCAGGACTGGTAGTTTTCAAATACCAGACCGCTGCTTCCGCTCTTCAAGGCGGCGTAAAGGTCCTGCGCAAAAAGCTTTTCTAAACCAGGCTCCCCATAACGGCTCAAATCGAGGAAGGAGAGCTTCGGACTTTTAAGTACGCCCTGCCGCCCAAGAGAAGCGGCAAGCACTGTCAGCGCGCTGTGTCTTCCTGTGCCTGGCTTCCCCAATACGGCCGCCCGGCATAGGGGCGCGTCCTTGACCGCCCCTGCCACAAAAGGACGTTTAAAAGCAAGGTTAAGCGCAGACAGAAACTCCTCCTGTCCGAGCACCTTTTCTCCAGCCTCCCTTTCCGCAGTCTTAAAGGCGGCTTCCAGGTCCCTGGGATTCCCACCGTTTCCCGCGGAAACGCTTTCCAGCCCGTCCTGCTTTAAATGCCGTTCCAAATCTTCCAATTCGGTTTTGGTCTCTCTGGTCAGCTGCTCCAAACTTGTCTGAAGGGAATTTGAAACGGCATTACCGGTCTTCTCCACCGCGTCGAGGGTCCTGGCAGCGTCTCCCGCCGGATCCCATGTCAGCGAGACAGGTTCCTGCTCACGGGCCGCCGTGCCCGGCTGTTCCATTTGGCCGCCGTCCTTCGCCTGGCTTTTGAAATTCAGCTTCCCGCTGCGGAACATGGATTCCAGCAAAGCATCGATATCATTTTTCATGGCGATCCGCCCTTTCCGGAAGGACTCAGCCCAAGGGGCTGATATCCTCCAAAATAGCCTGCAGGTCCTCCGCATTGATCTGCCCCGGCGCAGAAGACGACTGTCCCGACCCAAAGGTCAGGCAGGAACCGAATATCTGCCCGCTGATGCGGCTCAGCTTTCCCAGTGATCCCATGGATACGGTGATGACCGGTCCCAGCGTTTCTCTGGCCCGCAGGGTGGCGGAAAGCAGGGAGAGTACGTCCCTGGGGCTTTCCGGCATCACCGCTACTTTCGGCAGATCGGCCCCGAGTTTTTTCATTTTTTCAAGCGTCCTGAAAATTTCTTCTTCAGACGGCGTTTTTTCAAAATTATGGAGAGAGACCACCGTGCCGATCCCCTTGCAGCGGGCCCTTTCCAGGAGCCGCTTCACCCGGTCTTCTCCGCAGGAAAGCTCGATATCCAGCAGCTGGAAGCCGCCGCGGTCCAGCAGCCCGGACAAAAAGGCCTCATACCCCTCCGAGGCCAGTTCCGCTCTTCCCCCCTCTTTTTTGGTGCGCAGGGTACAGAGCAGCGGCTTTCCGGCAAGCTTCCGGTTCAGTGCGTCCAGCCCCTCCGAATAGCTTCCGAAGAAGGTGTCTATCCGCCATTCGTACAGGTCGGCGGGAAGATCCCGCACCTCCTGCATTTCGCTGAGAAGGGCAGGCATTCCTCCGCCGGTCAGCGGGATACATATTTTGGGCAGGCCCTTTCCGAAACAAAGGCCTCCGATTTCGACAATATCCAAAGCTATCAACTCCCACGGCTTACGATTCCCATTTACCGCCGTTATACACCAGTATACTGGCTTGAAAAGAAAAAGTCAATTTGAAGCTTGGTAAGCCGCCGCTTTTAGTTCCTCCCGGCTTTGCAGATCATGAAAAGAGCTTTTCTTCATGGAACGCTTATGGTATAATAGCTGAAAAGCAGCTATTATACAGAAATCGCAAAGCCGCGGTCGGGCCGTTCACTTGTGAGTTCGAATAAAACGGATTATCGTGCGCCCACCGCAGGTGTTTGTATTTTGCCTTTTAGGAGGAAACGCCATGCTGAACAGTCAGAAAACCAGAAGCCGCGCCCCGGAAATGGATCCTCTCAGAATGGGAATGGGCTGGACCCCGGAAGATCTGGAAAAACCTCAAATTCTCATTGAAAGCACCTATGGGCAGAGCCACCCGGGCAGCGCCCATCTGCTGGAACTTGCAAAAGCGGCAGCGGCCGGTGCGGACAGCCAGGGAGCGAAATCCGCTTTGTACTTTGCCACCGACATGTGCGACGGCATGTCCCAGGGCCACGATGGAGGCAATTATTCCCTGGCCTCCCGGGACACCCTTGCCGATCTCATCGAGATCCACGCCAACGCCACCACCTTTGACGCCGGCGTATTTCTGGCAAGCTGCGACAAGTCCGTACCCGCCCAGCTGATGGCCATCGGGCGCATCAATATGCCCGCCATTGTGGTGACCGGCGGCGTTATGGAAGCGGGGCCGGACCTGTTGACGTTGGAACAGATCGGCACATACAGCGCCATGTTCCAGCGGGGGGAGATCACCCAGGAGCAGTTCACCTATTATAAGCACCACGCCTGTCCTTCCTGCGGCGCTTGTTCTTTTATGGGCACCGCCTCCACCATGCAGATCATGGCGGAGGCCCTGGGGCTGATGCTGCCCGGCACAGCCCTGATGCCAGCCACCTGTCCGGAACTGCGCACAGCTGCCCGCCTGGCGGGAGAACGGGCGGCGGAACTGGCGGTAAACGGTCTTCCCGTCCGGCAGATGGTAACAAGAGACAGCTTTGAAAACGCCGTGATGGTACACGCCGCCATTTCCGGTTCTACCAACACGCTGCTGCACCTCCCTGTCATCGCCGCGGAATTCGGCGTACAGCTTACCGCCGATGATTTTGACCGTATCCACCGGGGCGCTCACTATCTGCTGGATATCCGTCCCGCCGGGCGCTGGCCCGCCCAGTATTTCTACTACGCCGGCGGCGTCCCCCGCATTATGGAGGAGATCA
>CAZXLM010000067.1:0-10536 GCA_964642055.1 uncultured Acutalibacter sp. | reverse complement strand
TCTGCTGGCGCTCCTCCTCCACCATGCGGGTCATGGTGGTCAGGGCCACCAGAGCGGCCACCAGGAAGAAGAATAGGGGAAACACCGTGGCGATGGCGGCGATCTTTTCCGCGTTGGAGCCATAGCTGGAAATGCCCGCGTTGTCGTCCCGGCTGAATACATACCACTGGCCCTCTTCGATTTCCCGGATCTGGCTTTCCGCGTCCTTGATCTGTTCCTCGGCGTCCAGCAGCTTTTCGTCCGCTTCCTTTTTGCTGTCCTCGTATTCCCTCCTTCCGTCCTCCAATTCTTTTCGACCGTCTTCCAGTTTTTTCACGCCGTCGTCATACTGGACCTGAGCCTTGCTTAATTCTGCTTCCGCTGCGGCAAACTGGGCCTCCGCTTCCGCTTTTGCCCGGTTCAGGGTGGCAGCGCTGCTGTCGAGCTCCGCTTTTTGAGCGTCCAGCTGGGCCTGCTGTGTTTTCAGGGGCGCGGCCTGCTCGTCCAGCTTTTTCTGGCTTTCGTCCAGCTTCGCTCTGGCTGCTTGGGCGGCGGCCAGATTTTCTTCATATTCCGCTTTTCCGGCTTCCAGGGCTTGGGCTGCCTGGGCGCTGTCCAAGCCCTGAGCGGCAAGGGCCTGAAGCCCTTCCTTCAGAGGGGAGAACTGCTCCGCCGCCTGAGGAGAAAGGGCCTCCAGCTGTGCGATGAGGGAGAGGGCCCCTGCGTCGGAGGTATCCGCCGCAGGGATCCCCAAAGCTGCGGCTGCCTGCCAAAGCCCGTTCTTCCCGGCTTCCAGCTGGGCGAGCCGGACCTCGGTGGCGTCCAGCTCCGCCTTTGCCTGGGCAAGCTGCTTGTCTCCCTGGTCCAGCTGTTTGTAACCGGCGTCGAGCTGTGCCTGGGCGTCTTCCAGCGTCTTTTTTCCCGCGTTCAGCTGAGCCTGATATTCCGCAATTTGTTTATAGCCGCTGTCGATCTGTGCTTGGGCTGCCGCCGTTTGAGAACGATAGGCGCTCTTTTGGCCGGCAAGCTCTGCCCAGCCGCTGTCTATCTCGCTTTTGGCCTCCTGAAGCTGCTTCTCGCTGTCCGCAAGCTCCTGCTCGCCGTCTTTTAATTCCTGTTCCGCGTCCTGAAGCTTTTCTTCGGCCTCAGCTTTCTTATCCGCGTATTCCCGCTTGGCGTCCTGAAGCTCCGCATTGGCGTCGTCTACGATCTCCTCATAGCGGACCTGCGAACGCGTTTCGCCCAGATCTTCCAAAACTTTCGTGACAGTGGAGACCTTGTCTTCATATTCGCCGCCGAAGGAATTCAGCTCCTTTGCGCCTTGAAGCGTCAGGTAAAAGCCGGTGTAATAGTCCGTGTCGAAGCTTTCGTCCGGAGTGTAGAGGATCAGCCCCACGGTGCCTGTGCCCACAGTGGTGTGTTCCTGCTCCATAGACATATAGGCGGCGCTTTTCACGGTGCCCACCACGGTGAGCTCGTCCGGCAGGCCGTTATTCGTTTCGTCCTCATCGTCTCGATCTGGGGTGAGGACTTCACCGATCCAGTCTTTTCCCTCCACCAGGGATTTTGTCTGGACCTTTACGCACTCGCCCGCTTTTTCCGGCATTCTGCCGGTGAGCAGGATAAGTCCGTTCATGTCCGGGTCCCCGCTTTTTGGCAGAGTGTGGACCCGGGCGGTGTAGGAATCCTTTTCTTTAGAAAGCAGCACCAGGTCCGTGTCGTGTACCGGCAGGACCTCCCGCACGCCTTGGGTCTGCCGGACAAGGTGCAGGTCCTCCTCCGTCAGTCCCAGGGTGGATACCACCCGCAGGTCGAAGAGATTTGTACCGTCGCAGTAGGCGTCTGCGGAAAGCTGCATATCCTCCGGTGAGGAAAGAAGACCTGCCAGAAAGCCTACGCCCAGGGCCACAATGGCGAAAATGGCCAGAAAGCGGGAAAAAGTGCTTTTGACGGTGCGCAGCACATTTTTGCGATAGCTTTTGTTCACAGGGTGCTCTCCTTTCCTGCGGGGATTCGGGCAGTTTTATCAGTCACCATTCGATTTCTTCCACCGGCGTGGGAGCGGGATTTGCCTCATTGGAAACGGCTTTGCCGCTTTTGATGCGGATCACCCTGTCCGCCATGGCGGTCAGGGCGCTGTTATGGGTGATCACCAGCACCGTGCGTCCGGTTTTCCGGCAGGTGTCCTGCAAAAGACCCAGCACCGCTTTGCCGGTATTGTAGTCCAAAGCGCCGGTGGGCTCGTCGCACAGCAGGATTTTCGGGTTTTTCGCCAGCGCTCTGGCGATGGCCACCCGCTGCTGCTCTCCGCCGGAAAGCTGCGCCGGGAAATTTCCGAGACGGTCCTCCAGCCCTACGCCCTTCAGGGTTTCCCGGGCGTCCAGAGGCTTTTTGCAGATCTCGCTGGCCAGTTCCACGTTTTCCAGCGCTGTCAGGTTCTGCACCAGATTGTAAAACTGGAACACAAAGCCCACGTCATACCGGCGGTAAGCGGTGAGCTGTTTAGGGGTGTAGCCGCTGATCAGCTCACCGTCCAGATAAATGCTGCCCTCATCGCAGGAATCCATGCCGCCCAGCATGTTCAGCACCGTGGTTTTGCCCGCGCCGGAAGGACCCACGATCACGCAGAATTCTCCCCGGTCCACATAAAAGCTGATGTGATCCGCTGCAACGATGGGATTTTCACCTTTGTTGTAGTATTTGCAGACGTTTTCAAATTCGATGAAATGAGGCAAAACAGCATTCTCCTTTCCGGCCCGTACAGATTGCTCCTGCGGCCCATTATAAAGCATAATTTTTAACGGAATATGAAATGTGAAAACTTATTTTCGAAAAGCTTGGGTCAAAGAAATTCGGAATCCGGCCTGGAGCGCTTGGCGGCGGCCCAGTCGAAAGACCGCAGCTCGCCCCGGCAGGAAAGGTCGGGAAAATCCCATTGGCGCAGCACTTCAAAAACCCCCACAGCCACAGAGTTTGCGAGATTCAGGCTGCGGGCTGAATCCATCATGGGAATGCGCACGCAGCGATCCGGATTGTCGAAAAGCAGCGGCTCTGGGAGACCGGCGGATTCCCGGCCAAAGAACAGGTAGCAGCTGTCCGGATAATGCACATCGGTGTAGCGGTTTTGCGCTTTGGTGGAGAAAAAGTAAAAATTTCCGGAATTTTTCGCGAAAAAATCGGGCAGGCTATCATAAAAGGAAAGCGTCAGAAAGGGCCAGTAGTCCAGCCCGGCGTGACGCAGCTTTTTGTCGTCCGGGGCGAATCCCATAGGGCCCACAAGGTGCAGGGCCGCTCCGGTGACGGCGCAGGTGCGGGCGATATTCCCCGTGTTCTGCGGGATCTCCGGTTCCACCAGAACAATGTTTAAATTTGCCAAAAACAGCCACCTCTCAAAAGGAATTGCAGGTTTTTCCTGGTATAAAAGAAGAAGGAGACGGGCATCATGGAAGGGAAAGCAGCGCTGAAACTGCTCAAATGGATCATAGTATTATGGAGGTTTGACACGATGGTAAAACAGACGATGAACATGGCAAAGGGGATCGGCATGGGAGTTCTGGCAGGCGTGACCGTGGCGGCCATCGGAACAAAGGCCATGAACGGGAGCCACCGGAAGGCAGGCAGCATCAAGAAAAATGCGGGAAAAGCCATTCACACCATGGGAAATCTCATTGGCGATGTGGAAAAAATGCTGAAGTAAGCAGTTGTCCCGTTATGGCGGTCCCATGAAAGGGGAAACAGGCAGAAGCTGTCCGTTTCCCCTTTTTTGCGTCTTTTGAGAAAACGCAGCGGTCTCCCGGCCCTGCAGGCGTTTTCAAGTCTTACGGCTCGAAGGAAGGGCCGTCTTCTCCGGCGGGCTCGTCTCCGGGCAGCTTCTGATACAGGATACCGTTATGGTACTTGCCGTCCTTCCACTCTCCGTCGAACACGATGCCGCCGTTGGCGTCAAATTCCGTGCCATGGCCGCTGCGCTTGCCGTCCTGCCAGCCGCCGTAATACAGGAGACGTCCGTCTTTGTCGAAGGAAGAACCGGGCCCGGTCAGCTTTCCGTCCTCCCATCTTCCAACGAAAACGGAACCGTCCTCCTGATTGACAGACACTCCGGCGCCCTGTTTTTTGCCGTCTTCTATCCTGCCGCTGTAACGCAGATTGCCGTCCTTGTCAAACAGAGATACCATGCCCATGGGTTGTCCGTTTGTCCATTTGGCGATGTGCAAAGCGTGGTCGCTGTCTCGGAAGGAAACGCCCAGACCGTCTTTTTTGTCGTCTTTCCAGAAGCCCGCGTAGCACAGGCTTCCGTCCTTGTAGTAATAAGAGCCGAAGCCCTCCCGCCTGCCGTCCTGATATTCGCCAATGTAAGCGGTCAGGCCGTTTTGCTGTTCCGTTCTTCTCTCCACGATCTTTCCATTCCGGTATTCCAAAGCTGCCGGGGGGATCGCGCTTTGTCCTCCTTGGTCCGGTCCTTTTTCAGGGGCAGCAGCTTTCTCCTCCTGAAGAGCTTCCGCTCCGGCGGCTTTCCGAGCGGCTTCCAGAATCAGTTCGTCCTCAGCCTTTTCCTGCGAAAGCTCCGCCGCTTCCGCGGCAGGGGTGAATTCTTCCGCTTCCCGAGAGGCGGGAGGGCCTGAGGGCGCAGGCGTTTCCGGCTGCGCTGTTTGTCCCGGCTCCACTTTGGCGTATTCTTCCAGGCTTGAAAAGGTGAGATTGGTTTCCTCTTCCACACTGTCTCTGGCAAGGGCGCCGTCTTTTACCTCCCAGGCCGGCATGAGGACAAGGGTGCCGTCGTGGATATCGTCCAGCGCCCGTTTCCGGGCCTGGGCTTCCTTTTTGGAGCAATAGCAGAAATTTCCCTCTGCGGTGGATACGATAAAATCCGGTTCTCCAAAGCGGGCGTTCAAAAGGCTCTGCTCCGCCGAACCAGCCAAAAAGGGCAGGGGGTGAAGTTCTGTGGAACGGTAACGCCCACGCTCCGGTTCCCAGTCAAACCGCTCCACCAGCTCGAAGGCCTCGACGGGTTTGAAAATGACCTGTGGGTTTACAGCGTCCCCGGCCCCGAAATATTCAGACTTGATCCACCGATGGCTCTTATCAAAAAAAGCCCGGCTGACGATGACGTTTTGAAAATTCCGTCTGACCACCACATAACCGTTTTTCTGCTCGAAGGCTTCTTCCAGAACGGCTTTCCCTGCGTTTTTCTTCCAATAAAGGCCATGGCGGGAAAGCTTGCCGCGCAGCTTTCCGTCAAAGCCGCTGACGATCTTGCTTTTCCCGATCTTTACCGGCTTGCGTTTCCCGGTGAAAAATTTTCTGCGGACGGCGGCCAGCTCGTCCTGAAGAACGTCGATATTGTCCCGCTCGGGAAAGCAGACGCGGTATACGTTCTGGGCCAGCAGGCTCCGGCTCATAGAACTTGCAGTCATATCCATAACCATTCTCCTACTTTGCAGACGGGCGCAGCGCCCCTGCGTATACTATGAAAACTCTTTACCAGTATAGCACAATTTTGTCTATTGCAAAACAGAAAACGGAAAACAGGCCGCAAAATTTTTTATTTTGGAAAAATCTGCCGCTTTTTCATGACAGTTTCCGGAAAAAGCAGTATAATACCTGCAAAGCTGCGAGGCGGTCATTGCAGCGCTTTGAAATGAAGAAAGGAAGAGATACGATGGCAGAACCGACTTTTGAAAAACTGTGGAGCTCCTTCTGCGGCTGGATCAGCGGCTTTGCGGGAAACCTGCTGCTGGCGGCGCTGATCTTTCTGGGAGGCTGGTGGCTGGCAAAGCTGGCGGCGTATCTGACGAAAAAGGCCGTCTCCAAAGGAAAGGCGGACGCCCTGGCAGTCAGCTTTATCGGCTCGCTGGTCAAGGCGCTGGTCCTCATCGTGGCTGCCGTCAGCGCCATCGCTCAGCTGGGGGTCAATATCACCTCGCTCGTCGCCGCCCTGGGAGCCGCCGGGCTGACGGCCAGCTTTGCTCTGCAGGGAAGCCTGTCAAACCTGGTCAGCGGTATGCAGATCATTTTTACAAAGCCCTTTAAAATGGGGGATTATCTGGCCTTTGGCAATTACGAGGGAACCGTCAAAAGGATCGAGATACTCTATACCACCCTTTCCACCTTTGACAACAAGGAAGTGATCGTGCCCAACTCCCAGATCACCGGAGGCGTGGTGGTCAATTACAGCAGCAACGGTACGCGGCGGCTGGATCTGAGCTATGCCGTGTCCTACCGGGCGGACTTGGAAAAGGCAAAATCTGTTCTGTCCGAGCTTGTAAGCGCCGATTCTCTGGTCTTAAAGGAACCTGCGCCGGTCATCGCCGTGGGAGAGCTGAAGGACAGTTCCGTTACCTTGGTGGCCAAGCTCTGGTGCAGGCAGGAGGATTACTGGACGCTGTACCATGCCATGCAGGAGGCGGTGAAAGCGGCTTTTGACAGGGAAAGCGTGGCCATTCCGTACCCTCAGCTGGACGTGCATATGGATCCCCTCAGGTGAGGGAAGCGCCGGGATAGTAATGCTCCAGGATCTCTTCGTAGCCCGCGCCCCGTTTCGCCAGAAACACGGCTCCGGCCTGGCTCATGCCTACGCCGTGGCCCCAGCCGCGGACCGAAAAGACAAATTCCCCCTCCGTGTACGAGACCTGAAAACAGGCGCTTCGCAGGGAAAAGGCAGAGCGCAGTTCCTGGCCGGAAACGGTTTTGTCTCCAAGTCTGGCCGACTTTACATAACCGGAGGGCGTGTATTCCAGCTCCGTAAGCCAGCTTTCCTTCGGACCGGAAAATGCGGGGGACGCTTCGGAAAAGAAAGAAGAGGCGGCTTCCTGAAATTCCGACGGTGTGAAGCTTTTAGAGCTCAAATACCCGTCGCAGAAAGCGTCTCCCGGGCTTGCGACCGTCTGCAGGTAGGGAAGGTCTTTTTCCCATACGTTCCCGGCGGTTTCCGTGCTGCCGGAGGAAATGGCGAAATAGGACGCCAGGATCGGCTGCCCTTCCCATTGGAGCTGCTGCCCGTAGACCTTGCTCACCGCACCGTTTAAGATCGCCATGTTGTCTTCGTAGTCTTCTCCCCAGCGGGCCCGCATGAGTTCCTCCGTGGTCCACACCTGCCAGGCTGCGCTGTCGCATACGATGGTTTCCCCAGCGTCACGCTTCCGGGAAAACAGGGTATAACAGGCGACCGCCTGGGCTTTCAGCGCTTCTTCCGGGGAAGCCAGGTCCATTTCGCAGGCAACAGCTGCGGCCAGCAGTGTTTTCCCCGGAATTTCCAGGGTTTCTCCGGTAGACTGGTCATAGAGGGGAAAGGAATCCTCCTTTGGCGTTTCGGAAGCTGCGTTCTGCGGGGCAGTCTTGTACCCTTCCAGAAAGTCCGGGAGGGGGGACCTTTCCCGAAGGGCTTCAGAAGACCCGGAGACCGGCTCGTCCAGCGCGGCGGAACCGGAGGCTGCCGGAGAGGCGGCAGCTTTCTCCTGTCCCCGTTTTCCGGCAGCCCAGTATATGCAGGCCGGAATGAGAGCTATCAGGCAGTAAAAAACCAGGAGGGTCAAAAGCAGCCGCCTGAAATGGCGTTTCTTTTTTTGTTCCTGCATGTGTGAAGTCTCTCCTTTTACATGAAATGGTGGATTTTGATTCAAAAAAGTACGCATCAAACTGTAAAAATAAGGAAGAAAGTTCCAAAAATGAAATTCTGAACCGCAAAATATTCATTTTTGGTTGACTTGGCCCGCCTGGCGCGGTACAATCAAACAACAGGACAGTGGACCCATCGGAAAGGGGAGAAAGACAGTATGGAAAGATTGAAGAGTGAAAGCGCCGCCAGCACTACGGTAGAAGAACTGTGCAGGGAATATCGGGCCAATAACGTTATTACGAAAGAGGAATACGAGACGAATCGGGTGAAGCGGGGCCTGCGCAATGCCGACGGCACCGGCGTTATGGCTGGGCTTACCCACGTGTGCAACGTTCACGGCTATCTCATCGACGACGGAGACAAGGTGCCGGATAAGGGCCGCCTTACCTATCGGGGCATCGATATCGAAGAGATCGTAACGGGCTGCGAGCGGGAGGACCGCTTTGGTTTTGAAGAGGTGGCATGGCTGCTGATTTTCGGCAAGCTGCCAAACCGCCGCCAGTTTGACCGCATGTGCGAGCTCTTGTATGAAAACCGGGAGCTGCCCGAATACTTTGCGGAGGACATGATCTTGAAAGCCCCCTCTCGGGACGTTATGAACAAGCTGGCCCGGTCCGTGCTGACCCTTTATTCCTACGATGACGATCCGGAAGATCCTTCCCTGGAAAACAATATGCGCCAGAGCATTTCTCTGATCGCCAGAATGCCCTCTATCATGTCTTACGCCTATCAGGTAAAGCGGAGGCATTTCGACCACGAGAGCATGTTCTTCCACCCCTATGAGAAGGGACATTGCACGGCAGAGGCCATTTTGAACGCTCTGCGGCCCGACCGGAAGTTTACACGGGAGGAGGCAAAGCTGCTGGATCTGTGCATGGTGCTTCACGCCGAGCATGGCGGCGGCAACAACTCCACCTTTACCACCCGGGTGCTGACCTCCGCCGGTACTGATATCTATTCCGCCATCGGCGCCGCGGTAGGCTCCCTGAAAGGCTACAGGCACGGGGGCGCCAACCATCGGGTGAAAAGCATGATGGATGGCATGATGGAGCAGGTGAAGGACTGGGCCGACGAGGGCGAGGTCACGGCCTATCTGGAGAAGATCCTCCGTAAGGAGGCGGGAGACGGCAGCGGCCTGATCTACGGCATGGGTCACGCCATCTACACGCTTTCCGACCCACGGGCCGTCATTCTGAAGGGAAAAGCAAGGGAGCTGGCGGTAAAGAAGGGCTTTGAAAAGAAGCTGGATCTCTACGAGTTGGTGGAAAAGCTTTCTCCCGATGCCTATCAGAGGGTGACCGGGAACCGGAAGGTCATCAGCGCCAATGTGGATTTTTACTCGGGCCTTGTCTATGAAATGCTGGGGATCCCGGAGGACTTGTTTACACCCATGTTCGCAGTGTCCCGGATCGCGGGCTGGTGTGCCCACCGCATCGAAGAGCTGACCACCGGTGGGCGGATCATGCGTCCCGCTTACCGCGCCCTGCCGGTACACGAGCACTACGTTCCATTGAGCGAACGCTGAGGTCCGTCGGTTTCCGGCATTCTGAAGCCGCTTCATATGATGAAAAGGCCGCAATGGCGGTCTCGGCCGCCGGCAGGGGATCCATTCCCTTTTCCGGCGGCTTTTCTGCGGTGGTGAAAATTCCCCCTTTAAGGCTATTGGAAAATGCCCGGAATTATGCTATACTGTAAAAAATCAACGTCGGCCCGGCGGGGGAACGCGCGGGCCGTCTGATCTTAATTTAGAAATCACAAGATACAGCGGGGAACGAAGCGTATGGAAAATCAGACCAATCAGACCCATCAGGGAAGGCAGCAGAGACAAGCAAAGGAAATCAGGTTTATGAACGTGGGCAACGCACTGAAGGTCGCCTGCGTGGGCTTCGCGGTAGGCGTGCTTCTGCGGGTAGTCCAAATGCTGTATTTTTTCGACTATGACACCGGATTCTACACGGACGGCGGGACCATGGCCTGGTGCTGTCTGGCCGTTGTTTTGGCCGCAGCCCTGCTGGGCGGTGTGATGTGCTTCCTTTCCCGGCGGTATTTTGGGCCCTATGTGCCTAGAAAAAATAACCTGCTGGGCGTGGTGGCCGTGCTGTCCGGCGTGGCGCTGCTGGCTTCGGCCCTGCTGCAGGCAGCGGATTTTGCCGGGTACCTGAAAACCGGGATTTCCGCCTATGATTCCACCAGCCGCGGCGTGATCCATGTAGCTTTCCTCGTTTCCTGCTTTTTGTTCGGCGTGGTGCAGCTTGTGGTGTCCGTGGGTTTTTTCAAGGGAAAAAATATTTTGGAAAAAGCGCCTCTGCTTTATCTGGCCGGAGTGCTGTGGGGGATCGCCTATCTGATCCTTGTGTATGTTTTTTACGCGAAATCCTCCTCCTTTGTTGAGAATTTCTTTGCCGTAGTGGGCGGCGCCTGCACGCTGCTGTGCCTGTTTTACCTTTGTAAGCTGTTTGCCGGGGTGGAAGAGGAATCCGCCGCAAAGCGGGTGTTTGTAACAGGGATCGCAGCTGTGGTCTTCACCGTGACCTACGCTTTTTCAAACCTTGTGCTGATGCTGCTGGGCAAGAGCTATTCCGGGGAGATCCCCACCGTCGTACAGGTTTCCAGCCTGGGTGTGGCGCTGTTTTTGCTGATGTTCCTGATGACCTTCAGAAAATACAGCATTCGCCGGACCCCCAGGGGCAGCACGGCAGAATTTCCCGCAGTCCGGCCCGGGACGAAGTCTGCCGCACCGCCCGAGAAGAAAAGCGGCGGCAGGCGTTTCCGGCCGAATTGAACAGGCGCGGGATACGGAACGCAAAAAAATGATAATTTTCTAACAGGGCCTTGTAAATTTCAGGAAAATGCGTTACAATAGAGTCAGTGAAAGGCACCATTAAAATTTCAGGAGGTTTTACCAATGTCTGTAAAAGTTGCAATCAATGGTTTTGGCCGTA
>CAZXLM010000066.1:0-10676 GCA_964642055.1 uncultured Acutalibacter sp. | reverse complement strand
TTGAGAAGCTCCGCTTTCCGGGAGCCGATCTTTTCCATCACCGCGCCCACATAGCTGTCCGGCACCTCGATCATCAGAAGCTCCATGGGCTCCAGCTTTTCGCCGCCTTTTTCCTTGTAAATCACCGTAGGCGGAGACACCTGGAACTCATAGCCCTGGCGGCGCATCTGCTCGATCAGAATCGAAAGGTGCAGCTCGCCCCGGCCGGAAACCTTGAAGGTGTCGGTAGAGTCGGTCTCCTCCACCCGCATGGCCACGTTTGTTTCCACCTCTTTGAACAGCCGGTCCCGCAGATTCCGGGACGTGACGTATTTTCCTTCCCGCCCGGCAAAGGGGGAGTTGTTCACTATGAAGTTCATGGAGACCGTAGGCTCGTCGATTTTTACAAAGGGCAGGGGCTCCACACAGTCCACCGCGCAGGCCGTCTGGCCAATATTCAGATCGGCGATGCCGGAAACGGCGATAATATCCCCCAGACAAGCCTCTTGGGCCTCCACTCGCTTCAGGCCCTCGAACTGATAGAGCTTCGCCACTTTGGCGTTTTTCTGCACGTTCTCCTGACCGCCGCAGATGGTCACGGTCTCGCCCACCTGGATTTTACCGCGTTCCACCCGGCCGATGCCGATCCGGCCCACATAGTCGTCATAATCGATATTGGAAAAGAGCACCTGGGTAGGGCCGTCCAGGTCGCCCTGGGGGGCGGGGACCTCTCCGATAATCATTTCAAAGAGAGGCGTCATATCCGTGCCGGGCTTTGCGGGGTCCAGCGTGGCGTAGCCGTCCCTGGCGGAGGCGTAAACCACCGGGAAATCCAGCTGATCGTCGTTTGCGCCAAGCTCGATGAACAGATCCAGCACCTCGTCCACCACTTCGGCAGGCCGTGCGCCGGGCCGGTCGATCTTGTTTACCACTACCACCGGCTTTTTCCCAAGGCCCAGGGCCTTTTTCAGCACGAAACGGGTCTGGGGCATGCAGCCCTCGAAAGCGTCCACCAGCAGGAGCACGCCGTCCACCATCATCAGCACCCGCTCTACCTCGCCACCGAAATCGGCGTGGCCGGGCGTATCCACAATGTTGATTTTCACACCGTTATACAGCACGGCGGTGTTTTTGGAGAGAATGGTAATGCCCCGTTCCCGCTCCAGGTCCCCGGAATCCATCACGCGCTCGGCCACGGCCTCGTTTTCCCGGAATATCCCGCTCTGCCGCAGGAGCTGGTCCACCAGGGTGGTTTTTCCATGGTCTACATGGGCGATAATCGCCACATTTCTCAAATTTTCTCTGCTGCCCATTCTTGATCCATTCCTTTCTCTCTGCCTATCTGAAAAAACAGCATGTACAACCAGTTATTTTAAATGAACCAATCTATTATATCACCCGGAGGCTCCTTTGAAAAGAAAAAATTGCAGAATTTGCAAAGCAAAACGAGGATACCACCTGCAAAAAAGGGCGTCCGGAGGATCCCGAACACCCTTTTTGGCGCTTTTCAAAATGAGAGTTTTAATGCTGTACAGGCTCGTCGCTCCCGAGGGAGAAGGCCGGAGAGAGCTTCTTGTGAAGCTCTATGAGCCGGCTGTCAAAATTCTCTCGCAGGCTGCATTCCCGGTCGAATATCATGACCTGCTCTTTTCCAGGCGTGCAGGCGGGCCAGTCTGGCAGGCCCGGGTGGCTGGGGTCGCCGTTTCTGGCAAAGGCGATCCACGCGCCGAATACCTGCTCCTCCAGCTTGTCTGTTACTCCCGGCTCGTTGAACACGGGGGTCAGACAGGTGTTGTGGAACACGAAGGGGATCTCCGAACAGTGCCACGCGGTCTTTCCGCCATCGTAGGGGGCTTCATAGGAGAACAGATAGGAAAAAGTGGAACTCTCCGGGCAGGCGGCTTTTTTCATGGCAAAGTCACGGGACGGAGCGCGGAACATGGAATCCAGGGTCAGAAGCCCCGTCAGGTCCTTTTCCGGCCAGGCCGCGCGGTAAAGGCGGATCAGCTCATCGCAGTCCGCGCCGTACTTCTTTTTGATCAGCGCGGTCTTTTCCGTTTCCGTCAGGTTATTTTGGGTGGATTCGGAAGGACCGAAGGCAAACTCTCCGAACACTGTGCCTATCATAACGGGAATGGTTTTCGCATGTTCGGTAAAGCCTACGACGCGGGGATCGCCCAGGTAGAAGTCGTTAGGCGCCGGCGCGTTGCCCACATATTCTCCCTGCCTTTGCAGGGCAGGCGCCACCTTTTCATACGCGGCGGCCAGCATGGGATAGGGCAGGGTCGAAAGCTTTTCGGCGTCGCTTTCTGTCAGGCCCAGCTCTTTGAGCATGGCAGTCACGATCTTCCTGCCGTCGGGCGCATGCTCCCGATTGAAGCCGTCGATGACGCCGCTCTGCACAACGCCCTTGTGGAACAGGCCGTCCGCCTCAGGCGTCTGCATCAGGGTGTAGACCTTCATGCCGCCGCCGGACTGCCCGAACAGGGTGACGTTTCCCGGGTCGCCGCCGAAGTTCGCGATATTGTCGTGGATCCAGCGCAGAGCCGCCACCAGGTCGGCATTGCCTGCATTGCAGGAATTTTTGTACTTTTCCCCGTAGGGTTCCATGTCCAGATATCCCAGCAGATTCAGCCTGTGGTTGACGGACACCACCACCACATCGCCATAGACGCTCATATTCTCTCCATCGTAGGCCGCCTGTTCAATGGCGGAGCCTGCGGAAAACCCGCCGCCGTGGAGCCAGACCATAACCGGCTTTTTAGCGGCAGGATCCAGCGTCTGGGTCCAGATGTTCAGATTCTGGCAGTGTTCGTCCATGGGCCAGTAGCGGTGGGGCACCAGCACCTCTCCGTTGGGCGTTTCCTGATGAAGCAGAGGGCAGACAAAACCGTAGGAAAGAGCGTCCTTCACGCCTTCCCAGGGCTTCACGGGCTGGGGCGGCTGAAAGCGGTCCGCCCAGGCGTACTCCACGCCTTGAAAAATATAGGTGCTGTCAAGCTGAAAGCCTCGAAGCTTCCCAGCTTTTGTCTGCACGACCGGTTCCGTTTTTGTACATACGAATTTTCTTGCCATGGTTCTCTTCCCTTTCCTGCCGCAGCGAAAACTGCTCTCGAAGATATGGAGAGTTCGGTGCCTCCAAATCCTCCGCCGTTTGCCTGCGGGTATTTGCAGTATTATTTTTATTATACAGCAGTTTCCAGGAAAAGTATATAAGAATTTTACTTTTTTTTCATAAATTTTATGACTTTTATGCGCTCCACTTCCCTGAAAAGGGGCAGCCCGCCCGGAAGCAGGGGAAGATGCGGAAATAGTTGAACATACAACTATTTCCTGGTATACTTTAGTGACTGGAAATTGAAAATGACGGGGGAACTGGCTGTGAAGATGGTTTTTCGTTATTTGAAGCCCTTTGTACCCAGAATGTGCCTGGGTCTTGTGATAAAATTCACCGGTTCTGTCATGGATCTGCTTCTGCCGTGGATGCTGTCAAAAATTATTGACGATGTGGTGCCAAAAGAGGACATGAAGCTGATCGCTCTCTGGGGCGGCGGTATGGTGCTGGCGGCGCTGCTGGCCTGGAGCACCAACATTGTGGCAAACCGTATGGCGGCCTGGGTGGCCCAGCACACCACCGAGGCGATCCGCCACGACCTGTTTGAAAAGATCTCCGGCCTTTCCTGCGCCCAGGTGGACGAATATTCCATTCCCTCGCTGGAATCCCGCTTGACCAGCGACACTTACAACGTACACCAAATGATCGGCATGGCCCAGCGCATGGGGGTGCGGGCCCCCATTCTGCTGGTCGGCGGGATATTGATCACACTGACGCTGGACCCGGTCCTGACACTGGTGCTGGTCTGCACCTTGCCGTTTCTCGCTTTGCTGGTGTACAGCGTGACGAAAAAAGGGATCCCCCTCTACAGGGAGCTTCAGAAAAAGACGGATTCCATGGTGCTCACCGTGCGGGAAAACATTTCCGGTATCCGTGTGATAAAGGCCCTCAGCAAAACCGATTACGAAAGAGAGCGGTTTTCCAGGGTCAATGAGGAAGTGGTGAAAAAGGAGAAAAAGGCAGGCGTCACCATGGCGCTGACAAATCCCATGGTGAACCTGTTTCTGAACGTAGGGCTTACGGCGGTCATTCTGGTGGGGGCTTTCCGGGTCAACGCCGGGCGGACCCAGCCGGGGGCGATCATCGCCTTCCTCACCTATTTCACCATTATTCTGAACGCCATGATGGGGATCACCCGAATTTTTGTTATGGGGTCCCGGGGCGCAGCCTCCGGTTCCCGGATCGCCGAGGTGCTGGAAACCCCGGCGGACCTGCCCCTTTCCCCGGCCGAAAAACAGGAAACGCCCTATCATGTGGAATTTGACAACGTGACTTTCTCCTACAAGAAGAAGGAGCCCACTGTTGAAAACATCAGCTTCCGGCTGAAACAGGGGGAGACGCTGGGGATCATCGGGGCCACCGGCAGCGGAAAATCCACGTTGGTGTCCCTGCTCATGCGGCTGTACGATCCGGACAGCGGTGTCATATCCATCGGCGGGCGGGCCGTGTTTTCTATTCCTCCCGGGGAGCTTCACACCCGGTTCGGCGTGGTGTTCCAGAACGATGTGCTCTTTGCCGACACCATTTATGAAAACATCGATTTTGGCAGGAATCTGCCAAAAGAGCAGATAGAAAAGGCCGCCCGGTGCGCTCAGGCCATGGATTTTATTTCCGCGCTGCCGGAGGGCATGGAGCATATGCTCACCGCCAAGGGCACGAACCTGAGCGGCGGGCAGAAGCAGCGGATACTGATTGCCCGCGCTCTGGCCGGGGTCCCCGAGATCCTCATCCTGGACGATTCCTCCTCCGCCTTGGATTACCGTACAGACGCCGCCCTGCGAAAAGCGCTGCGGGAGGAGTACGGCGGCATTACTTCCGTCATCATCGCCCAGCGGGTCAGCTCCATTTCCCACGCGGACCATATTCTGGTGCTGGGCGAAGGAAAGACCCTGGGCTATGGCGCCCACGAGGAATTGATGGAAAACTGTGAGGTTTACCGGGAGATCGCCAAAATACAGATGTCACAGGAGGTGGAGTAACATGCCGCCGCAGGGATCAAGAGGACCGGTCAGCGGAAAGACAGATAAGCCGAAGGACAGGAAAAAGGTGCTGCTCCGCCTGTGGACCTACATAGCCGCATACAAATGGATGGCCCTGGGCGCTGTGCTGCTTACGATCGCCAGCAACCTGCTGGCCCTTCTCGGACCTTACCTTTCCGGCAGGGCTATCGACGCCATCGGCATGGGGCCGGGTCAGGCGGATTTTCCCGCCGTGCTGCTGTACTGCGCTTTGATGATAGGGTTTTACTGCCTGTCTTCCGCTTTGTCCTACGGCCTTTCCATTCTGATGATCCACCTGAGCCAGAAAATCGTGTACAGAATGCGTAAGGAGGTCTTTGACCGCCTGACCCAGCTGCCTGTCCGCTATTTTGACAGCCATCAGACAGGGGACATTGTCAGCCGCATTTCCTATGACATTGACACGGTAAACGCCTCTTTGTCAAACGACCTTTTGCAGATCGCCGCCAGCATCATTACGGTACTGGGCTCCCTTATCATGATGATCGCCATTTCTCCCGTGCTGGTCCTGGTATTTGCCGTCACTATTCCCATGTCCGTGCTTTTTACCAGGTATATGACGAGAAAGGTGCGTCCTCTGTTTCACAAGCGCTCCGTCATGCTGGGGGAGCTCAACGGCTTCGTGGAGGAAGTCATTTCCGGGCAGAAGACCACCAAGGCGTATCACCGGGAGAAGGTGATGGTGTCCCGGTTCGACAAAAAAAACAAGGCGGCGGTGGATTCCTACTACAACGCCGATTATTACGGCGGTATGACGGGCCCTTCCGTCAATTTCATCAACAACCTTTCTCTTGCCTTTGTCAGCATTTTTGGAGCGGTGCTGTTCCTGTTCCAGCAGCTTTCCATCGGCAACCTGTCCTCCTTTGTGCTGTATTCAAGAAAGTTTTCCGGGCCCATCAACGAGATCGCAAATATCGTCAGTGAGCTGCAATCCGCCTGCGCCGCAGCGGAACGGGTGTTCCGCCTCATCGACGAGGAACCGGAGCCCGCAGATGTCCCCGGTGCGGAAACACTCGCCGATACGCGGGGAGACGTTTCCATGGAGCATGTGAAATTCGGCTACGACTCGGGGAAGACGATCATTCATGATCTGAGCCTCCACGCGCCGCCCGGCGGCCTGATCGCTATCGTCGGTCCTACCGGTGCGGGAAAAACCACGCTGATCAATCTGCTGATGCGGTTTTACGACCCGGATTCCGGGGCCATTTATCTGGACGGCAGGGAGATCCGGCAGATCACCCGGAGCAGCCTGCGTCTCTCTTACGCCATGGTCTTGCAGGACACCTGGCTTTTCACCGGCACTATTTTTGAAAATCTGGCCTACGGAAAAAAGGACGCCCGCCGGGAGGACGTGGAGGCCGCCGCAAAGGCCGCGCATATCCACAGGTACATCATGAGCCTGCCCCTGGGGTACGACACCGTGCTGGACGAAAACGGCATGAACATTTCCCAGGGTCAGAAACAGCTTCTGACCATTGCCCGGGCCATGCTGCTGGACGCCAAAATGCTGATCCTGGACGAGGCCACCTCCAATGTGGACACCCGGACGGAAATGCGTATTCAGGCTGCCATGCGGGAGCTTATGAAGGACAAGACCTGTTTCGTTATCGCCCATCGGCTTTCCACCATTCAGAATGCCGACAACATTCTGGTGGTGCGGGACGGAGACATTGTGGAGCAGGGGACGCACCGGGAGCTTATGGCAAAAAAAGGCTTTTACGCCGGGCTTTATAACTCTCAGTTCCAATAAAGATACATAAAAATGAACGCTTGCTTTGAAGGCCAGCCGGGAAACCGGCTGGCCTTCACTTTTCCAGCCTGTCCGCATATTTCTGGACTGTGGGGGATTTGTCCTCCGCGAAACGAAACAGGTTGAAAGGAGAACCTTACTCTATGAACATTTATCACGGCAGCGGATGCGGAAATTCCGCCGAACCCTTTGACGACGAATGCCGCTGTCCCTGTCCTCAATTCTGCCCTGTGCCGGGTCCCACCGGCCCTGCCGGTCCCAAGGGCGACACCGGCCCCGCAGGTCCTAAGGGTGACACCGGCCCCGCAGGCCCCAAGGGCGATACAGGCCCCGCAGGCGTTTGTACCTGCCCCTGCCGTTCCCGGGGCGAATTGGCTGTAAACGGCGGCATGGAGGCCTTCACCGGCAGCGTGCCTACCGGCTGGGCCATGAACAATGCGTCTCTCAGTTCCAAGGTGACACAGCAGGGCCGGGTACACTCCGGAAATTCCGCCGTCAATTTGGAAAACGGCGCAGTGCTTACCCAGGATATTGCCATCACCGGAAGCTGCTTTTACGGGCTTTCCTTCTTTGCCCGGGGCGAAGGTGCTCAGGTGGGCCTTACCGCCACACTCACCTTCTACAATGAGGAGGACGAAGCCACGTCCGGACTGACCATCATGGTGCGGCAGCAGGATATCCCCACGGACAACAGGAATTACGCCTACTACCGGGGTGTTTCCGTGGCAGCGCCCAGCGACGCCGTCACTCTGCGCGTGCAGTTCAGAGTAACGGCAAACGGCGGGCAAAGCCTGGATCTGGACGATGTTTCTCTCGTGATCGCCTAACCGAACAGGCGGAAGGAAAAAGGTGCGGTCCAATCGGCCGCACTGTACTTATCAAAAGGAGGAAATGATATGGTCGCTGTGGGCTTGTGCTCCGCTGAAGGTTTGTGAATTCCTCCGAAAAGGTTGAAAAGCGCCTATGAAAGCGATATAATGAAAAATAAGCTGTCAATTGGCGCTGAAAAACCGATCCGGGGAGTCTTTTTTGATTTGGGCTGAACGCTGTTTTACCTGCCCTCGGAGAACTGGAGGTTCTCTGAGTCCGCTCGGCGGTACTTCCCCAGGAAATGGAACGCGTTTCCAAAATTTCCGATTTTCTGATATTGCTGTGAGGAGAAGATTTTATGATCCGTCATATCGTCCTGTTCAAATTTAGAGAAACTGCCAATGGAAAGGCCAAGGCGGAGAATCTGGCCGAAGCAAAAGAGCGTATGCTTGCGCTGAAGGGGCATATCCCTGAAATTCAGACCATGGAAGTGCGCTTGGGGGTTCCCGGCGCAGATCCCGCTAATTACGATTTTATTCTGATTTCTGATTTTCGCAGCCTTGCGGAACTGGAAGCTTACCAAAAGCACCCGCTGCATGTGGCGTTCGGACAATTTGTCAAGGAACTGCGGGAGCCGGAGGGCCGGGTCTGCATCGATTACGAGCTATGAACTACAGTATGACGAAGCTTCTGGCGTCTGAGGGTGCGCCCAGAACGAAGGATACGCTTTTCGCCGTGATGGTTCTGGCATGGCCTGCCATTCTGGAACAGATCATGATCACCTTGGTGCAGTATGTGGATACCGCCATGGTAGGGTCCCTCGGCTCTACCGCCACGGCCGCCGTGGGCTTGACTGCCAGCACCACCTGGCTCTTCGGCGGGCTGTTCGGCGCGGCGTCCGTTGGCTTTTCCGTGCAGGTGGCCCAGCATTTGGGCGCGGGGCGCCAGGAGGAAGCCCGTAAAGTCGTCTGGCAGTCCGTGCGCTTTGTGGCCATTTTCGGCGTGCTCGTCGGGGCCATCGGCGTGGCGCTGTCCTTCCCGCTCCCGGCGATGCTGGGTGCAGATGATACCGTGCGCCCTCTGGCTTCTCTCTATTTCCGCATTATGGCCTGCGCCATGCCCTTTACGCTGGCTTCCAATATGTTCAGCGCTATCCTCCGCTGTGCGGGGGATACGAAGACTCCCATGATTTTGAACGTGATGATCAACGCCCTCAACATCGTTCTCAACACGCTGTTTATTTATCCCACCCGCATGGTTTTCCTGTTCGGGGCCTCTTTTACCATGTGGGGCGCAGGCTGGGGCGTGGGTGGCGCAGCCTTTGCTTCCACCTGCTCCACCACGGCGGTGGCGGTCCTGTTCCTCGTAGTCATATTCCGGAAAAAAGCGCCTATCCGCATCAGCATGAAGCAGCGCTACAAATTCGAAAAAACCTGTCTTTTAACGGTTTGGCGGCTTGGCCTTCCCGTGGCTTTGGAGCGCGCTCTTACCAGCGTTGCTCAAATCGTTATTACCGCCATTATTTCCGGCATAGGCACCGTGGCCATAGCGGCTAACCACCTGGCGGTGACGGCTGAATCCCTGAGCTACATGCCGGCTTACGGCATAGCAACGGCCGCCACTACGCTGGTAGGACAGGCTGTGGGGGCGGGAAGGAAAGACCTTGCAAAGCGGTTTTCCAGGATCGTTACCTGGATGGGCATCGTTCTCATGACCTTTGGGGGTCTCCTGCTGTTTACGCTGGCCCCTCAGCTGATCATGATCTTTTCACGGGAGCAGGAAGTCATAGAGCTGGGCACGCAGGTGCTGCGGATCGTAGCCTTTGCGGAGCCTTTGTTTGGCGCGTCCATTGTGGCTTCCGGTGCGCTGCGGGGCGCCGGGGACTCCAAATGGCCGTTCCTGATCAGCCTTGCCACCATGTGGGGTGTGCGGATCACCCTTTCCCTGCTGCTGGCGGGTCCCTTGGGACTTCCCGGCGTGTGGGTGGCCATGGCGGCGGAGCTTTGCGTCCGCGGTCTGGTTTTCATGATCCGTCTGTACCGGGGCCGCTGGCTGAATATCGATCTGTTCGCACAGAAGCGGAAGCCCGAAGCAGACGCCTGATTTACCCAAAAAGTCTGAAAAAAAGCTTTACAATCCGCTTTTCGTGTGGTAGAATAACTCTGCTGTTTCGAAGTCAGGATAACAAAAATCTCATAGGACATTTAGGCCTGTAACTCCATTGGTAGGGCACACGGGCCGGAAACGGGATCGTAGCTCAGTTGGGAGAGCGGGCGGTGCAGTTTAAGACCCCTAATTTGGGGGCGTAATTCATTTGGTGTGCGGCGTGTTCGCTACACATTCAAGGAAAATAACAAGTTAATACGGTAATACGGGCGATTAGTTCAGCTGGGAGAACGCCAGGTTCGCAATCTGGAGGTCAGGGGTTCGATCCCCCTATCGTCCACCATCAAACAGACTTGTTTCAAAAAACAGGTCTGTTTTTTTATGCGGAAACATAGATACCCGTTTCAGCGTTGTTTTCCTCTCGGCACTCTGCTTCAAGCCGCTTAAACTCCTGGAAAGAGACGTTAAACTCAATATCCAGAGAGTAGTCCCGATAAACATAGACGGACTTGACAAACTGCGTTATTATCATTTTCTTTGCCTCAAATGTGCATTTGTCGTAAAGGTCAGCCCAGCTTTCCAGCTTGTCATATTCCTGCCTCTCTCGGTCTGCGCTGGCGGCACATTCTTCATAATCCCGCTTAGCAGAATCGACTGAATCAGAAAGCGTTTGAATTTCTGTCTTTGCTTTCTCCACCAAGTCATTCAGTAACTCGATGTTTAATCGGCTTTCCCCACGAATGACCCTGATGGTTTCCGCTTCATAATCGGAAAGTTCCCTTTGCTTTTCTGCTAACTGCGAACAGGATATTTTATACCGGGCTTTTGCAAGCTCCACAGCCCTTTCGTGTTGCTCGTCAATGATTTCCTTTCCCGATGTAGCCTTGATCTTCGCAAA
>CAZXLM010000065.1:0-10985 GCA_964642055.1 uncultured Acutalibacter sp. | reverse complement strand
CGCCACCTTGCCAAGGTGGAGGTAGCGAGTTCGAGCCTCGTCGTCCGCTCCAAAACAAGAAACCAAGCATTAGCTTGGTTTTTTTGTTTTGGACGACAGGCTCGAACTCGTGCTTTTAATAGGAGAAATTCCGAAGGAATTTCAGGAACGTCCGGCAAGCCGGACGTTCTGCCTCGTTTGTCCGCTCCAAAAACAAGTGTCCCCCGATTCCGTCGGGGGACACTTGTTTTTGGGCGACAGGCTCGAACTCATTTTTAATAGGAGAAATTCTGAAGAAATTTCAAAAAAGTCCTACGATCCGGACTTTTCCCTCATTGCCTGCTCCAAACAGGGCCCCGGCAGCAGCCGGGACCCTGTTTCTGTCAAATCTGCCTGCTTTCTGCAAAACCCAATCTCACAACAGGCATTTCCCACGGCCTCCAAAAAAACCAATGAGCGCCGCGCCCGGCTTTTACAACGTCAGCTGCTCTCCGGCTTCTTCCCCGTCCGGCAAAGCGCCCAGAGCGGGCAGCTTCTTTTTATACCGCGTGGGGTTTTTCAGCATTCCCTCTTTGTATTCCACGGCGGATACCACCCGCTGGCCTTTCTTCAAATTCATAGCCTGCACTCCTTGGGTATTCTTTGTGGTTTTAGGCAGAATGGAACCGGTATGGAACAACAGCATTCTGCCGGAGGAAGCGGTCAGCAGTACTTCGCAGTCCTCTTTTACGTACAGAACCGCCACTAAAGGCGACTTGTCACTGTATGCGTTCAAAAGCTTTTTCCGATTGGTCTTGGTCTGGTAGGCGCTCAACTCCACCTTTGCCGCCTTGCCGTTTTCAAAGAAGAACAGCAGGAAGCCCGCATAATCAGCAGTAGCGGCCAGATACACGGCCCGCTCCCCCTCGTCCATCTGGGCCCGGGCGGGAACATACTCCCCTAGGACGCTTGCTTTTGTGTCCGGAAAATCGGACGCTTTCATCTTGTAGACCTGGGCCCGGTCGGAAAAGAACAGCAGATCCATGTTGTTCATTGCCTCTATCTGCTGGGTGATCGCGTCCCCTTCCTTCAGCTTCTGGTCGCCGCTCATGCGCAGGGACTGGGGGGTGATCTTCTTGAAATAGCCCTCGCTGGTGAAGAACAAGTTCACCGGATAATCCGGCGTTTCCTCCGTCAGCTCCACTTCCTCCACCTCGTCGGCGTAAAGCAGCAGGGTCTTTCTGGGCTGGCCGTATTTTTTTGCCACCTCTTCCAGCTCCCGCACAATGATAGACTTCACCTTCGCCTTGGAATCCAAGATACCCTGGAGCTCCCCGATCTCCTGTTCCAGGCTTTCCACTTCCTCCGTGCGCTTTAAAATGTATTCCCGGTTCAGGTGGCGCAGCCTGATCTCCGCCACATATTCCGCCTGGATCTGGTCGATGCCGAAGCCGATCATCAGGTTTGGCACCACTTCCGCCTCCTCGTCCGTCTCCCGAACGATCCGCACGGCCTTGTCGATATCCAGCAAAATGGCCTGCAGGCCCAGCAGCAGGTGAAGCTTTTCCTTCTTTTTCTGCAAATCGAAATAGGTGCGGCGGCGGACGCACTCCACCCGGAAAGCCGTCCACTCCTCCAAAATTTCCCGGACGCCCAGCACCCTGGGGGTCCCGGCAATGAGGACGTTGAAATTGCAGGAAAAGCTGTCCTCCAGCGGCGTCAGCTTAAAGAGCTTCTGCATCAGCTTGTCCGGGTCCGTCCCCCGCTTCAGATCGATGGTGATCTTCAGGCCCTCCAGGCCGGTCTCGTCCCGAATGTCCGAAATTTCCCGGAGCTTGTTCTGCTTGACCAAATCGATGACTTTCTCCACAATGGCTTCCACCGTGGTGGTAGGCGGTATCCGCGTCACGTCTATGCACCCAGCGGATTTATCATAGGTATACTGGCTGCGCACCCGGAAGCTGCCCCGGCCCGTTTCGTAAATTTTCCGCATCTGCTCCCGGTCGAAAATAAGCTGTCCCCCGCCGGGAAAATCCGGGGCCTGCAGGGTTTGGAACAGGTCGGCCTCCGGGTCCCGCATCAAAGCGACGGTAGTCCTGCACACCTCCGCCAGGTTAAAGGGGCAGATACTGCTGGCCATGCCTACGGCAATGCCCGTGTTGGCGTTCACCAGCACCGTGGGGAATGTGGCCGGCAGCAGGGTGGGCTCCTTCATGGTGTTGTCGTAGTTGTCTACAAAATCCACCGTGTCTTTGTCGATATCCTGAAAAAGCTCCTTGCAGATGGTATCCAGCTTTGCTTCCGTATACCGAGACGCCGCCCAGACCATGTCACGGGAATAGGCCTTTCCAAAATTCCCCTTAGAGTCCACAAAGGGGTGTAGAAGGGCCTCGTATCCCCGGGAAAGCCGGACCATGGTATCATAAATGGCTGCGTCCCCGTGAGGGTTCAGCTTCATGGTCTGGCCCACGATATTGGCGCTTTTGGTCCGTCCGGAAGTCAAAAGCCCCATCTTGTACATGGTATACAGCAGCTTCCGGTGGGACGGTTTAAAGCCGTCTATCTCCGGAATGGCCCGGCTCAGAATTACGCTCATGGCATAGGGCATGAAGTTTTTTCGCAGGGTCTCCCCTACCTCCTGCTCCACCGTTTCCCCGGCCCCGGCGATATAGCCCTTCATTCTGGGCGGCCGTCCGCTTTCTTTCTTTTCCTTTTTTGGCACAGCTTTATGCCTCCTCTTCTTTGCCCTTATCTAACAACTAACTACTCACAGCTGACAACTGCTCAGCTCACGTCCAGCTCGTCGGTATATTCCGCGCCGTGTTCGGCGATATAGTTTTTCCGGCCCTCCAGGTCGTCGCCCTCCATGATGTCAAACATCCAGGCGGCGTATTCCGCATCTCCGGGCAGCACCTTGATGAGCCTGCGGGTGGCGGGGTTCATAGTGGTCAGGTTCATCATGTCCGGCTCGTTCTCGCCCAGACCCTTGGAGCGCTGAATGGTGTATTTCTGGCCTTCCAGCTTTTTGAGGAATTCCGCCTTTTCTCCCTCGTCGTAGGCAAAATAGGTCTCGTCCTTAGAGGCGATCTCATACAGGGGGGATTCGGCGATGTACACCTTTCCCGCCTCTATCAGCGCCGGGGTGAGCCGGTAGATCATGGTGAGCAGCAGGGTGCGTATCTGGAAGCCGTCCACGTCCGCGTCGGTGCAGAGGATCACCTTGTTCCACCGGAGATTTTCCATATCGAAAGCGTTCAGGTTCTTGTTGGCCTTGGCTTTCACCTGCACGCCGCAGCCCAAGACCTTGATAAGGTCGGTGATGATCTCGCTTTTGAAGATCCGGTCCAGATCCGCCTTCAGGCAGTTCAGGATCTTGCCCCGGATAGGCATGACCGCCTGGAAATTGGGGTCCCGTGCCTGCTTGACGGAGCCCAAAGCCGAATCGCCCTCCACGATGAACAGCTCCCGCTCGCTGACGTCCCGACTGCGGCAGTCCACAAATTTTGCCACCCGGGAGGTCATATCCATTTTGCCTGTGAGCTTTGTCTTCAGATTGAGCCTTGTCTTTTCCGCGTCCTCCCGGCTGCGCTTGTTCACCAGCACCTGGTTGCCGATCTTCTCTGCGTCCATGGGGTTTTCAATGAAATACACTTCCAGATTGTGCCGGAGCATTTCCGTCATGGCCTCCTGAATGCCCTTGTTCGTGATGGCCTTTTTGGTCTGGTTCTCATAGGAGGTTTGGGTGGAAAAGGAAGAAATGACGATGATCAGGCAGTCTTCCACGTCCTGGAAGGTGATCTTCGACTCGTTTTTCGTATACTTGTTGTTCTGCTTCAAATAGGCGTCTATCTGGCTGACAAAGGCGCTTCTCACCGCCTTGTCCGGCGCGCCGCCGTGCTCCAGCCAGCTGGAATTGTGATAGTATTCCGTCACATGGTTCCGGTTGGAAAAAGCCGCCGCCACATTGATCTTCGTATTGTAAAACGCCATGTCTTCCCGGTCCCGGACCTTCTTTTCGCTCTGCCAGAACTGTACGGGCGTCAGGGCGTCCTCCCCTGCCAGTTCCCGGGCGTGGTCCTGAATACCGTTTTCATAGCAGAAATCCGTGGTTTCAAATTTGCCCGGGGAAACTTCGTTTCGAAAATGAAACTTTACACCGGCGTTGACCACCGCCTGGCGCTTCAGAACATCCAGATAGTACTCGGTGCTCACGTCGATGTCGGTAAAGACCTGCAAGTCGGGCCGCCATTTGATAACAGTACCCGTATCCTTTTTTGCGTAGGGTTCCTTTTGCAGGCCGCCCACATTTTCACCCCGCTCGAAATGCAGGGTATAACGGAAGCCGTCTCGGCGGATATCCACGTCCATGTATTCCGAGGCGTACTGGGTGGCGCAAAGCCCCAGGCCGTTGAGACCCAGGGAGTTTTCGAAATTCGCCCCGGCCTCATTGATATACTTACCGCCGGCGTACATCACACACAACACCAGCTCCGAGATGTACCGCTCTTCCTTAACGTTATATTCCACCGGAATACCGCTGCCATGGTCCTCTACCTGGACGGAATGGTCCAAAAACCGGGTAACGGTGATGGAGTCCCCCCGTCCCTCTCTAGCCTCATCAATGGAGTTTGAAAGTATTTCAAAAATGGAATGCTGGCAGCCGTCGATGCCGTCGGAGCCGAAAATGACCCCCGGCCGCAGACGCACCCGGTCCGCTCCTTTCAGGCTTTGAATGCTGTCGTTGCCGTAGCCCTGATTTCTTGCCATGGCTCTCCCCGATCCCCTTTTCTGTAAAGTGTATTAGCTTTATGCTTTGCAAGCAGCTGTGTAAAGCTCATAGGCTTTTCGTACAACTATCGTCCGGCACAACACGAAGGGGCCGCACACTACGGTCCCTTCGGGCTCTTTCCACGATTTTTCTGACTTTGTCAGGCTTCTCCGTTCTCCTGTGCATGGTCTTCTCCGGCGGCTTTAGGCTGTTCTTCCGCGTTTGCGGAAGCACCGCTTTCCAGTTCAGGCGCATTGGCGCTTCCCCCGCCGGGCAGAAGGTTTCCGTTCATGACCTCCTGGAACTCGCCGCCGTCCAGCTTTTCTTTCTCAAACAGCACGCCGGCAAGCCTGTGCAGTTCGTCGATATGATCCTTCAAGATCTGTTCTGTCTGCTTGTAAGCGGCGGAAATGATGGCCTGTATCTCCTCGTCGATCTCCGAAGCCGTCTGCTCGGAATAATTGCTGATGTGGCCCATTTCCTTACCCAGGAAGGGGTTGGAATCGTCCGTGCCATAGGTGATCGGCCCCAGTTTTTCGCTCATGCCGTATTTTGTTACCATGGCCCTGGCGATTTTAGTGGCCCGCTCGATGTCGTTGGAAGCGCCGGTGGAAATATCGTCCAGCACCAGGGCCTCCGCCACCCGGCCGCCCAGCAGCACCACAAGCTCTTCTTTCATCTCATTCCTGCTCTGATAGGAGCGGTCCTCCGTGGGCAGGTGCATGGTGTAACCGCCTGCCATGCCTCTGGGAATAATAGAGATCTGGTGCACCGGGTCCTGGGTCTTGCAGTAATAAGTGGCAATAGCGTGTCCCGCTTCGTGATAGGCGGTCAGCTTCTTTTCCTTCTCGTTCATGATGCGGCTCTTTTTCTCCGTGCCCACCACCACCTTGATGGTGGCTTCCTCGATCTCCGGCATGGTAATGGCCTTATGGTTCCTTCTGGCAGCCAGCAGCGCCGCTTCGTTCAACAGGTTTTCCAGGTCCGCGCCGGTAAATCCGGCGGTGGACTTGGCGATGGTGGAGAGCACCACGTCCGGGGCAAGGGGCTTTCCTTTGGCATGGACCCGCAAAATCTCCTCGCGTCCCCTAACGTCGGGATATCCCACCGTCACCTGCCGGTCAAACCGGCCAGGCCGCATAAGCGCCGGGTCCAGAATATCGGGGCGGTTGGTGGCGGCGATCATAATGACGCCTTCGTTGGCGCCAAAGCCGTCCATTTCCACCAGCAGCTGGTTCAAGGTCTGCTCCCGTTCATCGTGGCCGCCGCCAAGGCCGGCCCCTCTTTGGCGGCCTACGGCGTCGATCTCGTCAATGAATATGATACAGGGGTGGTTCTTCTTTGCCTTTTCAAACAGGTCGCGGACACGGGAAGCGCCCACGCCCACGAACATTTCCACAAAGTCGGAGCCGGAAATGGAGAAGAAGGGCACTCCCGCTTCTCCGGCCACAGCCCTGGCCAGCAGCGTTTTGCCTGTGCCGGGAGGGCCCACCAGCAGCACGCCCTTGGGGATACGGGCGCCCAGGGAATTGTACTTCCCGGGATTCTTCAAGAATTCCACGATCTCCCGGAGCTCTTCCTTTTCCTCGTCCGCGCCGGCTACATCGGCAAAGGTGGTCTTGCGCTTTTCATCGCTCATCTGTTTGACCTTCGCCTTGCCGAAATTCATCTGCTTGTCGCCGCCCATGCTGTTTCCGAGACGGCGCATCATGAGGACCCAGAAAATGATCAGGCCCGCAAACAGGATCAGCGTCGGTAGCAGGCTCAGGAACCAGCTGGCTTCCACAGGGCGGATAATATCCTGCACCATTTTCCGGTCCGGATGGGCCTCGTTGTATTCCCGAATGGAGGCGGACACGTTCTGATAAAACAGGTCCACGCTGGGCAGGTCGAATTCAACGATGGTCTTTTTTTCGTCATTGAGCTTCAGCTTGAGCTCGCCCGTGCCGAGATTCAGCCTGTATTCGCTCACCTGTCCCGTCTCAAAATAGTTGATGATATCCGAATACTTGCGGGTTTCCGGCTCCGGCCCCCTGTTCTGCAGCAAAACGACGATGATGACCACCACCGCCACGGGAATCAGCAGATACAGAAGAGTGCGCAGTTTTCTCCTATTACTGTCCAAAAATGTATCCTCCTAAATTTCAGGAACGGCACGAGGCACACTTTCTGCTGTACCGCTCCAAAGTAGCTTTAGCCTTTTCCGGACCGTTATTCGTACACAGAGGGCTTGAGGATCCCGATAAAAGGCAGATTTCTGTATTTTTCATCGTAATCCAGCCCATAGCCCACAATGAAAGCGTCCGGGATCACCGCGCCCACATAATCGGCCTCGATGGGGGCCTCGCGGCGCTCCGGTTTGTCAAACAGCGTGCAGATCCGCAGGCTTTTCGGGTTTCTGTCCCGCAGAAGCTCCAGCAGGTAATGGAGGGTCTTGCCGCTGTCGAGAATATCCTCCACCAGCACGATATCATAGCCGGACAGGGGAATATCCAGGTCCTTGATGATCTTCACCACGCCGGAGGATTTCGTCCCCGAGCCATAGCTGGAAGTGGCCATAAAGTCGATCTTGGCCGGAATGGTGATGGACCGCATCAGGTCCGCCATAAACACCACTGAGCCTTTCAGCACGCTTACCAGCAGTAGGTTTTTATCCTTGTAGTCTCTGGAAATTTCCTTCCCGACCCGTTCCACCTCCACAGCGATCTGCCGCTCCGTAAACAGAACGTCCTGAATGTCCTCCATCATTTCGCTTCGTTCCACCATGTCCCGTTTCCCCCATTCCTTCAATTTTCCGATCCCTGAAGCCACACGGCAAGCGCCGTTTCCGTCCTTTCTGAGACCTGAAATTCTCGGGAAGCCCCGGCACCCTCGCACCAGACGAGCTGCCCCTCGCATTCCAGCAGCACCGCGCTTTTCCGCAGCTGCGCAGGCATGCCGCATTCCTGAAACACCCGCTTCAGGCTTTTGGGAGCGGAGCCTTCCGCCGGAAAAAACCGATCGCCCTCCCGGCGCGTCCTCGCCACCAAAGTTCCTGTCATTATATCACAGTCCAATGCATTTTTGAATAACAAATTATGAATTTTTTTCCTGTCTTCTCCCGAAAAAAGCCGCTTTTTCTCCAAAATCAGAGTTTTTCCCCCAGGAAGCGCCTTTTTTTCCGGTTTATCGATCGCCTCGGGAAGCCGTACCTCCAGCGAAAACGGCTCCGAAGCTTCTTCCTGAACCGCCGACAGGACCCCCTGCCCCCGCCGGACCGTTACGCCCCCCGGAAGCTGGGCCGCGCCGCCGCTTTTCATGCAGGCCTTAGCCTCGTCCAGATGCTTTTTTTCCAGCCTGTCGCAGCCCGCTTCCTCCAGCCAGGTCTTCAGCACTCGGGAGCTGACCGCCTCCGGTTCCCGCGCCAAAAGACGGGCGTCCAGCCCGTAGGGACGCTCCGCCATCTTCCTGGCCTGTTCTGCCGCTTCCCGCAGAAAATCCCGGTCACGGCTCAAAAGCTCCGCCGTCTGGGCAGCGGCCTCCAAAAACCGGGGATTCAGGGACAGCAGTACGGGCAGCACCTCTAACCGCAGGCGGTTCCTGGCAAATTCCGGGGACAGGTTGCTGCTGTCCGTCACAAAGGAAAGGCCATTTGCGCCGCAGTATTCCTCAATTTCCGCCCGGCTCACCCGCAATAGGGGCCGAAGGATTTTCCCCCGCCTGGGGGGAATGCCGCAGAGCCCTTCCAGGCCCGCGCCCCTGCACAGGTTCAAAAGCATGGTCTCGGCGTTGTCGTTCAGGTTGTGAGCCGTCAAGATCCGGTCGTCCTCCCCCGGAGCAAGAGACGCGAAAAAGCCGTAGCGCACGTCCCGTCCGCATTCTTCCAGCCCCTGGCCCTGCTGCTCTGCCAGCGCTTTTACGTCCACCCTCGAAACGGCGAGACGAAGCCCCGTCTGCCGGGCAAAATCCCGAACCGCGGCCTCGTCCCGTTCCGATTCCCCGCCTCTCAGCATGTGGTTCACATGGGCGAGAACGATCCGTCCCGGATCAAGCTTTCCCATGAGCCAGTGGGCCAGCGCCGTGGAATCCGCACCGCCGGAAAAGCCCACAACAACAAGTCCTCTCTCCGGCAGGCCGTCGAGACTTCCGGCGGAAAGCAGCTCCTTACTCATGGCGGGTAAACTCCCGGGAGGTGAACCGCATGTATTCCGGCTGCCAGTGGACGTTGATGCTCTTCGTATCGCCGTGGCGGTTTTTCGCCACGATGATCTCAGCGGCGGTGACGTCCATATCCTCGGTAACTTCCCCGCCTTCGCTGGCGGCGTTGTACGCCTCCCGGTGCAGGAAAATAACGATGTCGGCGTCCTGCTCGATAGAACCGGAATCCCGCAGCTCGGAAAGTCCGGGGCGGTGATCCCGCGCCCGCTCCGTGGGACGTCGCAGCTGGGACATGGCGATGACCGGCACATTCAGCTCCTTGGCCATGATCTTCAGGCTTCTTGTGATCTCCGTGATCTCCTGCACCCGGTTGTCGATACGCCGGGCGCTGGACATCAGCTGCAAATAGTCGATGATGACCAGGTCCACATTGCCCAGCCTGCGCAGCTTTGCCTTGATCTCCGGCACGGTGATGCCGGGGCTGTCGTCAAAATAGAGGTCTGCCCGGGACAGGATATCCCCAGCCTCCACCAGTCTGGTCCATTCCTCGTCCCCCAGTTCACCGGAACGGAGCCTGGTGCCCTCCACCATAGCTTCGCTGGAAAGCAGACGGGAGGCCAGCTGCTCCCGGCCCATTTCCAAGGAGAAAAACGCCACTCGGCGTCCCTTTGCCACAGAGGCGTGGCGGGCAATATTCAGACCGAAGCTGGTTTTGCCCACGCCGGGCCGGGCTGCCAGCACAATGAGATCGGAGCGGTTCAGGCCGGTGATGGTGCTGTCCAGCTCTCCAATTCCGGTAGGGATCCCCCGGTACTTGTCCCGGTCGGGAGAATTGAGAAGATCCAGCCGATCAAAGGTCTCCAGCAGAATTTCCCGGACCAGCTGCAGGCCCGTCATGTTTTTGCCCTGGCGGATATCGAAAATGCGCTGTTCTGCCATATCCAGCAGCATGGAAGCCTCCTGGCTCCCCTCCCCGGCATCGTCCAAAATGCTGCGGGCTGCCTGCATCAGGACCCGCACGTCGTACCGGTCTCGAACGATGTTGGCGTAAACGGACACATTGGAAAGGGACGGGACCAGCTGGGCAAGCTGGGTCAAATACACCTTGCCCGTAGCCTCGTCAAATTCCTCGTTTTCCTTGAGCTTTTCCAGCACGGTGACAAAATCCACCGGCAGGCCAAGGGTAAACATTTCCAGCATGGCCCCGTAGATCATCTGGTTGTTCACCGCGTAAAAATATTCGGCTCTGGGCAGGATCTCCGCCACTGTAGCCAGGCAGGAGGGCTCCAGCAGGACCGCGCCCAGAACAGACTGCTCCGCTTCCAGGCTGAAGGGCATGGAAAGCCCCGGCTCAGCTTGGGTATTCAGCTCAAACGGCATAAAACGACCTCCGATTTTGGATTCTGGATACTGGATTCTGGAGAAAGAACAGATAAATTCTCGTTTAGTAAAGTTCTCAGGCTCCCCTGAAAGGGGAGCTGGCATGGCGTAAGCCATGACTGAGGGGTTTCAAATTACACCGAAAGCCGCAACAAACCCCTCCACCATGCTGTCGCATGGTCCCTGTCTCGCCTGCCGGCTCGGTCGGTTCGCGGCAATGCCCCACTGGGGCATGCTCACCCCTTGGCAGGGGAGGCAAAGGGGTGTGCTATTAGTTGGTACGCTAAATTCCAATTTATCTTTCTGCATTTGGTCAGGACTCTCACGATTCACCAGCATAAGCTGTCCTCTCGACCCGCCTTCGGCGCAGCCGGCCTAACAACTAATTAGCTAACAACTACTTCTCGCATACAGCCACGCTCATGGTGGCGGAAATGCCGCTGTAGAATTTCACGTCAAAATTGTAGGTGCCAAAAGCCTTGATATCGCCCTCCAGGACGATCTTCCGCTTTTCCACTTCAATCCCGAACTGCTTCTGGATCTCCTCGGAAAGCTCCTTGGCGGTGACGGAGCCGAAAATCTTCCCGCCCTGGCCCGCCTTGGCATAGATCTTCACGGTCTTGCCGGAAAGGGCGTCGGCGCTGCTCTGGGCCTTCTCCGTCTCGGTCTTGATCTTGTATTCCTTGGCGGCCTCCGCGTTTTTCAGCTCGTTCATGGCCTGGGCGTTGGCTTCCTTCGCCAG
>CAZXLM010000064.1:0-11475 GCA_964642055.1 uncultured Acutalibacter sp. | reverse complement strand
CGAGCCGGGAAAGGTCCGCATGTACACCTGCGGCCCCACGGTGTACCACTTTGCCCACATCGGCAATCTGCGCTCGTATCTCATGGAGGACGTGCTGGAAAAATTTCTGCGGTACGAAGGTTATCAGGTGGATCGGGTGATGAATATTACCGATGTGGGCCATTTATCTTCCGACGCGGATACCGGTGAGGACAAAATGCTCAAGGGCGCGAAACGGGAGCACAAAACGGTAATGGAGATCGCAGCGTTTTATACCGATGCCTTTAAAAAAGACTGCGAAAAGCTCCATATCCGCTGGCCGGACACGGTGGTGCCCGCCACCAGCCGGATCGGGGATTTTATCGAGTTTATTTCCGTTCTGCTGCAAAAGGGATATGCCTACCAGGCCGGAGGCAACGTGTATTTCGATACCTCCAAACTGGAAAATTACTATGTGTTCGGCAACCAGAACGAGGAAGACCTGGCTGTGGGCGTTCGGGACAGCGTGGACGCGGACGAGAACAAGCGAAATAAAACCGACTTTGTGCTGTGGTTCACCAAATCAAAATTTGAGGACCAGGAGTTGAAATGGGAAAGCCCCTGGGGCTATGGCTATCCCGGCTGGCACATCGAGTGCTCCGCTATCAGCGTCAAAGAGCTGGGAGAATATCTGGATATCCACTGCGGCGGCATCGATAATGCCTTCCCTCACCACACCAATGAGATCGCGCAGAGCGAGGCCTACCTGGGCCACCCCTGGTGCAAATACTGGTTCCATGTGCTGCACCTGAACGATTCCAGGGGAAAGATGAGCAAGTCCAAGGGGGAGTTCCTTACGGTCTCCCTGCTGGAGGAAAAAGGCTATGATCCCCTGTGCTACCGGCTGTTCTGCCTGCAGTCCCATTACCGCAAGCCGCTGGCCTTTTCCTTTGAAAGCCTCACAAACGCCGCCCAGGCCTACCAGAAGCTGGTTGGGCGCATTGCCGCTCTTTCCAAAACAGGAGAGCCCGATAAGAATGCCGCGGAGCCTTTCAGGAAACGTTTTTCGGAAGCGCTGGGAAACGACCTGAATACCTCTCTGGGCCTTACCGTACTGTACGATATGCTCAAATCTGATCTTTCCGACGCCACAAAGCGCTATTTGACGGAGGATTTTGACAGCGTACTGTCCCTGGGGCTCTTGGAAGCGGCGGAGCGTACCGCCGCCACCACGGTCGCGGAGCTTTCCCCGGAGGAACAGGCGGAGATCGAGGATTTGATTGCAAGGCGCGCGGAAGCCCGGAAGAACAAGGACTGGGCCGCCGCAGACGAGATACGCGACCAGCTTGCGGCCCTGCATGTGGTAGTAAAGGATACGCCGGAAGGCGTGACCTGGGAGATCAGTCGTTAGTTGTTAAGAATGAGTTATTAGAAAAGCGCCGTCTTCTGACGGCGCTTTTCTTTATGCATTTTCCAGCGGTAAATCCGGAAAGAAGACCCCAATCGTCAATCTGCCGCCTTCGTATTGGGCGGTTATGCTCCCACCCATGCGCTCGGTCAGCGTTCTGGCGATGGCCAGGCCCAGGCCTGTGGACTTCCGGGCGGCTTCCACCGTGTAAAAGCGGTCGAACAGCCTGCCCACCTGCACTTCGTTCAGCCCGGGCGCGGTATTGGAAAAAACGATCTCCCCCGTTTCCCGCAGGGTGATCTCCAGATCGCCGCCGCTGTACTTGACGGCGTTGCTCAAAAGATTGGAAAATACCCTCACCAGCGCGGAACGGTCCAGCGTCCGCACCACCTGCTGTTCGCACATCTGGACCTTCGGCTCAATACCTCGGCCTTTTAAGGCGGTATAGAATGCCGCTATGCTTTCTTCCAGCACCCGGTTGAGAATGACCCCCTCCTTCAACTTGTCCTTGCCCCCCGAAAGGATAATGGAATATTCAAACAGCTCCTCCGTCAGCTGGGTCAGTATGTCCGCCCGGTTCCGAATCACCCCCAGATACTGCTCCACGATTTCCGGTTTTTCTTCCAGTTCCAGCAGGTCTAGGTACCCGCAGATGGCGGTCAGGGGCGTCCGCAGGTCATGGGAAATGTTGGCCACGGCGTTTTTCAGCTCCGTATCCCCCAGCACAAAGCGGCGGCGTTCCTGCCGAAGCGCGCGAAGCTGGGCGTTGATGGAATCCGCCAGAGTCCGCATGGCTTTATCCCGGGAGGAAATGCCGATGAGGGTATTGGTCTCAGTGGAAAGCCTGTCAGCAAAGGCGGCTTCTATCTCCCCCGCAGCCTTTCGAAGCAGAACTATTTTTATCAGCAGGCCGAGAATGACCACAGCCAACACGCCGATTACGAGCCAAAGCCAAATTTCCATAAGGGCTCCTTACTTCAAATCTTTTTTCTGAAACGCCGCTATCCCAATCAGCAAAAATACCAGGGTAAGCACCGCAGAGGACAAAACCTGCCACAGGGGGTGGGCAATTTCAGCCTGGGCCAGCATGCAGGCTTGGCCCGTAGGCAGAATGTCCGCCACCCACTGGCATACAGTCCGCGCCATGCCACTGAGATAACGGGGGTTTGGCACATTTTCTCCAATTTCCACTTTTCCATCGGCCGTAAGCATCGCCGCAGCGTATGTGGGGGGCGAATTCAGGCGGTCGCACAGGCCTCCTCCCACAATCGTCAGCGCCACCCAAACAGCTATGCACAGCACCACCGTTAAAGCCTTATTGGGGCAGAGCATGGCGATAAGGGTGAACAGGGCGCAAAGGGAGACGGTAAAGCCAATCAGGACCAGAAAGCTGCACAGCAGCCCGAAAGCCCCCATCTGGAAGCCGCCGAAGAACAGCAGTGGAAGGCTGCCCAGAATCCAGGCGGCGGAAAAGGTCAGGCAGGCGAAAGCACAGCACAGGAAATTCGCCATATATACGGAAAAACGGGTATGCCCCACGACCAGCTTATTGCGTATCGTCCCATCGGAATACTCCGTTCCCAAAAACATGCTGACGAACACCGCGAAAAAGGCCCCCATCATCTGCGCAAAGGTAAAAAAGACTTCGTCCACATACCGGCCGCCTCCCTCTGCCGAAGGCAGCGTACCGATACTTTCAAAGCAGATAAAAAGAGAAGACAGAAGCACAGCGGCCAAAACTACATAATAGAATTTATTCCTTCTCAGCCGGGAAAAATTGGCGGAAAGCAGATTACGCATTTTTGCCACCTCCCACCAGACTGACATAGTAGCTTTCCAGGCTTTCGTCCCGTTCCCGCATGGAAACGATCTGGCAGTTTTCCTTTTCAAGGGCCATGGCCAGCTCGCTGACGTTGGGCCGGGCAAAGACATTGGCCCCGGTTTCGGAAAGAATTTCATATTCAACGTTCATGCCGTCCAGCACCCGGGACAGGGCTTTTGTGTCCGTCACTTCCAGGCGGACGCATTTTCGGCTGGCCGCTTCCAGTTCTTCGGCGCTGATCTCCTTGACCATGCGGCCGCTGTCGATAAAGCCATAGTGGGTGGCAAACCTGGAAAGCTCGTCCAGAATATGGCTGGAAATGAGCACGGTGATTCCCTGTTCCCGGTTGAGCTTCAGGATAAGCTCACGCATTTCGATAATGCCCTGTGGATCCAGGCCGTTGGCGGGTTCGTCCAGCACCAGAAAGTCCGGATCTCCCGCCAGGGCCACGGCAATGCCCAGGCGCTGGCGCATGCCAAGGGAAAAGTGCTTCGCCTTTTTCTTCCCCGTATCCGCCAGCCCTACCAGCTTCAGCAGCTCGGGAATACCCGTAAAGGACGGCATGCCCAGAACGCGGTACTGCTCTTTGAGATTGTTCTCCGCCGTCATATCCATGTAAATGGACGGCGTTTCCACCACGGCCCCCATGCGCCTGCGAACGGCGGAAAGCCGGGGATTGCCGTTTCCCTGGCCGTACAGGTAATATTCGCCCTCGTCCGGATCCTGCAAACCGCAGATCACCCGAATCAGGGTGGTTTTCCCGGCCCCGTTTTTTCCCACAAAGCCGTAAATGGACCCTTTCGGGACGTTCATAGTGAAGCCGTCCAGCGCTTTAAATTGTTTGTAGCGCTTGGAAAGCCCCTTTGCGGTAAGAACAAACTCCATAAAAAGACCTCCTTTTTCTTGTATGCCCCCAGTCTAAACCCAAAGGGTAAAGACAGCGGTAAAGAAAAGGGTAAAGAAATCGTAAATATTTATGCTTCCTCGGCCATTTTGAAACCAATGCCCCAAACCGCCTCGATATACTCCCTGCCGGAAGCCTCCCGCAGCTTTTTCCGCAGGTTGCTGATGTGTATTTTCAGGGAGCTTTCCGTGCAGTCCGGCGTATCTTCGCTGATGCGCTCCAGGATCACGGATTTTGCGATCACCTGCCGGGGATTCTGCATCAGCAGCTTTAAGATGGCAAATTCGGTCTTCGTGAGCTTTACCGGTATTCCGGCTGCAGTAACTTCATGGGAAGCTCCGTCCAATCGCAGTTCTCCCACGGTGTAGACAGAACAAAGCCCTTGGCTCTCCGCCGCCCGAAGCTGTACCTGGATCCGAGCCAGCAGTTCTTTTAAATCAAAGGGCTTAGTGATATAGTCCGCTGCACCGCTCAAAAGCAGATCTACCTTGTCGTCTACCCCCGCTTTGGCGCTTACCACGATCACGGGGATACCGGAAATTTTTTCCAGCACTCCTTCGCCGTTTAATCCCGGCAGCATCAGGTCCAGCAGAACCAGATCCGGCTTTACTTTCGGCAGGGCCAGCAGGGCTTCCGTTCCGGAATAGGCCCTGGAAACGCCGTAGCCCTCTCCGGTCAGGGCTTTTTCGAGCACATTGCCAATATGAATATCGTCTTCCACGATTAAAATATGCTTCACTTTCGCTTCGCCCCCGTCCTGTTTTTCACGTTTCCATTGCAGCCTGTTGAGCGGGCGGCCGCAGGAAAAAAGTAAAAGGAGAACCGCCCGGCAAAGCCGGACGCATTCTCCCCTGTTCCCTCAGTAGTCTTGCTCCCCGGCCCGCATGGCTCGGCGGATCAGGTCATAGGAATAGCCCAGCCTTTGGAGGGCCGCAAAAGCCCTGCGCCGAACCTTTTCATCGTCTTCCCAGCCGGCATATTTTTTCTCCAGCACCGCCTGAATATTTTCCAGGGCCGTCTCCTCGCTGCCGTACTGCTCCAAAAGCTCGTCGATCAGCTCATTGTCGATCCCCTTTTGCCGCAGCTCCTGCCTGACTCGAAGGGCGCCGTAACGCTTTCGCACTACCAGCTCCCGGGCGAGGTCCCGGGCGTAGGCTTCATCGTTTAAAAGGCCCAGCTCCTCCATGCGGTCGGCGGCAGCCTGGGCCGCCTCCCGGGAGGCAGCGGTCCGGGCAATCTTTTCCGTCAGCTCTTTTTTGGAGTGGTTCCGGTGCTCCAGCAGATACAGGGCCTTTTCCCGAGCCCTGCGCTCGTCGGAAGCAAGAAGCAGTTCGTGCAGCTTTTCATCGGTCAGCATATCTCCGGGCTTCAGCCCCGAATGGAGAAAGACCTCGATGTCGATCTTCACGGCGGCTTCCCCGTCCAGATAAAGCTGGACAAGGCCCTTCCGCCGAGGTTCCGCTGCTGTCAGCTCCATCAGTCGTCGTCCACCGTGATGTCAATGCTCTGCTTTGCCGCTGCTTTGCTGGTGGGAGAGGGAGCTTCTGCTTCAGAGCGGCTTTCCGCCGGCGTTTCCACGGGCACGGCAGCCGCCTTGGCGCCTGCGGATCTGCCGGGCTTTTCATACAGCTTATCCACATTTTCCCGGACCAGGTTTTCCACTTCCTGGGCCACATCGGGGTGGGTAGCAAGGAAGTCCTTGGAATTGTCCCGGCCCTGGCCGATGCGCTCCCCATTATAGGAGAACCAGGAGCCGCTCTTTTGAATGATATCCAGGCTCACGGCGATATCCAGCAGCTCGCCGGTGCGGGAAATGCCGGTGCCGTACATAACGTCAAATTCCGCGATACGGAAGGGTGGCGCGATTTTATTCTTTACGACCTTTGCCTTGGTCCGGGCGCCGATAATATCGGAACCATTCTTGAGAACTTCGCCCTTTCTCACCTCGATGCGCACGGAGGAGTAGAATTTCAGGGCCCGGCCGCCGGGCGTGACCTCCGGATTGCCATATACCACGCCCACTTTTTCACGGAGCTGGTTGATAAAAATCGCCACGCAGTTGGATTTGGAAATCGCTCCGGCCAGCTTGCGCAGAGCCTGACTCATCAATCTGGCCTGCAGGCCCACATGGGTATCTCCCATTTCGCCCTCGATCTCGGCCCTGGGCACCAAAGCAGCCACAGAGTCCACCACAATGACGTCGATTGCGTTGGAACGCACCAGGGCTTCCGTAATTTCCAGCGCCTGTTCGCCCGTATCCGGCTGAGAGACCAGCAGGCTTTCCACATCAACGCCCAGATTGGAGGCGTACACCGGATCGAGGGCGTGCTCCACATCGATAAACGCTGCGTTTCCGCCCCGTTTCTGGCCTTCCGCGATGCAGTGCAGCGCCAGCGTCGTTTTACCGGAGGATTCCGGCCCGTAGACCTCCACGATACGGCCTCGGGGCAGACCGCCAATGCCCAGCGCCATATCCAGCGACAGGGAGCCTGTGGGGATTGCCTCCACATTCAGGGCGGAGTCCTGCCCCAGACGCATGACGGCGCCCTCGCCAAACTGCTTTTTGATCTGGGCCAGCGCTGTTTCCAGGGCTTTCGCCTTATCGTCAGGCTTTCCGTCCGCCTTTGTGCTGACGGGAGCTTTATTCTTTTCTGCCATTCCAATATCCTCCTGTTTTCGCAAAGAACCGCCGAAACGGCTCTCCTTTGCTTTTCTTTATTTTATTATAAAGGAAATTCCCCATAAAAGCAATGGATTTTGAAAATTTTGCGAACAAATGTTTATGGCGGCGGCGCTTTATGGTCCACACAGCAGCGAAAACAGAGCAAGCAAAAGCCTCCCCCCTATTGTAAGAGGAGGGGCCCATGCGATGGATTTCCTCACTGGCCTCCCCTGAAAGAGGAGGCCAAGGTCAAGAGAAAGCCTTGTCTAACAACTAATGACTAAAGCCTAACAACTTTCCCCGTAGGCGTTTTCAAGCTTCGCAGGCCCCGGGTCGTCAACTCGTACAGGGTCTCGCAAACCTCGCCGATATATTTCCTATCATGAGACACGCTGATGATGCAGCCCTGAAAATCCCGCAGTATCCCGCGAATGACTGGGCCTGACAGGGGGCTGAAATTCCGGGTCGGCTCGTCCAGCAGCAGCACATTGTTTCCGTTGAGAATCATTTTCAGGAAAAACAGCTTTGCTTTCTGGCCCCCGGAGAGCTCCGCTATGCTGTGCCCGCATTCCTCCGCCGTGTATTTCATGCTGCCGAGATAGGTCTTCACCCGGGTGAGCTCCTCCTTTTCTGAGGACCTCGCCAGAAATTCCACCGGCGTTACGGTCTGGTCTACTGTTTCTCCATAATCCTGGGGCATATAGGCTGCTCGTATATCACGCCTTGGCAGCATTTCCTCCGCCAGTCTTTGCAGAAACGTCGTTTTTCCAATGCCGTTTCTGCCCACAATGCAGATATGCTCCGGCCCCCGGACATACAGCCGCAGGTTTTCTGCCAGCAGCTGGCTTTCAGAAGCATCGCCTGTCTCCAGTTTATCCAGGGAAAAGTCCAGCACAGTTTTTCCCGCCGGGACCTCTGTGTTTTCTCCAAAGCCCACCAGAATGGCTTCCTCCGTATCGGGAAATTCTGTCAGGTCTTCCCGTTCCCGGGCAAACCGATGCTCCATAGATTTTACGGATTTCATTTTTTTCTTTAGAAGCCTTCCCCCATGGGGGTCGCCTCGAGAAATCGTATTCAGCTGATGTTCCACCTTCTGCTGGATCTGGCGCAGCCTTTCCTGCTGTTTCCGGTCCTCCTGCCGTTCTTTTTTGGCCATCTGCTCCTGATGGGCAAATTTATGCAGCCTTTCCTCCACATACTGCCGGTAGCCCATACGAGCCACGGTCCAGCGGGACAGAGTCTTGCGGCGCAGCTGCTCCATGTGTATGATGACATTAGCAGTATTTTCCAGAAGGGTTTCATCGTGGGAAATATACAGCACCGGTTGGAGGCAGGTTCGGATAAAGCCTTCCAGCCATTCCAAGGTGTCGATATCCAGGTCGTTTGAGGGTTCGTCCAGCAGGTAGCAGTCCGGCCTGCGCAGAGACAAAAGGGCCATGCGCAGCTTTACTTTTTCCCCGCCGGAAAGCGTCTTCATTTTCCGGTCGGAGTAGAAAAGCTCCGGGGAAAACCGAAGTTCTGCCGCGGCGTTGGCAATTTCCTTTGGAGTACTGTTCAAAAAAGCGGGTTCTTCACAGCAAAACTCATAGGCTCTTTTCTCTTTTTCCTCCTCAGAAAGCTCCTGAGAAAGGTATCCAAGGGTCATACCCGTCTTTTGGACCGTCCCGCTCCACTCGACGTAGTCTTCCGTCATGGTCTCGTCATAGATCAGCTTCAGAAGCGTGGATTTTCCGTTCCCCTCTTCCCCGATGATCGCAGCCTTGTCGGCAGGATTCAGGGAAAAGGTAAAATCTCGCATCAGTTCCCGCAGATCGTGTTTCATCGAAATGTTCAGATGTTGTATTTGAAGCATCGCATTCCCTCCTGTTCATCGCGCAAAAAGGCCTGTTTCCGGCATTGCCGAAAACAGGCCTGACCCACGTCACAAGAGGGTCTCCCAAAAGCGCAGAGGCCCCTGTTCTGAAAGAAACGTCAAGAAAGTCCTGAAAACGGCAGCGCAAAACACCATAAGCCGGAACGCGGGCACGCCGGACAAAGATGTTTTTCGATTCGTGTTCATAGACTTACTGTAACATTCTTTCACTCCTTTTTTCAGTTCCCATTTATGATACCCAAAACAGGAGAAAATGTCAACCCTCATTTCCAGGTAAGCATTTTCCTGCCCAAATTTCCTTTTCCGAACCTGTTCCCGCAAATAAAATACCCCCAGGACATAAACGCCTGAGGGTTATTTTATCTGATTTTCATCAAAGGCCGCGCTTCCCAAAAAGCGCGTACTTCCATTTCAGCTTTTTTACAGCAGTTCGAGGATTGCCATCTCGGCAGCGTCTCCCCGCCTCGGCCCGAGCTTTGTGATCCTCGTGTAGCCGCCGTTGCGGTCGGCATACTTGGGGGCGATCTCTGTAAACAGCTTGTGGCTCACGCTTTCCTTGGTAATAAAGCTCATCACCAGGCGCTTGTTCTGAAGACTGTCGTCTTTGGCGATGGTGATCATCTTTTCGGCCAGAGCGCGCACTTCCTTGGCGCGGGTCACGGTCGTTTCGATCTTGCCGTTTTCAAAGAAGAAGGTCACCAATCCCCGCAGCATGGCGGTTCTATGAGCGGTATCCCTTCCCAGCTTTCTGGTTCCCGGCATCGTATTCACTCCTATCCGTATAAAGTAGGTCTAACAAAGACCGTCAAACTTATTCATCGTCCTTGCGCAGGCTGAAGCCCAGAGAGGCCAGCTTCCATACGACCTCTTCCAATGACTTGCGGCCCAGGTTGCGGACCTTCATCATATCTTCCTCAGACTTGCTGATCAGGTCCTCCACTGTGTTGATCCCCGCACGCTTCAGACAGTTGAAGGAACGGACTGAAAGATCCAGCTCTTCGATGGTCATCTCCAGAGCCTTTTCCTTGCCGCCCTCGTCCTTCTCTACCATGATCTCCGTGCTCTTGCCCTTATCGGACAAGTCCACAAACAGATTCAGGTGGTCGGTAAGGACCTTCGCCGCCAGCGACACGGCTTCCTGCGCGTTGATCACACCATTGGTCCAGACATCAAGCGTCAACTTGTCGTAATCGATGCTCTGTCCCACACGGGTGCTTTCGACGCTGAAATTTACTTTGAGCACAGGTGTGTAAATGGAATCGACCGCAATCTCACCAACTACGCCTTCCGGCATATTCTGTTTGTTGCGCTCGTTCGAGATGTAGCCCCTTCCCTTATCCAGGGTCAGCTCCATATAAAGCTTTGCCCCGTCGCCCAGGGTGGCAATGTGCAGCTCCGGATTCAGGATCTCCACTTCGCTGTCCGCCTTGATCGATTCCGCCGTGACCTCGCAGGGCCCTTCTGCGGAGATCTCAACTGTCTTCGGGCCGTCGCACAGAAGTCTGGCTACCAGCCCCTTAATGTTGAGAACGATCTCGGTAACATCTTCCTTCACGCCTGGGATGGTGGAAAATTCGTGCAGCACGCCGTCGATCTTTACAGATTTGACAGCTACACCGGGCAGGCTGGAAAGCAGGACCCTGCGAAGGCTGTTTCCCAGTGTGGTGCCGAAGCCCCTTTCCAGAGGTTCTACCACAAATTTGCCGTAGGTGCCGCTTTCGGAAATTTCCTCTATCGTAATTTTGGGTCTTTCTATCTCAATCATCGGCGATCCTCCCTTGCATATGATGCAATATACACTTGCGCTAAGAATGTCAAATTGTCTGCATACCGAGGAAATTTTTCACCCGGCACGCTTCGCAGACGGTGGCCTATGCCGCCCCGTTGTTTCCGGGTACGGCGGCGAAGCGATTACTTGGAGTACAACTCGACGATGAGGGTCTCGTCCACTTCCAGATCGATTTCCTCACGGGTGGGCATTGCCGCAACCTTTGCCTGCGCATTGGCGGTATCGACGTCCAGCCACTTGGGAACAGGACGGGAAGCGTTCGTTTCGAGAACAGCCTTGATTTTTTCGCTCTGGCGGCTGCCGTCCTTGATGGCGATCATCTCGCCGGGCTTTACCAGATAGGAGGGGATATCCACCTTTTTGCCGTTCACGGTAAAGTGGCCGTGTACCACCAGCTGACGGGCCTCCGCACGAGAGCTGGCCCAGCCGCAGCGGTAAACCACGTTATCCAGACGGGATTCCAGCAAAATCAGCAGATTGTCGCCGGCCTTGCCGGGCATATTGGTAGCCATTTCATAGTAATGGTGGAACTGCTTTTCCAGTACGCCGTAGAAGCGGCGGGTCATCTGCTTGGCGCGCAGCTGCATACCGTATTCGGAAGTTTTCTTGCGGCCCTGGCCGTGCTGGCCGGGAACGTAAGACCTGCGGGTAAACGCGCACTTGTCTGTGTAGCAGCGCTCTCCCTTGAGGAACAGCTTCTGGCCCTCGCGGCGGCACAGCTTGCACACAGCTTCTGTATATCTTGCCATTCTTTATAACCTCCTGATTCGGTGTTTTACACGCGTCTTCTCTTGGGAGGACGGCACCCGTTGTGGGGAATGGGCGTTACGTCCTTGATCATGCTGACGTCCAGACCGGCGGCCTGTAAGGCGCGGATAGCGGCTTCACGACCGGCCCCAGGGCCCTTTACATAGACCTCAACAGATTTCATGCCGTGCTCCATTGCCAGCTTGGCGGCTGTCTCAGCAGCTGTCTGCGCGGCAAAGGGAGTGGATTTTCTGGAGCCCCGGAAACCCAGGTCGCCGGAACTGGCCCAGGAAATCGCATTTCCCTGTGTAT
>CAZXLM010000063.1:0-11763 GCA_964642055.1 uncultured Acutalibacter sp. | reverse complement strand
CCCCTGCATCAACCACGGCATCAAGGGCGGCATGGGCATTTCCCAGATGGAGGAAAAGAAAGCGGTCGCCGCCGGTTACTGGCATAACTTCCGCTTCGATCCCCGCCGCGCTGACAACGGCGAGAATCCCTTCCAGCTGGACAGCAAGGAGCCTTCCGCTTCTTACCGTGACTTCATCATGGGCGAGGTCCGTTACAACAGCCTGACCCGCTCCTTCCCGGACCGCGCTGAGACTCTGTTCCAGAAGGCCGAGAAGTACGCTGAGGAGAAGTACGAGAAGCTGAAGAAGATGGCGGAATAAACTTCGAGTACAGATTTCCCCAACCCCTTTTCATTATTTCATTATTAGAAAGCCCCGCCGGCAAAAGTCCGGCGGGGCTTTCCGTGTATTTGCGCTCTTGACTTCCTTTTCCCGCTGGGATATAGTTAGAAAAAGGCAAAACGAAAAGTTCCGGGAATACCGGGCAGCCTAAAGACAAAAACGTTTTAAGGCGTAAAAGGAGGAAAAGAAAATGGATCAAAAGGCTTTTTATAAAGCGACTTACGGACTTTATGTGGTTTCTGCCAAAGCACAGGGAAAGGAAAACGGCTGCGTGGTCAATACGTTGGTGCAGGTCACTTCCGAACCTCCCCAGCTGGCGGTCACCGTGAACAAGGATAATTTCACCTGTGAGCTGATGGAACAGGCGGGCCGCTTCACTGCCGCGGCCCTGGACCAACGGGCAGACCTGCTCTCTATCGGCAGGTTCGGTTTCCGCTCCGGCAGAGACATGGAGAAATTCGAGGGCATTCCCTGCGCCAGAGACGCCGCCGGCGTCCCGTATCCGCTGGACGCCGTCTGCGCCCGGTACAGCTGCAAAATCGTCCAGTCCGTCGATCTTGGCACTCACAAAATGTTCATCGGCGAGGTGGAGGAAGCGGAGATCATGAGCGAGGAAGAACCCTTGACCTACGCTTATTACCGAAATGTCATCAAGGGCAATACGCCGAAAAACGCGCCGTCCTATCAGGGGAAATAAGCTGTTTGACGGAAAACGCCCTGCTGATGTGCCATGAGGAAAAGGTACCGGCCGGAAAGCGATCGCTTTTCAGTTGGCGCCGCCTTTCTCATGAACACACTGACGGCTCCGGACAAACGGGGGAGTGCGCAATGAAAATCATAGACACCTATTCTGCCATACGAACAGCATATGAGGGGCCCGCTTTTTGTTTTGAAAAGTGGAGAGCGTATATGGAAAAAGCCCTTCCCGGCATGGCTGTATCTATGATCTCAGATATGGAGAAAACCCTGGAAACAGGGTCCGTGTCCTGGGAGAAGGACTATCTGCCCGTGCTGAACACAGTCATGGCCGATGGTGCGCTGCGCGAGAAAGCCCATGCTTCTTTTTGCCGCGTGACCGGAGATCTGGAACGCGCTATATACGAGAAATTTTCGAAACAGCTCGATGCAAACATCGTTTTTTATCTCGGACTCTGCAACACGGCGGGCTGGGTAACGGAATACCGGGGACAAAGCTCTGTTTTGCTCGGCATAGAAAAAATAATGGAATTGAACTGGTGCGGCACAGATGATATGCGCGGGCTGATCTACCATGAGCTGGGGCATATATACCAAGCGCAGGGTGTATTGGAACGTGATTTTGAGCGCAGTGAAGACGCCTTCCTCTGGCAGCTGTTCACAGAGGGGATCGCCATGTATTTTGAACAGGCTCTGGTTGGAGATTTTGAGTATTTTCATCAGGATAGAGACGGCTGGAAAGGGTGGTGCGCCGCCCATTTGGAAGAGATCAAAGCGGATTTCGATCATGACTTGAAAACGATGACATCAGCAAACCAGCGCTATTTCGGAGATTGGGTCCAATATAACGGGCACGGAGACGTCGGTTATTATCTTGGCTGCCGTTTTGTTCATTCCGTGCTTTCATCGTACGAATTTGACGAAGCGCTCCGCTTTGATATCGGCACGGTGGCGCAGCTATGGAAAGATTTTGTGAAGTGACTTTCGTCTCTTGCTTAAAAAGCATTCTTCAAAAGAGGTATTATGGAACTGTTACGAAAAGGGCAAGGCAAACCGTCAGGTCTGCCTTGCCTTTTTCTCGTTGTGAGGCATCTCAAAAGAGACCGGTGAAAGAGCTTCCGCCCGGTCAAACAGGCTTGAAAAGCTAAAACTCGTACCTTTTTCCGTGGGAAAGCAGCAGCCCGTCTGTCAGCTTTACGCACAGAATAACGGTGTTTTGATCGCTGAAATCATTGTGTCCATTATCGATCCATTCGGCAAAAGCAGTTTTCAGCTTTTCGGCGATGGCACTGTTTTCCTTTTTTCCAAAATAGCCTAAGCTATTGCCTGTTCCATGCGCTGTAAACCAATCTCCGGCGATTGCGACAGTCGGGTCCTGCTCAATGTGCTTCATCTTGTTTGAAAGCGCATAGGTAATGATATAAAACGCGCCGTTTTCGTAGTAAGCGTTTACATATCTCACATAGGGTATGCCGTTTCCCACAGTCGATAGGGCTATGATCGAGTCTTTTCCAAAGCGCTCCATCATGATTTTTTCAGCCGCTTCACTTAATTTTCCCATCGTTTATCTCCTTGCTGATGATTGGTTTTTGTGGTATTTCAGCCAGCGCTCCGGCCCGTGCCAGAAGCGCGTCCCGCTCATTGGGGAGGGAGCCCTCCAGCACTTCCTCAAGCAGGGAAGAAAGCAGCTTTCCCATTTCAGGTCCCTGGGGAATGCCCATAGCCAGCAAGTCTCCGCCGTTTACGGCCAGGTCCCGCAGGGTCAGGCATTCTTCCCGACTCAGAATTTCCCTGGCGAGAGCTTGGCTTTCCTCAATGTAGGACAGCCGCTCTTCATAGAGATGGGGACTTTGGGCCGCTAAGTCCGCTTTGGAAAGCTGAAACAGTTGAAAAACCGCTGTTTCTCCCAGCTTTCCCAACAGCTTTTTCAGTCGCTTTTCCGAAATGGGGTAAACCTCACCGTGATATTGGACCAGCGTCAAGATCGCTTTCCGGCCACGGTTTGAAAACCGCAGCCTGCTGAGGATTTGATCCGCCAGTTTCAGACTCTCTTTGACGTGACCGTAAAAATGAGCTGTCCCGTCCAGGCCCATCGTTTTTGCAGCGGGCTTGCCGCAGTCGTGGAGCAGGGCCGCCCAGCGAAGATCGGCTTCTTCTGGAACCGCTTCCAGTGTCCTTAGTGTGTGGCCCCAAACGTCATAACAATGGTAAGGGTTTTCCTGGGTGCAGCCCTCCATAGAGGAAAGCTCCGGCAGGACCGCAAAGAAAACGCCGCTGTGTTCTTCCAGCACTTTGCCCGCGTTTTTTCCAAGCAGAAGCTTTGTCAGTTCCTCCCGCACCCGCTCCGGTGAAACATGGGCCAGCAGAGCTTTCCGCCGTTCCATAGCCCGGGCCGTGGCGCTTTCTATAGGAAAGCCCAGGACAGAGGAAAAGCGCAGGCACCGCAGCACCCGCAGGGCGTCTTCGGAAAACCGCCTGTCCGGCTCGCCCACGCAGCGAAGAGTTCTTCCCTTTAGGTCTGAAAGCCCGCCGAATTCGTCTACAAGGCCTCGGGCCGGGTGATAAGCCATGGCGTTTATGGTGAAGTCCCGGCGGGATAAATCGTCCTTCAGGTTCCGGGAAAATTTTACGTTTTCTGGGTGCCGGTGGTCTTTATAGTCCCCGTCGCTGCGATAGGTGGTGATTTCCAGGGGCTCTCCGTCCACTACTGCTGTCACTGTGCCGTGCTTTAAGCCCGTGTCAATGATGGGGAAGGAGGAAAAGCATGTCCGTATCTCCCCGGGCAGGGCGGAGGTGGTCACGTCCCAGTCCGCCGGGACAAGGCCCAGAAGGGAATCCCGGACGCAGCCGCCCACGCACCAGGCTTCAAAGCCGTTGCTTTCCAAAATTTCCAGGGCCTTCAAAGCATGGGCGGGAATGGGAATTTTCTGTTTCATGGGATTTCTTCCTTTCTCCTCGCTGCACTGGTCCTGCCCAAAGCATGACACAGAAAGAATGAAAATGCAAGTGCCCTCACTACTTTTATTATATCTCTTTCTCTGAAAAAAGGAATAGACATCTTGAATGCCCATATTCCCACCGTTGACATCTTCGGCAAAAAATGCTAGAATTCCAAATAATGGAAGTGATTATTCGCTTGAGGAGTGAAGGGCATGGCTTTGCTGGAGCAATGGCAGAAATATGCGGAAGAAAAACAGAAAGGGCCGGAGGGTGCGAAATTCTGGGACGGATATTTTGCCCGGGAAACCGAGATATATAAATGCATCTTGGAAAGCAAGCCCCGGAAAAACACGGTGAAGGGTTATGCCGAAAAATACGGCGTTGACCTGATGACTATGGTAGGCTTTCTCGACGGCATCAACGACAGCCTGAAGGAGAAGAACCCCCTGGAAGAGATCGAGGAAGACAGCGAAGTCAATCTGAACTACGATAAGGAGCGGCTCTACAAGAACATGGTGGAGGCCAAGGCCGACTGGCTCTATAATCTGCCCCAGTGGGAAAAGCTGATCCCCGAAGACCGCCGGAGGGAGCTTTATAAAGAGCAGAAGCGCTCCAAGACCGTTGTCAAGGGAGAAAAGATAGGCAGGAACGACCCGTGCCCCTGCGGAAGCGGAAAAAAGTATAAGAAATGCTGCGGCAGAGATCTTTGATCCGGCGGTTAGAGATGATCTTTCCGCTCGCGGAAAAAAGTATAAGAAATGCTGTGGCAGAGACCTGTAACGATCTGTCGAAGAAATACGGAAAAATACCGGAAATGCTGTGGAGGCGCTCTGCGGCATTTCCTCGCTTTTTATGCGGGTAGCTCAGAGACGAAGGCAGAGAGACCTTGACCGGCCAGGAAAACAATACGCGCAAAACGGCGGAGGTGGCGAAAATGAAAAACAGAGTGCTGACATTCCTTTTAGCCCTGCTCTGCTTGTCTGTGTTGGGCCCTGCCGCTTTCGCCGCATCGAACACCGCGTTTTCTCCAATGCTGTCTGAAGCCGAAGGCAGGGAAGGGGACACGGTGGAGCTTTCCGTTCCCTACGATGGAAGTCTGGGGGAGATTGGCGCGTTTCTCGTCCGGGTGGAATTTGACCCGGAAATTTTCGAGTACCGTCAGGTGAAAACCGCACCGGTCATCAGAGATGCTGTTTCCCTCACTCTGCCGGGAGAGGGCAGGATCGATTCCGGATATGTTTTGAAAAACCGGGAAGAATGTCTTGCGGCTCCGGGAGATACGTTCACTTACCGGTTCCGGGTGAAGGAAGAGGCAAAGACAGGAAAAGCGGTGCTTTCTGCTTCCGTTTTCCAGATCGTGTCGCCTGGCTCCACGCCTTTGGCCTCCTCGGACATAGAGCTTTCCTACGAAGTGCTGCCGCCGCTCAGAGAGGAAGCTTCCCTACTTTCCCTGTCTTCAGCAGTGGGAGAGCTGCGTCCCGCCTTTTCTCCCGACTGCTTTTCCTACACTATGACGGTTCCCTTTGAGGTGACCTCTCTCGCCTTTTCCGCAGAAGCGGCTGAAGGCGGCGTCTGCAAGGTCAACCGTAAGAATCTGGGGGCGGGCGGCAGCGAAACAGAGTTCCTGTTGACAGTGACGGCGGAAAACGGAATGACAAAGGCAGTTTACCGGATCATGGTACACAGAGAAGAAAAGGCGTCTTCCGCCCCTTTGTCCCAGACTGCTTCTACTCCACGGACGGGAAAAGCACCCACACCGGCGGCAGGGAAAGCCTCCGGGGAAACTGAATCTTCTCAGATTACGCAGGCGTCCTCTATGCCTGATGGAGAAGCGGACGCGCCGTCCTCTCCTGCTGTGCCGGTCTCTGAAGCGGCAGTCCCGGTGAGAAAAAACAGCGAAACGGAAGAAGCCGCTTCCCAGCCGTCCCTTGCCGTTCGCGGCGGGGAAGAAAGCCTTTTTCCCTTGGGCACGGCCATTGTGTTTGTCATTGCCGTTTCTGCTGCGTCCGGGCCTCTTGCCCGGTTTATCTGCGGCAGGATCGGGAAAAAGAAGAAATAAATATAAGAAAGGCCGGAGAAGCTGCGCACTTTCTCCGGCCTTTGCTGCAATGACAGATTCAATTTGACTGCCTGGCGGCGTTTTTCTGCCGGCGCCTTTCCACCCGCACATCGCTGCCGAGAAATTCCAGCTTTCCGTAATAGCCGGCAATGCGGGAAGCGAAACGCTCGCCGTACCGTTCCTCCAGCTCCTTCATGGAAAGATTGGTGCTGATGATGGTGGGCTTTTCCGCCATCATTCGGGCGTTTATAACATCGTACAAGGCGGCGTTGACATAGGAGGAGGAAAACTCCGTCCCCAGGTCGTCCAAAATCAGCAGATCGCAGGATAGGAGCTGAGACTGGGTGGAGTCCGCTTCATCGGGTTCCCGGCGGTCAAAGCGCTCTTTTTCCAAAGAGACGGCAAAGCTCTGGGCGGACCCATAGATCACGCCGAAGCCCTTTTGAATCACTTCGTTTGCAATGGCTAGGGACAGATGGGTCTTTCCAAGGCCGGTGCCGCCCTTAAAAAGCAGGCTGGGGGAGTCGGTCCTGAATTTATCCGCGTAGCTTTTGCAGGCCCGGAAAATATTTTCCATTTGCCGGAAAGCCCGATCATCATTCCTGTAATAATCCAGAGAGAAGGAAGCAAAGGTGGATTTTTCCAGGGGTACGTTCATGCTCAGCTGTTCATAGGCCAGGCTGCGCTGCAACTGCTTCAGGCAGGTGCACATCTTGCCATCGATAAAGCCCGTATCCTTGCAGGCCGCGCAGGCATACTGGGGGGACACGTCTTGACGGCTCAGCCCGGCTTCCTTGAGCAGCCGGTCGTATTCGGCGTTCAGCTCTCCCGCCCGGTTTTGAAGCCTTTCCAGCTCCCCGCGGACGTCCCCGCCCCGCAGGACCGCTCTTGCAGCGCCTGAAGCATTGGAGGCGATGGCCGCCCGGACCTCTCTGGCTTCCGGACAGTGAACGTAAAATGATTCCAATGTTCGCGCGGCTGCGGATTCAGCCTTCCGCCTGCGGTTTTCCAGCTCCGTTCTGGCCTGCTCGTAGATCTTCTTTCCATATCCCATTTACAATTCCTCCGGCAAGTCAAAGAAACTCATGCGCTCCACTTCTTCAATGTCATAGCTCGTATTGTGTTCCTTTTCTCTCTTTTTTCGCTGCTCCTCCTGGGCCAGCCGGTCAAGACTTTTCACGCCGTCCTTCTGCCAGCGTTCCAGCACCCGGTTCATATAGGCGGCGCTGAATTTCCCGGTATTGTCCGCGCAGCGCTCATAAGCGGCGGAAAGCATGTCTGGGCTGAACTGCCATTCGTAGACCCAGCGGTAAGCCGCTTCTTCCTCTTTTTTGGTGGGGGCGCGTTTGTTCAGGCCGGCGGCGGCGGACACCTTACCCCAGGCCAGCCGCTTTTTGCTGAGCTCTTGTAATTTCGCCTCGGCGGCTTCCAGGGTGAATACCCCGGAGGCGGCCCAATCCCGGGCCACGGAATCGATGTAGGCCGCGCCGGTCTTGCCCACTTCCTTGGCGTAGTGCACCAGCATCACCACTACCTCCACGGGCAGGCCGTAATCGTCGCAGCTGGCAAGCAGCACGGAAGTCATGGCGGGGGAAAGGATCCCCAAAACGGCCTCCGCCTCTTGAAGGAGAGAGCGGATCGCCTCAGATTCCTTGAATCTTGCGGCAAGGTAGGCAGCGTCGGGCTTTGCCAGCCGCTTTTTCGGCGGAAGCTCCGGGAGAGATGGAGCCGGTTCCTGCGCCGGGGCATCTTCCGCCGGGGCATCTTCCGCCAGGGCGTCTTTCGCCTTGGGTGCCGCCGCTTCTTTTATGGCGGGGAATTTCTTTTCAGTTTCCGTTTGGGGAACAGGGCAGAGGGCGCCGTCCTGTTCCGCCAGCAGGCCCCGGTCGGTCCAGTATTCCAGAGACTCCAGAGCGCTGTCAAGGCTGATCCCCAGGGCCTTTGCCAGCTGTTCCGGCCGGAAAGGCTCTCCGGCGTGGCGCAGGACCCATAAAATGGTTTGCAGCTGTTCTTTCCCGGCCAGCTTGATGTGCCGGTCCACAAGGGCGCAGGGCACGGCGAAAACCGCGTTCCATGCGCCCAGATCCAGAGTGTACTCCATGCCGTTCCCTCCTTTTATCTATGCGTCCGGCTTCCGAAACTCAGCATTCAGTATCCAGCGTCTAGTATAGCACAAAATCATGGCGGAAGGAAGCGGAAGAAAAAGAATTTTTCCGAAAAAGGAATGGCAGGAGGATTGACAAAGCTGGAACCATCGGGTATAATAATCGAGTTCCAAATTGCTGGATTAGCTCATTCGGTAGAGCGCATCACTCGTAATGATGAGGTGGTCGGTTCGATTCCGACATCCAGCTCCAGGCATCTGTGAAGAAGGCTCAGTGCTTTTGCACTGAGCCTTCGGCAAATCGCGGACCGCAGGTCCTTTTTATGCTTTATGGCAGGGCCCGCGGGGATATTTTTTTCGCGGCGGTATCCTGGAAGACGCTTTGCCTTTGCAAAGCGCTTTTTTCAGTCAGCCGGTCCGGAATGACGGAAGTTTTGAGGCAGGACAAAAGGAGGCGGAGGTATGGAATGGACGGAAACACTTCGCGCGGCCATCGATTATATGGAGGATCACCTCCGTGAGCCCATTACCGTTCAGGACATAGCGGCCCATGTGTATGTGTCGCCTTTTTATCTGCAAAAGGGCTTTGAGATCGTGACGGGTTATTCCGTCAGCAAATATCTCCGCAGCCGCCGGCTGTATCTGGCCGCTCTGGACCTCGCGGCAGGGGAAGACAAAGTGATAGATGTAGCCTACCGCTACGGCTTTGAAACGCCGGAAAGCTTTACCAAGGCTTTTTCCCGATTTCACGGCGCCACGCCGACCCAGATCAGGAGGAACCGACGGCTGATCAAACCCTTTTTCCCTTTGCGGATCGCGGTTTCCGTAAGGGGCGGCGAGACCATGGAGTATACGGTGGAGCGGGTGGAAAAATTTCGATTGGCAGGCTTTCAAAAGAAATTCTCTTTTGATTCTTCCTATGAGGAAATACCGAAATTCTGGGACGAGTTCCGTGAAAAATACCTGTGCCCGCTGCTTTCCGGGAAGCGGCCGGAAACGCCCTTGGAAAAGCTGATTTGCAGCTGCCGCATCGGTGAATTCGGCGTTTGTGTAAGCGGTGGAAAAGACGTTGAGGAATTTGACTATCTGATCGCCGGACGATATGAGGGCCAGCCCCTGCCGGAGGGAGTGGCGGTTTATGAGTTTCCGGACCTCGACTGGGCAAAATTCCCCTGCCGCGGTGCCATGCCCGGTTCGCTGCAAGCTGTCAATACGCAGATCTTTGAAGAGTGGCTTCCGGGCAGCCGCGAATACGAGATCGCCATGGAGGCAGACGTGGAGTGGTATGCGGAAGGAAATCCGAACAGCCCGGATTACGAGGCGGCTATCTGGCTCCCGGTAAAAAGGAAAGAGTGCAGCGAAGAATGAGCGATATATGCGGGCGGGCCGGCAGTGACCGGCTCGCTTTTTTCATATTCACAAACAATTTACAAATAGATTCTTGACTTTTGCTGACCTAAGTGGTAAATTATAGGCAGAATTTAGCACTCCGGGCAACCGAGTGCTAAATCTCAAAAACAAGGAAAGGAATGGCGCAGCGCATGGAGATGACTCCACGGAAAGAAAAAATACTTTTCTCCGTGGTTCGGGACTTTATCAGAAGCGGCGAACCCGTGGGGTCGAAGGCCATCGCCGAGGAGATCGGCGTTTCCTCCGCTACCGTGCGGAACGAAATGTCGGAGCTCATCGATTTGGGCCTTTTAGAGCAGCCCCACACCTCTGCCGGGAGAATTCCTTCCTCAAAAGGCTACCGAGAATATGTGGACCGCCTTATGGTGATTCCTCCTCTGCGGGAGGAAGAAAAGAAATACTTTGATTCTGTGCTGGCAGGCAGCGCTTACGAGCCGGAACGGCTGCTGCTGTGCGTGTGCAGGCTGCTGTCTGGAACGACCCGGTATGCGTCTGCCGTCACCACGCCCAGCGGGACCGCCGCCAGGGTCAAGGCCGTGCAGTTCGTACAGCTCAGCCGGCGCACCGCCATGCTGCTGCTGATGAGTTCTGCCGGTACCATGAAGACCCGGGTCTTTCACTGCGATTTTGACTTGACCGGAGAAATGATGCGGGTGTTTTTCCGGGTGTTCAACGAAAAGGTGACCGGCCGCAACGTGGCCGACATCACGCCCGCGTTTTTACAGACCATGGCCGCTTCGATGGGAGAAATGTATGTGCTGGTGGGTTCTGCGCTGCTGGCCCTGCTGGAAGCCGTCCGGGACACGATGGAGACCGATGTGGTCATGAGCGGGCAGATGAACCTTCTGCTCTATCCGGAGCTGGAGCACCGGCGGATTTTGGATTTTTTGGAACGGAAATCCGAGGTCGCGGCCCTGCTTCATGGTAAGCCCGGCAGGGTCTCGGTTCTGATCGGAACAGAGAGCGACAGGCCGGAGCTGCAAAGCGCGTCTCTGCTGATTTCCCCTTATGCGATTGACGGGCAGGCCGTAGGAGCTCTGGCGGTCCTGGGGCCTACCCGCATGGATTACGCAAGGCTTACCGCGGTCCTTAAGTATTTGACCGGGGAGACCGGTAGAATGCTTACGGCCCTTACAAGGGAAGAATAAATTGAATCTTGTGTTTCACAGAAAGGAAGATGGCATACACATGGAAAACGAAAAGGAGAAAGAGCAGGAAGGCTGTCCGCCGGAGCAGGAAGCCGATACCGCAGAACCTTCTGCCGGGGAAAACACCGGACAGAAGGAGAAGAAAGAGAAGAAAAAGGAGGATTCCGCCGAAAAGGAAAAGCTGCAAAAGCTTCAGGAGGAGTTTGAGGCACACAAGCAGCAGCATCTGCGGGTGCTGGCCGAATATGACAATTTCCGGAAGCGCAGCCAGAACGAAAAAAACGCCGTTTACCATAATGCTGTGTCCGACACCGTGCAGGCCATTCTGCCCATTGCCGACAATATCGAGCGGGCGCTTTCCCAGGAAAACGCCTCGGCGGAGGATATGAAAAAAGGTGTGGAAATGATAGACGCCCAAATCCGGGAGGCGTTTGAGAAGCTGGGTATCAGACCTACCGGAAAAGTGGGGGAGGCCTTTGATCCCAATCTTCACAACGCCGTGGCTCACGTTGACGACGAAAGCTTGGGAGAGAATGTGATTTCCGCCGTTTATCAGAAAGGCTATCTGCTGGGAGATAAGGTGGTCCGCCACGCCATGGTACAGGTAGCGAACTAGTTGTTAGATGTAAGTTGTTAGACGCTTAGAAAAGGCTTTTTCCAGAATCCAGTGTCTAGGATCGAGTGTTTAAGCTGCTAAAAGGGCATACCCCTGTTAAGGTTTCATAAAGGTAAAATTTTATCAAAGGAAGGTAATCTAGTATGGCAAAGACAATTGGTATCGATTTGGGAACGACAAACTCCTGCGTAGCGGTGATCGAGGGCGGCGAGCCCGTAGTTATCGCCAATGCCGAGGGAGCCCGCACCACCCCCTCCGTGGTGGCGTTCAGCAAGACCGGAGAGCGCATGGTGGGCCAGGTGGCAAAGCGCCAGGCCATCACCAACCCGGAGCGCACTGTTTCCTCCATCAAGCGGGAAATGGGCTCCAACTACAAGGTGACGGTGGACGACAAGAGCTACACCCCCCAGGAAATTTCCGCCATGATCCTGCAGAAGCTGAAGGCCGACGCCGAGGCGTATCTGGGCG
>CAZXLM010000062.1:0-11903 GCA_964642055.1 uncultured Acutalibacter sp. | reverse complement strand
GCACCCACCCCTTGGCTTTCTCGCCTTCGGCTCGGTCGGTTCGCGGCTTGTGTCCCACTGGGACACGCTCACCCCTGAAAGGGGGGCTGTCACGGCAGAGCCGTGACTGGGGGGTTTACAGTTGCGGAAGTAAAACCCCTCCGCCGTGCTGTCGCATGGCCCTCCTCCCCTTTCAGGGGAGGCAAAGGGCATCTTGCTCCTGGTCAGGCCATACACTGGGGAATTGTACCCGCTGCCTTCCCGACTTGCCGCACCGCAGGTGCAAACTCCAATTTTGTATAAAGAAAAAGCGTGTGTGAGAAGAAGGTTTCTTCTCACGCACGCCTTTGTGCGGACTAAAAATTCAGAAACAGAAGATCCAGAAGCGGCAGCCTATACCTGGAACATCAGCTCCGCATAACTGGGATAGGGCCAGTAGTCGGAGGAAACATTTTCCTCCATTTCGTCTACCACGGCCCGGAGGGCCTCCATGGCAGGAATGACCGTGTCCTTATAATAGGCGGCAACGGTCAAGATGTTGCAGCTTTCCGTTTTAGGATCACGCAGATCCCCGTCCAGCGCCTCCACCTTTTCATAGGCTGTATCCAACAGAGCGGACAGCTTCGTGAGCAGGGCCGTTTCAGCAGCGCAGGGAAGGCCTGAAATGACAGCGCGCTTTGCGCTGACGGCTCCCGCCAGGTCGGAGAGGTAAGCGCTGACAGAGGGGATCACGTCCTGACGGACCATGGTGCTCATGGTCAGGGCCTCGATTTTCAGAGTCTTGGAATACTCCTCCATGATGGTCTCATAGCGGGCTTCCATTTCGGCTTCTGTGTAGATCTTATGGCTGGTAAACAGGTCGATGTTTTTCTTATCCAGGTACCGGGGCAGGGCGTCTACGGTGGTGCGCAGGTTCAAAAGCCCCCGGCGCTCCGCTTCCTTGACCCATTCTTCGGAATAGCCGTCGCCGTTGAAGATAATGCGCTTGTGCTCGGAAACCACCCTTTTCACCAGGGCCGGCACGGCGGTCTTCAGGTCTTCCGCATGCTCCAGCTCGTCGGCAAACTGCCGCAGCTCTTCGGCGACGATGGTGTTCAGCATAATGTTGGGACAGGCAATGGAAATGGCGGAGCCAAGAGAACGGAACTCGAATTTGTTGCCGGTAAAGGCGAAGGGCGAGGTGCGGTTCCGGTCGGTGGTGTCCTTGTTCAGGTCCGGCAGGACATGGACGCCGGTTTCCAGCTTCTTATGCTCTATGCCGCCGTAGGTTGTGCCGGATTCGATGGCGTCCAGAATACCGGTAAGCTCATCGCCCAGGAACATGGAGATGATGGCGGGAGGGGCTTCGTTGGCGCCCAGACGGTGGTCGTTGCCGGCAGAGGCCACGGAAATGCGGAGCAGATCCTGATATTCGTCAACGCCCTTGATGACAGCTGCCAGGAACAGCAGGAACTGGGCGTTTTCCGCAGGGCTTTTGCCGGGATCCAGCAGATTTTTGCCGCCGTCTGTAGAAACGGACCAGTTGTTGTGCTTGCCGCTGCCGTTGACGCCGGCAAAGGGCTTTTCGTGGAGCAGGCACACCAGCCCGTGGCGGGCCGCCACATTTTTCATGGTCTCCATGGTGAGCTGGTTGTGGTCCGTGGCAATGTTGGTGGTGGAGAAAATGGGGGCCAGCTCGTGCTGGGCCGGGGCCACCTCATTGTGCTTGGTCTTGGCGAGTATCCCCAGCTTCCAGAGTTCTTCGTCAAGGTCTTTCATGTACGCGGCGATCCGGGGTTTGATGGCGCCGAAGTAATGGTCTTCCAGCTCCTGCCCCTTGGGGGCTTTGGCCCCAAACAGGGTGCGGCCGCAGAAAAGCAGATCCTTTCGCTGATCGAACAGCTTTTTATCCACCAGGAAATATTCCTGCTCCGGGCCTACCGTGGTGACGACTCGCTTCGTCTTCTCGTCTCCGAACAGCCGCAGGATACGCAGCGCCTGATTGTTCAGGTCTTCCATGGAACGGAGAAGGGGAGTCTTCTTATCCAGCACCTCGCCGCTGTAGGAGCAGAAAGCGGTAGGAATGTACAGGGAATCTCCCTTGACAAAGGCGTAAGAGGTGGGATCCCAGGCCGTATATCCTCTGGCCTCAAAGGTGGCCCGCAGACCGCCGGAGGGGAAGGAGGAGGCGTCCGGCTCTCCCTTGATAAGCTCTTTTCCGGAGAACTGCATGATGACCCGGCCGTCTGAGGTGGGGGAAATGAAGCTGTCGTGCTTTTCGGCGGTGATGCCGTTTAGAGGCTGGAACCAGTGGGTATAATGGGTCGCGCCTTTTTCCACAGCCCAGTCCTTCATAGCGCTGGCCACAGCATTGGCTACGTTCAGGTCCAGGTCCTTTCCTTCGTCGATCGTTTTACGCAGGGAACGGTACACGTCCCTGGGCAGTCTTTCCTGCATGACGTCGTCGTTAAACACCGCGCTGCCAAACAGCTCGGGGACGGTTTTGCGGTTCTCAGAACAAGTTCCCATAACAAACCACTCTTTCCTGTTAGAATAAATAGCAGTCAGACGGATCTCCCGCGTTCAGCCGGACGGGCTCAAACGGTCCAACAGTCCGTTATAGTAAGAAAGGCGCCGAGGGAGACCCTTCAGCGCCTTTGCTGCTACGGGCATTATTTTAGACCAACGCCGCCGGTTTGTCAACGCTTTTTTTGAAGATTCCCCCGATTCTGCAAGTTGCATAATTTTAAATTGCAAAAATGCAGAGAATTTGGGATAAAAATTTTGCGTAAATTCAAAAAATGAAACTCAGAAAAGGAATTATGCAAAACCCCGTTGACAAGCGGGCATGGCCGCGCTATAATCAGGGATAGACAAAGGCGTCTGATTTCCGGAGGATATCTTCTCCGGGAGGCAGGCGTTTTCTGCTTTTGGCCCGCCGCGGTTTTGAAGGTTGGCAGGCTTCTATATACTATATTACTTGGGAAAATTTATGTGAAGGAGGCCCCCGCTATGCTAAGAGAAGGTCTGGACGGCGTCAGGATACCATCGGGCTGCGCGGTGTCGGCGATCTTTTCCAGAGACGGGAAAAGGCGCAGCGGCGAGGACATTGTAAAATCTATCGCGCTGATGCACGAGCGCTCCAACGGGCTGGGCGGCGGATTCGCGGCTTACGGCATCTATCCGGAGTACAAGGAGCTATATGCCCTGCATGTGTTCTACGACGGGGAAAAATGCAAAGCGGAATGCGAGGAATTTCTGGAAGAACACTTCGACGTGGTAAACCTTTCCAAGATACCCACCCGCCAGACTCCGAAGATCAAAGATAAGCCTTTGATCTGGCGGTATTTTGTAGAGCCTCTGCACACGAAGCTTGCGGAAAGCCAGCTGGACCCGGACACCTTTGTGACCAGATGCGTGATCCGCGTAAACAGCTGTATCGACGGCGCGTACATTTTTTCCAGCGGAAAAAACATGGGTGTGTTCAAGGCCGTAGGATACCCGGAGGACGTGGGGGATTTTTACCGTTTGGAGGAATACCAGGGCTATTGCTGGACGGCTCACGGCCGGTATCCCACCAACACCCCGGGCTGGTGGGGCGGAGCCCACCCCTTTTCCCTGCTGGACCGCACGGTGGTCCACAATGGGGAAATATCCTCCTATGACGCAAACCGCAGGACCATTGAGATGTTTGGCTACAAATGCGGCCTGCTGACAGACACGGAGGTCATCGCCTATATCATCGACTATCTGGTGCGGCGGCAGGGGCTGTCCTATGAGGAGACCGCCAATGTCATCGCAGCCCCCTTCTGGAGCACCATCGCGAGGAAGAGCCCGGAGGAGCGGGCCCGCCTGACCTATCTGCGAAATGTATATGCCGGTATGCTGATCACAGGTCCCTTTTCCATTCTAGTGGGCTTTACCGGCGGGATCATGGCCCTCAATGACCGGCTGAAGCTGCGCTCCATGGCGGTGGGAGAAAAGGGCGGCACTGTGTACATTGCCAGCGAGGAATCGGCCATTCGAGCGGTGGAACCGGAGCTCGACAAGCTCTGGGCGCCTCGGGGAGGCGAGCCGGTCATCTATACGCTGGATAAAAGCGGCGCTTCAACATATGGGAAAGGTTGAGAGGGATATGCCACTGAATGATTTTTACCCCGATTACGAAATCGTGAGAAACCCGGACCGCTGCACGGTCTGCCGGATCTGCGAAAAGCAGTGTGCGAACGGGGCCCACGGATATGACGAAGATCTGCGGAAAATGCTTTCCGACGACAGTAAATGCGTGAACTGCCACCGCTGCGTGGCCATGTGCCCCGCCAGGGCTTTGAAAATCGTAAAAACGGACCACGCCTTCCGGGAAAACGATAACTGGTCTGGGCAGACGATCCGGGAGGTGTACCGTCAGGCGGAAAGCGGCGGTGTGCTCCTTTCCTCCATGGGAAATCCTCAGTCCTATCCCGTGTACTGGGATAAAATGCTGATCAATGCCTCCCAGGTGACAAATCCTTCCATCGACCCGCTCCGGGAGCCCATGGAAACGAAAACCTTTCTAGGACAGAAGCCTGGGGAGATCAGACGGGACAGGGCGGGAAACATTCTCACGGAGCTGCCGCCCCAGCTGGAGCTTTCCACCCCCGTTTTGTTTTCCGCCATGAGCTACGGTTCCATCAGCTATAACGCCCATGAGAGCCTGGCCATGGCGGCCAAGGAGCTTGGGATCTGCTACAATACCGGTGAAGGCGGCCTGCACAGGGACTTCTACCACTACGGCCCAAACACCATCGTGCAGGTGGCTTCCGGACGGTTCGGCGTACACAGGGACTATCTGGACGCCGGGGCGGCCATTGAGATCAAAATGGGCCAGGGCGCAAAGCCCGGCATCGGCGGCCACCTGCCCGGCGCGAAGATCGTGGGGGACGTTTCCGCCACCCGCATGATCCCCGAGGGCTCTGACGCCATTTCTCCGGCGCCCCACCACGATATTTATTCCATCGAGGACCTGCGCCAGCTGGTGTTTTCCCTGAAGGAGGCCACCCACTACGAAAAGCCGGTCATCATGAAGATCGCGGCGGTGCACAACGTGGCGGCTATTGCTTCCGGTATTGCCCGCAGCGGCGCGGATATCATCGCCATCGACGGCTTCCGGGGCGGCACGGGGGCGGCTCCCACCCGGATTCGGGACAACGTGGGAATTCCCATCGAGCTGGCGCTGGCTGCTGTGGACCAGCGTCTGCGGGACGAGGGCATTCGAGGCAATGTATCCCTGATCGCGGGGGGCTCTATCCGCTCCAGCGCCGATGTGATGAAAGCTATTTTGCTGGGCGCAGACGCGGTATATATCGCCACAGCGGCACTGCTGGCCTTAGGCTGTCACCTGTGCGGAAGCTGCCACAGCGGTAAATGCAACTGGGGGATCGCCACCCAGCGGCCGGAGCTGGTGAAGCGCCTGGATCCGGAGACCGGGGCCCAAAGGCTTGTGAACCTAGTGAACGCTTGGACCCATGAGATCAAGGAAATGATGGGCGGCATGGGCATCAATTCCATCGAGGCGCTCCGGGGAAACCGGGCCATGCTCCGTGGGATAGGCTTAAACGAGGTAGAGCTCAAAATTCTGGGCATCAAACACGCCGGGCAGTAAAAGCCGGGCAATTGGCGTTATATGAAACGGAGGAATTGCTGTGACGGAAAAGTATCGGCTGGGCCAGCGGTATATTGGCTGCGGGGCCGCGTCGGGGAAAATAGAGCTGCACGAGGTACCGGGCAACGCCCTGGGCGCCTATTTGGACGGCGGGGAGATCGAACTATTCTGCAATGCCCAGGACGCCACCGGGGACACCATGAACGCCGGAGAGATCACCGTTCACGGCAGCGCGGGGGACGCCACGGGTTATGCCATGCGGGGCGGCGCTATCTATATCGAGGGCAGCGCAGGATACCGGTGCGGGATCCACATGAAGGAATACCGGGAAAAGGTGCCGGTCATCGTCATCGGCGGCAGATGCGGCAGCTTTCTGGGAGAATATCAGGCGGGCGGCGTGATCTTGGTGCTGGGGATCGGCTGCCAGGGAAAAGTTCCCGTGGGGAATTTCTGCGGCACCGGCATGCACGGCGGGAAAATCTACCTGCGCGCCGAGGCCCTGCCGCCGGATCTGCCGGGACAGGTGACGGCGGGGGAAGCCGGGACAGAGGACATGAAAAAGATCGCGCCGCTGGTAGAGCGGTACTGCGAGAAATTCGGCGCAAACCGGGAAGAGCTCCTGTCCTCCCACTACTACGTTTTGTCTCCCAACACGAAAAACCCCTATCAGCAGCTGTACGTCAGCAATTGACGGATCGGAAATGCGGCGGTACAATAACGGGTAACAGAGGACACCGGACGAAAAGAGGCTGCGCTATGCGGTATATGAAATCAGACATTTCAGAGTTCATTCAGGACAACGACGTTAAATTTGTAAAATTCGCGTTCTGCGACGTATTCGGCAGGCAGAAGATCATCTCCGTTCTGCCCTCTCTGCTGCCAAGGGCCTTTGAGGAGGGCATCGCGGTAGACGCTTCCCGGATAGAGGGATTTTACCGGCCGGGGGACAGCGAGATCTTCCTGTTTCCAGACACCTCCACCCTGTCCCTTCTGCCCTGGCGGCCGTCTCACGGCAGAGTGGCCAGGTTTTACTGTGATATCCGCAGCGAAAGCGGAGATCCCTTTGCCCAGGACAGCCGGAAGATCTTGCGGGACGCGGTGAACTACGCCAGGGAACGCCATGTTTTTGTGAACTTCGGCGCGGAAAACGATTTTTATCTCTTTCGCACTGATGAGGAAGGGCAGCCGACGGACATTCCCTTTGACGGGGCGGGTTATATGGACGAAGCCCCGGAGGACAAGGGCGAGGACGTGCGCCGGGATATCTGCCTGACGCTGGAGGAAATGGGTATCGAGCCTCTGAGCTCCCACCATATCGATGGGCCGGGGCAGAACCGCATCGATTTTGAGCCGGGCCTGGCCCTGGAATGCGCGGACAACGTGATAACCTTCCGCTCGGTGGTCAAAATGATGGCGACTCGCAGCGGCTTGTGGGCAACCTTCGCGCCCAAACCGATCCCGGACCGAATGGGCAGCGGCTTTCGCATTGCCATGCGGCCCAAACGGGGCGGGGAGAGCTGCGCGGATTCTTTCATGGCAGGCGTTTTGAGCCACATTCGGGAAATGACGGTGTTTTTAAATCCGGTGGCGGAGTCTTATGAGCGGCTGGGGCAGCTGGGCGCGCCAAAGGACATTTCCTGGTCCGATACGGGCAGGGCTTCCCTGCTGAGAAGGAAAAAAGACGGCAGGATCGAGATATCCTCGCCGGACGGCACATCAAATCCCTATCTGGCCTTTGCGCTGCTGCTCCGCGCAGGCGTGGACGGTGTGGAAAAGGGCCTTGTTTTGGAAGGAAACATTTCCGGAGAGGACCGTCAGCCTCTGCCGGAGAGTTTGGCTGAGGCCGGATCGCTCTGTCGAGACAGCGCGTTCCTGCGGGACATTCTGCCGGAGGAAATACTCCGTGCTTATGCCGATGCTTCCCGCGGGGCCTGAGGGGCACAGCCCCCGCACGGTGTCCAGAACGGTCTTGGTGGTGTCCGGCACGGAAAAGGGGAGAAACGTGCTGAAAACCATGCTGGAGGGCAGTGTGTACCGTCCCGCCGCCTTTGCCGGAAACGGGGGAGAAGCCCGGCGGGCCCTGCTTTCTATGGCGTTTGACGCGGTGGTGATAAACTGTCCCCTGCCCGACGAGTTTGGCCACGAGCTGGGTCGCTGTGCGGCGGAGGAGGGACTGGGTGTCCTGCTGGCCGTGAAAAGTGAGCTGTTTGAGGAGGTATGTGCTCAGGTGGGCGGCGCAGGGGTCTTGACCGTGGCGAAGCCCATGTCCCGGGTGCTGTTCAGCCAGGCCCTGTCCCTGCTGGACGCCTGTCGGCGGCAGGTGGAGCTGTCACGACAGGAAAGCGGCAGGCTCCGCTTGAAGCTGGACGAGGTAAAGACCGTGTGCAGGGCGAAATGTATTTTGGTAGAATGCCTGGGTCTGACGGAGTCCGAGGCCCACAGGGCCATTGAAAGGCGGGCAATGGACCAGAGGCTCCCCTGCCGCTCGGTAGCGGAGGAAATCGTCCGTGAGTACGGAGAAAAAGGAAAAGCCGGGGTGACGCTGAAATGAAGCTGGATAAGATCCGCGAGGAATGCGCCGTTTTCGGCGTGAGCATTCGGGAAGAGGCCGAAAGCGAAGAAGCGGCGGGGATCTGCTGCAACGCCCTGCTCTCCATGCAGCACAGGGGACAGGAGGGCGCGGGGATCGCGGCCTGCGATGGCAGCGCGCTGCCCTGTGTCAAGGGCGCGGGCCTGGTGGGCGAGGTGTTCACGCCCGAAGTTATGGAAAAGCTGCCCAAAAGCCGCCACGCTATCGGCCATGTCCGGTATTCCACCACCGGCTCCAGCACTGTCCGGAACGTGCAGCCCTTCGTCACGGAATATCTCACTGGTCGAATCGCCACCGCTCACAACGGCAATGTAGTCAACGCCGGGGAAATCAGGAAAAAGCTGACGCCCTTTGGACTGGATTTTTCCGCCACCAGCGACAGCGAGGTGATCTCCTCGCTGATCGCCTATAAAACAGTCCGGACGGGAGACCTGCTGACGGGAGTCCGGGAGGCGGCGAAGCTTCTGGCGGGCGCTTTCTCCCTGGTGGTGCTGGGAAGCGACCGGAAGCTGGTGGCGGTGCGGGACCCTAACGGTTACCGGCCGCTGTGCCTTGGGGAGAACGACCGCGGTATAGCGGTGGCTTCCGAATCCTGTGCCCTTGACAGCTGTGGGTTCCGTTTCCTTCGTGACGTGCGTCCCGGGGAGGCGGTGCTCATCGAAAACGGACGCATCGTCCACAGCGAGACCTGTCTCAGGGCGGAGCGCTCAAGCCTGTGCGTCTTTGAATATGTGTATTTCGCCCGTCCGGATTCCGTCATAGACGGTCTGAGCGTATATGAGGCCCGGCTCAATATGGGTAGAGAGCTGGCCCGGGAGCACCCGGTGGAGGCGGACCTGGTCTGCGGCGTGCCCGACAGCGGCCTGGAGGCCGCCATGGGATATGCCCTCGAAAGCGGTATCCCCATCGGCACGGGATTTGTGAAGAACCGATATATCGGCAGAAGCTTTATTTTTCCCACTCAGCAGCAGCGGGAGGACGCCGTCACCATGAAGCTCAATCCCCTTCGGGCCGCGGTGGAGGGAAAGCGCGTGGTGTTGGTGGACGATTCCATTGTCCGGGGGACCACCAGCGAGCGCATCGTAGCGGCCATGCGGCGGGCAGGCGCTAAAGAAGTGCATATGCGCATTTCGGCCCCGCCTTTCCGGCACACCTGCTATTTCGGTACGGATATCGGCAGCGAGGAAAACTTGATCGCCAACTCGCTGAGCATTGGGGAAATACGGGAAAAGATAGGGGCGGACACCCTGGGGTATATCAGCGTGGACGGGCTTTTGCGGGCCTGCGGGAAATGCGGGCTGTCACTCTGTACCGGGTGTTTTACCGGGAAGTACGCCACAGAGGTGAAAGGATGTGCTAAAACCGTTCTGGAAAAAAATTGAGAGGAAAAGCGAAAAAAATTGTGAAAACGGGAAAATCGCAATTTCCCCTTGCGTGTTTTCCCCATATCGGTTATGATATAAAGAAAGCTCAGACCCACCTGCCTGGGAAAACACGAAACAGGGAAAAGCCAGTCAGGCTATGGCCTTGTTGGGCGGCGGGCCGAAAAGAGGAAGGCTTTCAGCTTGCGGGGTGAAAAGCCTTTTTTAGCGCCGCCGCAACGGTTTGCGGGAAGGTGAATACGCAGGGCAGAAAGGACGGCAGACATGGGGAAAACTGGCTATCTTGTTTTGGAGAATGGGAAGATTTTCCGGGGCGAGCGTTTCGGAGCGGAGGGCGAGATAACTGCGGAAGTGGTGTTTACCACCGGCATGACGGGGTATCTCGAAACATTGACCGACCCCAGCTTTTGGGGACAGATCGTAACGCAGACGTTTCCACTGATCGGCAATTACGGGGTCATTCCCGCCGATTTTGAAAGCGACAGCATCGGTCCCCGCGCCTATATTGTCAAGCATTGGTGTCAAGCTCCTTCCAATTTCCGCTCGGAGGGCAGTCTTGACACCTTTTTTAAGGAAAAGGGTGTGGCGGGCCTTTCTGAGATCGATACACGGACCCTTGCGAAGACGATCCGGGAAAAAGGTGTGATGAACGGTATGATCACCGATTCTCCGGAAACGGTGGATTTTGAAAAGCTCCGGGCCTACCGAGTCACGGGCGCTGTGCAGGCGGTTTCCGTCAAAGAGCCCTATACGGTAAAGCCTGCGGGGGAAGTCAAAAAGCGTGTAGCCCTGCTGGATTTCGGGCTGAAAAAGAACATCTTCAGAGAGCTCCGGGACCGGGGCGCCCAGGTGACAGTCTGTCCCTGCGGTACCACAGCAGAGGAAATCAAGGCGCTGAGCGTAGATGGAATTATGTTAAGCAACGGCCCAGGAGATCCTGCTGAAAACCTGAAAATAATTGAAAATCTAAAAGAAATATGTAAACTGAACATTCCCATCTTCGGCATCTGCCTGGGGCATCAGCTGCTTGCCCTTGCCCACGGCTTTAGAACGGAAAAGCTGAAATACGGCCACCGGGGCGCGAACCAGCCGGTAAAAAACCTGGAGACCGGCCGGGTGTACATCACAAGCCAGAACCACGGCTATGCGGTGGTGTCGGAGAGCATTGACGGGAAAACCGCAAAAGAACTGTTTATCAATGTAAACGACAATACCTGCGAGGGCGTGCGGTACCTGGACTGCCCCGCCTTTACCACCCAGTTCCACCCGGAGGCCTGCGCAGGGCCCCTGGATACCCGGGCGCTGTTCGATGAATTTTTCGCCATGATGGAAAAACGGTAACGGAGGCTGAGATGGAAGAGCTTTTTGAGTTTGATACGCTTGACAGCAGGATCCGTTATGTAGAACTTCGATTGGAACGGGATTTGATGGATCTGCCCTGTTATGACCTGCCGGAAGGGTATCGCTTTGTGTTTTACAGGCCGGGGGACCGGAAATGCTGGATCGAGATCGAGCAGTCCGCCGGGGAATTTTCCTGCTGTGAAGACGGTTTGGCAGCCTGGGACAGATATTATGGCGGCCATGAAGAGGAACTGGAAAACCGCATGGTTTTTATCCTGAATTCCTATGGCGAAAAGGTGGCCACCGCTACAGCCTATCGGGATATCTCGAATGAAGAAACCGAAAATTCCGGCTGGCTTCACTGGGTGGCTGTACGGAAGGATCACCAGGGGAGGGGGCTGTCTAAGCCTTTGATCTCTCATACCTTACAGGTCATGGCCGGGTTTGGCTATTCCCATTGTAAAATACCGACCCAGACTACCTCGTGGCTGGCCTGTAAAGTGTATCTGGATTTGGGTTTTCTGCCCACGAAGGAAAGCGCCCAAAAAGCAGAATCAGGCTGGCGCATTGTCAAGGCGCTGACAAATCACCCTGCGCTGAAAGACTTTGCCCCTGCCGCAGTTCAGGAAATTGTAAATTCCCAGGAGGAGGAAAGAACGCATGCCGCTGAATAAGGACATCAAAAAGGTATTAGTCATCGGCTCCGGTCCTATCGTGATAGGGCAGGCCGCCGAGTTTGACTACGCGGGGACCCAGGCCTGCCGGGCTCTGCGGGACGACGGCATAGAAATTGTGCTGGTCAACTCCAACCCCGCCACCATTATGACAGACAAGGCCATGGCGGACAGGATCTACATTGAACCTTTGACCCTTACCACTGTCAAGCGCATCATCGAAAAGGAGCGGCCCGACAGCATTCTTTCCGGTTTTGGGGGACAGACCGGCCTGACCCTTTCCATGCAGCTTGCCAAGGAGGGCTTTTTGGAGAGCC
>CAZXLM010000061.1:0-12360 GCA_964642055.1 uncultured Acutalibacter sp. | reverse complement strand
ACGGCCTGTATTTCGAGATATGCAAAAGGGCCAATGCGCTGGCGGAAAAAATAGCCGCCGCTTGCCGGGAAGCAGGATTTCCGGAATATGCCCCTTCCCCCACCAACCAGCGTTTTTTCACCTTTCCGGACGATATTTTAGGGAAGCTTCAGGAGAAATACTGCTTTTCTTTCTGGGAAAAGGCAGACGAGACCCACACCATCGTGCGCGTCTGCACCAGCTGGGCCACCACAGAGGAAAACGTGGATAAGCTGATCCGGGATATTCGGGAGGCACGGTAAAGGACAGCAAAAAGGGATCTCCGCAAAATGCAGCATTTTGCGGAGATCCCTTTTTTAGATTTTGGCCGCTAGATACTGGATGCTAGATAAGAACAAGGGCAATAAATGATAGTTTAGCAGTCATTCGGGAACCTCCCCTGAAAGGGGAGGGGCGCTGGTCTCCGGTGGAGACCGTCCAGCGCTGACCGAAGCGATAGCTGAGACCCGCCGAACGGGTGAGCGCGTGCCGGTGGTACGCTGGTGCGAACCGACCGAGCCGACAGGCAAGACTCGGTGGAGGGGTTCTTGTTGCGGTTTTTTTCGTAGTCCAGAACCCCTCCGTCATGGCTTACTCCATGCCACCTCCCCTTTCAGGGGAGGCAAGAAAGGGAAAATCCCCTCAGACGCCTACGGCGCCAGCTCCCCTTGCCTCAAGGGGAGCCCAAGGTCAAGGACAGACTTGTGTTCGGGAAACATGCTTACGAAAACTACTCACTGCTTTCCCGGCTTGCCCGCGGGGGCACCACGCTAAATTTTAGCGCGCGGAATCTCCTGCTCCCAATTTCTAATTGCTCATTCCCAATTGCCCTTTTTCCCGCTATTCCAAAGGAATTGTTTCTCCCTCGATGGTGAGAGACTCTATCTCTTCCAAGGGCACCAGCCGGTCGAATGCCGCTGTGTAAAAGCACTGGAAACCATCGCCATTTGGCTCCGAAATTCCAAGCGCGTTTGAAAGCGAACCGTCTTCTTCCTGGTAATCCCAGAGATTAAAAAGCCTCGTGCCATCCTTCAATGTGATGACAAACTCCGGAAGTTCCTGGCGCGACATCTCTACGCCCTCTCCCACGGTGTACTTTACCGCCAGAGATAAGGGAGAAAGCGTGATCTCTTCCAGAACGGCCTCTACCCCTTCGATCATTGCGTGCTGCCCGGCAGGCAGGCTGTGGGACAAATCCTGCGTCTCCACTTCAAAAGCCAGCTTCCAGGTGCCCTGTATGGTTTTTTCCCGGAACGGTCTGTGTCTATTCAGCACCAGGTTTTCCAGGGTGATCTCCATCTTCCCTGTGGGGATCGGCTCCGTTTCCTGCCAGGTCAAAACACATTCCTTCGTGTCGTCTCCGGGGTTCAGGTCTTTTCCCGATGCGCCGCCCTCCAAGACCCGGGAACCATCTATTTTCAGTCGATACCAGTCAAAACTGACCTCGTTGCCCTCCAGCCCTTTTTTGTGGACGCTGAGTACTGCAATGCAGGTGTAGCGGTCCTGCAAAAAGGATTTCACCGTGATGTCAACTCCCTGCTCCTCTGTGCTGACGCCCACCGGCTGGCCCAGCTGTTCTAAAAGCTCCAGATCCGGCCCGGTTCCTTCCGGATATCCGGAGAAAGCTGGGGAAAACAGATCCGCCAGCCCGGGAATCATTCTGCCGGCGGCTCCGGCGCAGACCATCAGGCTCAGCGCCAGCACAGCCGCCACAGCCGCTACCACCCAGCGGAGCTTACGCGGCCGCGCCACTGTTTCCTTTTCCTGTGCGCAGGACAAAACCAGGCTGTCATTGATTTCTCCTATGGCTCGCAGCAATCTTTCGCTTTTTCCAGTTTTTTTATTCATAGCTCTACTCCTTCCTTCATGAGATAGTCCCGCAGTTCTTTTCGCATGCGGAACAGCATGGACTTTACCTTTCCCTCGCTCATACGGTACGCCCGGGCGATTTCCCGAAGAGAATCAGCATACCAGTACCTGCGCAGGAACACCGTGCGCTTTTCTTCGGGCTGGGCATACAGGAATTTTTCCAGACACTGCGCGATCACACGGTCCTCCGCCCCCTGCTCTACGCTCACTACGGCGGGAACGCTTTCCTCCAGTTCGGAAAGCAGAAGCTCCGCCTGGCCGCCGCCCCGCTTTTCACGGCGGGAAAGCTTCTCCCGGTTCAGGGCCAGGTTCCGAACCATTTTGCCAAGGTACGCCTTCAGCTGATCCGGGCATCCCGGCGGGATCGCCTGCCACAAGGCCAGATACCCATCGTTGACGCACTCTTTGGCTTCGCCTTCATCGCGCAGAATGTGATACGCAATGGCATAGCAGTAGCTTCCGTATTTTTCTTCCGTGGCCGCTATGGCGGCTTCCCTGCGCTGCCGGTACAAGGAAACGATCTCCTGATCCGTCATGGCTTTTCCCTCCTTTCCCTTGCAATACAAAAGGCCTTTCACCCTTAAAGACAACAAAAGGACGAATTGGTTTCACCGAAACAGAAAAGAACCCCCGGCGGGAAGATTTTTCCTGCCGGGGAGCCCTTTCTCACATACATTTTTCGGATAGTCCGGGATTGCTTTCCGCTTGCCGAACCTTTACAAAGCGGCAGACGTACCGCTCATTTTTGGAATCACGATGACAGCAGCTTTTCTGCCGCGAGCTCCGCGGTGGGCTGAAAAAAGATGTCCCTGCCCTGATTGCTTTCATAGATAAAATCCCGCAGGGGCTTGCTGGTATAGCCGGAAAAATCACCGTATATGGCAAACTTCATGCCGTAATTGATGAATTTTTGCAGGATCTCCCCTGCCAGGCAGGTGCTGAGAATGAAAAAATTCTCTGTAATTGCCTCCTTATTCAGCGCCAGCGCAGTACAGCCGGTTTCCTGCTTTACCGTCATCATCCAGTCTAAGGCGGAAGCCGTATCGGCAATGACCTGCGTATCGCTGTGCACCACCGCCGCAGACCTTCCGTTTTTCGTGATGATCTCCGTTTTCATTCTATTTCTCTACTTTCAAAAATCCTTATCGTTTTACACTTTTTTCACACCGAAGGAGGTCTTTTCTCCGTTTACGTCCCACTCGGCGGTATAGCCGGAAAGCTCGCCGTAATGGCAGCTTTCGCCCAGTACATCGCCCAGAACGGCGCTTTCATTCCTGCGCAGCACCTCGGCGATCTTCTCATTGCCGCTCTGGTAGACCTCAATGTGGTCCGTCACCACAAAGCCCGCGTCCTTACGCATGGATTGCAGCTTGGAGACGATCTCTCGGACAAAGCCTTCCTCGATCAGTTCTTCTGTCAGATTCGTATCCAGCGCTACAGTGAGCCCCCGGTCGGAAACAGAGGTAAAGCCCTCCTTCTGCGCGGTTTCTATCAGAAGTTCTTCCTCCGTGAGGGAAATTTCCCCGCCGGAAAGGGACAGCTTCAAAGCGCCGGTTTCGTCCAGCTCTTTTTTGGCTTTTCCGCCGTCCAGCGTTTGCAGGGCGGTCCTGATCTCATTGATCTGTTTGCCGTATTTTTGGCCCAGCAGGCGAAGCTGAGGCTTGAAGGTATAGGAAATGAGGTCAGACATATCGTCAAGGAAGGAAAGCTCCTTCACGTTCAGCTCTTGCCGGATAATATCCTGATACAGCTCACCTAGGCCGGCGTCAGCGTCGGTGAACAGCGTCTGCAGGGGCTGGCGGTTTTTCCGGCCCGACAGGTTCCGGGCGGCGCGGCCCAGAGTGACGATCTTCAGCACCTCGTCCATATCGGCTTCCAGCTTTTCGTCCACCCGGGCTTCTTCATACACGGGGAAACCGCAGAGATGGACGCTCTCCGGGGCGTTCTGATCCACGGAGCACACCAGGTTGCGATAAATTTCCTCGCTCATGAAGGGAGCCATAGGCGCAAGCAGCTTCACCGTGGTGACAAGGGCGGTGTAAAGGGTCATATAGGCGGCGGTCTTGTCTTCCGTCTCTCCGTTTGCCCAGAAACGCTCCCGACTGCGGCGGACATACCAGTTGCTCAGCTCGTCCACAAAGTCCTGAAGTGCCCGAGCAGCCTCCGGCACGGCGTAGGCGGAAAGGTTCTGATCCACACTCTTTACGGTGGAGTTGAGCCGGCTCAAAAGCCAGCGGTCCATCACCGTCAGCGCGCAATCGTTCAAATCGTATTCCGCAGGGTCAAAATCATCGATATTGGCATACAGCACAAAAAACGCGTAGGTGTTCCACAGGGTGGAGAAGAATTTCTTCTGGCCCTCCACCACTGCTTTCTCATGGAACCGGCTTGGCAGCCAGGGGGCGGAGTTGGTATAGAAATACCAGCGCAGGGAATCCGCGCCGAATTTTCCCAGGGCTTCCATGGGCTCTACGGCGTTGCCCTTGGACTTTGACATCTTCTGGCCGTCCTCGTCCTGCACCAGGCCCTGCACCAGCACATTTTTATAGGGAGCCTTGTGGAACAGCAGGGTAGAAATGGCCAGCAGCGAATAGAACCAGCCTCTTGTCTGGTCCACGGCCTCGGAGATGAAGTCCGCCGGGAACTGCTGCTCGAACAGCTCCTTGTTTTCAAAGGGATAATGGTGCTGGGCGAAAGGCATGGAACCGGAATCGAACCAGCAGTCGATGACTTCCGGGACACGATGCATCTGCTTTCCGCAGTGGGGGCAGGTGATGGTCACCTCGTCCACATAAGGACGGTGCAGCTCAATATTCTCCGGGCAGTTGGGGGACATCTCCCGAAGCTCCTGTATGCTGCCCACAGCGTGGCGGTGGCCGCACTCGCATTCCCAGATATTCAACGGCGTGCCCCAATAGCGGTTCCGACTGACGGCCCAGTCCTGTAAATTTTCCAGCCAGTCGCCAAAACGGCCCTTGCCGATGCTTTCCGGCAGCCAATTGACAGTGTTATTGTTCCGGATCAGCTCTTCCTTTACGTCCGTCATCTTGATATACCAGGACTCCCGGGCATAATAGATCAGGGGCGTGTCGCACCGCCAGCAGAAGGGATAGCTGTGCTCAAATTTGGGCGCGGAGAACAGCAGGCCCCGCTCGTCCAGATCCTTCAGGACCATGGGGTCGGCGTCCTTGCAGAAGGTGCCCGCCCATTTTGTTTCCTCGGTCATACAGCCCTTGCCGTCCACCAGCTGCACCAGAGGCAGGCCGTATTTCCGGCCCACTCTGGCGTCGTCCTCGCCGAAGGCCGGAGCAGTATGGACCACGCCGGTGCCGTCCGTCAGGGTGACGTAATCGTCGCACACCACATACCAGCACTTTTCCCTGGGGCTTACAAAATGAAAAAGAGGCTCGTATTCCTTCCCTTCCAGGTCGGCGCCCTTATATTCCTCCAAAATCTCGTACTCGCCCTCGCCCAGGACCGTATCGCACAGGGCTTTCGCAAGGTAATACATTTCGCCTTTCGCGGAAACCTTTACATAGTCCTCCTTGGCGTTGACGCACAGGGCCACGTTGGAGGGCAGGGTCCAGGGGGTAGTGGTCCAAGCCAGAATAAAAGCGTCTTCCCCCTTGGCCTTGAATTTTGCCACGGCGGAACGTTCCTTCACGTCTTTATAGCCCTGGGCCACCTCGTGGGAGGACAGGGGCGTGCCGCACCGGGGGCAGTAGGGAACGATCTTGAAGCCCTTGTAGAGCAGCCCTCTGTCCCAGATCTGTTTTAAAGCCCACCATTCAGACTCGATAAAATCGTTGTCATAGGTGACATAGGGGTGCTCCATATCCGCCCAGAAGCCGACGGAACGGGAAAAATCCTCCCACATGCCCTTATATTCCCATACGCTTTCCTTGCACTTGTCAATGAAGGGCGCGATGCCGTATTCCTCGATCTGCTCCTTGCCGTTAATGCCGAGAAGCTTTTCCACGCCTAGCTCCACCGGCAGGCCGTGGGTATCCCAGCCCGCCTTTCTGGGGACAAGATTCCCCTTCATCGTTTGATACCGGGGAAACAGATCCTTAAAGGCCCGGGTCTGCAGATGGCCGATATGAGGCCTTCCGTTGGCGGTAGGCGGGCCGTCATAAAAAGTATAAGAGGGTTCGCCCTTCCGAATCTCCATGCTCTTTTCAAAAACCCGGTTTTCCCGCCAGAACTGTTCCGTTTTCTTCTCCCGCTCCACAAAATCCAGATTGGTGGAGACCTCCTTGTACCTGCTCATAATTTGACCGCCTTTCCTGAAATTACCGAAACCGGACAAAAGAAAAAGCTCTGCCCCGCGTCACGGGGCAAAGCTCTGCTTTGCTGTACCACCCATTTCGGCTCATCGCGGGAACATGCGCGCCGCACATTTCCCGTAATGCCGCCCCGGTAACGGCAGGGCGCCGGCTTCCCCTACTTGGCGGCAAAAGCGCCTTTCAGCTTGCAACTTGGGAGGGATAGCGGCTGCGCGGCTGTCCGCACCGGCTCGCACCTGGCAGATTTCTCTGCCCACCGGCTCTCTGAAGCGTTTCCCCGCCCCGCCTTGTCTCCGTCACTGTCTTTCTCTGATTATAGATTTATTATATACCACGGAACCGAGGAAATGTCAAGCGCGTATTGATCAGACGCCGCAGAAGGTTCTTCGATTTCCCTGTTTCTTCTCGGGAAATTATCTCTTGACAGGGAGCCTTTGACCGTCTATAATTTAAGTATCTTAATTAAGTTTCCTAACGAATCAAACTATGTGGAGGTCTTCCTGTGGAATCCATCAATCGGCCGGAGCTCGTAAAAGAGCATAATCTGAATCTGGTGCGCCGGCAGCTCTTTCAGGCACGGTCTGCCACCCGGCAGCAGCTCAGCGCCACAACAGGCATCAGCAACGTCACCATGGGAACGCTGCTTGCCCAGCTGTTGGAAACCGGCGAGGCGACGGTTTCAGAAAAGCTGCCCTCCGCAGGCGGGCGGCCCGCTGCCGTCTATTCCTATAACGCCTATCGGCAGTACGGCCTGCTGCTTTCCGTAAGCTTTGAAAAAGCAAGCTATCGGTTCCGGGCAACGCTGACCGATCTGTACGGCGAGCCTGTCTGGGAGGAAAAACGCCCCGCCTCTTCCCTGGGCTATGGAGAAACGCTGGATTATCTCAGACGGCTCACCGGGATCAAACAACCGGTAGGCGCGGTGGGGATCGGCCTGCCGGGCATCGGCTTCGGGGAATACCTGCACAGAGAAAAGGAGACGGAATACCTGTCCCTGGCGGCGCTGGAAGAATTTCAGAAAACGGAGGGTATCCCTCTCCGGGTAGAAAACGACGTGAACCTTGCCGCCGTGGGGTACGCGGGGCTTCACGGCGTTAAAAAAAGTGATACGCTGGTGTATCTCTATCTGATGCGGGGGACTTTCGGCGGTTCCGCCGTGTTTCTGGACGGCCGGCTGCATCTAGGCAAAGGGCGCTTTGCCGGGGAGCTGCTGCCGGAACCATATGGTCCGGACTGGCTTCACATGGAAACGAAGGACGGCGCCGCGCTGGAAGATGCCCTGTTTTCCACGATCCTCCCCTATCTCACTATTTTGGCGCCCCAGCACCTGGTGCTTGCAAGCGACTATATCCGGGAAGAACAGCTGCGGGCGGTGGCACAGCGGCTTTCCGCCCTGCTGGGAGCCCAAAACTGTCCGGTCTTTGCCATGGCGGAGGATTTCTGGCAGGATTACCAAAAGGGGCTGGAGCTGCTCACCTTGAGGCAGCTTCCCTTTCCAGTGGGGACCGCCTCTGCCGGCGGTCCGTGAACGCCCTGCGGTCAGCCTGCGCAGGCCGGCCGTACACAGGGGATTCACGCAGAACTGCATATATTTTGAAAGGAAGAAAGTATTATGAGCGCAAAGACCGACGTAAAGCAGAAGAATATCGATATGACTCAGGGCAATCCCACCAAACAGCTGGTGCTGTTCGCCATACCCATGTGGATCGGCGGCATTTTCCAGCTGCTGTACAACATGGTAGATACCATCGTGGTGGGAAAATTTGTAAGTCTGGACGCGCTGGCGGCCATCGGGGCCACCACCAGCACCACATTTTTCCTGATGATGATGGGTCAGGGCGTCACCAACGCCGTAGCTGTTATCATTTCCCAGGCGGAGGGGGCCCGTCAGGAGCAGGCCATCAAAAAAGCGGTGACCCACGCGTTCTACCTGGCCTTGGCGTCCAGTGTGGTCCTTGGGCTCTTTTCCCTGTTCTGCGCCCGGCCTTTGATGCGGCTCCTGCAAACGCCAGCGGAGATCATCGACCAATCCGTACTTTACATACAGATCGTGGGCGGACTTGCCGTCGGGCAGATTGCCTACAACGGCGTTACCTCCGTTCTCCGGGCCATCGGAGATTCCAAAACGCCCCTCTATTTCCTGATTTTCTCCTCCCTGCTGAACGTGGTGCTGGATCTGGCCTTTGTGCTGGGCTTAAACGCCGGGGTGGCAGGGGTAGCCTGGGCCACTGTGATTTCTCAGATCACCTCCGCTGTTCTCTGCACCGTCTATATGCTGAAAAAATATCCCAAGCTCTGTCCGGACAAAGAAGCATGGCGGTTTGACGGCGCACTTCTCCGGGAATACCTGCGCATCGGCCTGCCCATGTGCGTGCAGAGCGCCGCGCTGTGCATTGGAGACATGATCATCACCGCAGTGATCAACTCTCACGGCACCGATATTGTGGCGGCCTACACCATTGGCAGCAAGGTGCAGCAGCTGGCCACCGTTTCCTTCTCCAATCTGGCCTTCTCCTTCTCCGTCTACTCCGGGCAGAATTTCGGCGCGAAGCTGTATGCCCGCATCAAAGAGGGGCTGATAAAGGGCCTGCGGCTCATCGGCGCCCTGGCGCTGGTCTCCTCTGCCGTTGTGGTGATTTTTGCAAAGCCCCTGGCTCTGATCTTCATGGACGGCGATAACGCCTATGTGCTTACCGCCGCTATTTCCATGATCCGCATTCAGGGCGCGCTCTACATTGCCCTCGGCTCTATCTGGGCGGTGACCTCTACCCTGCGGGGTGTGGGACAGGTGAAGATCACGCTGGTTTCCAGCATTGTGGAACTGCTCTCCAAGATCGGGTTCTCCCTTTTGCTCCCCCTGTTTTGGGACTACATCGGCATTTGGCTTTCCGCCCCCATCGGCTGGGTGTTGGGCCTCATTCCCCCTGCCCTTTACCTGATCCATTGGTTCAAACTGCCGGACGAGAGAAAAGCGGAAACAGGGCGGAAAAGGGAAAGCCGCACATAAAATAGAACTGAAAAAATATGGGCCCGCAGATTTCTGCGGGCCCTGTCTCATTTATTTTCCATATCAAAACTGTCTGCCGGCCTTAAACGACTCCAAATCGATGACCTTTCCCCCGCTTTTCCGGGATTCCTCCGCCGCCAGGGCGATGAAGTGGCTCTCCATGGAATGCTCCAGAGTGGTGGTGCGCTCCGTGGCTTCCCGGTCGTTTAAGAGCATGTCCAGAAAATCCGCCACAATGCCGCTGTCGCCGCCGCCATGGCCCTTCAAATCGGAGGAAAGCTTTCCCACGTCGATGGTTTCCTCGGGCTTGCCGAACTCCCGGATATGAATGACGTTGGTTTTCATGTCCGCTTCGATCTCGCCCCTGGTGCCCATAGCTTTAAAATAACGGTAGCAGTCTTCGGTAAAGGCGCACATGGTAAAGCTGATAGTGGAACCGTCCTCCATCAAAAGGAGCGTTTGCTGGTGGTCCACCACATCGTTGTCGCAGTGATAGACGCACCGGCCGTAAGGACCGTTTTTCAGGGCTTCATAGGTGCTTTCCACCGTGTTTTCCACACTCAAAATGGAGGTGATCCAGTTATCGTTATGGGTGGCTCTGCCTGTTTTCGGGCTGGTGATGTAGATTTTTTCCGCGTCGAAAATACAGTTTTCCTTGGCTTTGCAGCCCCCCAGGCAATAGGGCGTGGCCCCTTCGGGAGCGCACTCCTTTTTAAACAGCTGGGTGCTGCCAAAGGAGGAGACCGACTTACATTTCTTCCCCAAAAGCCAGGTGAGGATATCCATGTCATGGCAGGATTTTTGCAAAATCATGGGGCTGGTCTCTTTGGAATTCCGCCAGTTGCCCCGCACAAAGGAATGGGCCTGGTGCCAGTAGCCCACGTTTTCGTTGGCGCAGATGCTCACCACATCGCCGATGCGTCCGGAAGAGATAAGGTCCTTCAAGGTATTGTAAAAGGTGGTGTACCGCAGCACATGGCAGACGATGATCTTGCCCGGGCAGTCCTTAGCCACCTCCAGGATTTCCCGGCATTTATCAAGCTCCGGGGAAATAGGCTTTTCCAGCATGATATGATAGCCCTTTTTCAGGGCGGGAATGGCGTGCCCCACATGCTGGCGGTCCATGGTGGAGACCACCATCACATCGGCAAGCTTCCCGTGCTCCAGCATTTCCTCGCCGGAAGGAAAGCAATTTTCCTCCGGAATATCGTACAGCTCTTTTGCCTTTTGTACCTTAGCGGGGTTCAGATCCGCCACGGCGACCACCTTCATTTTATCGGGAAACAGCTTCTGCATGGAAGCATAGGTGCTTCCCCGGTCCCCAAAGCCGCATATCGCGAATGTAATCGGCGCTTTCATAATTGATACTTCCTCCCGTTTCCTTTTTCCCAGCCGTTGAAACGCTTTACAGAACCAGCTCAGCCCCTTCCCGCCCCAGGAAGCGCAGGAAAGCCAGCTGATAATCTTTCATATGTTCCGTCAGCGACGGCGGGAATTTTCCGTCCTTTATCATTCGGACGAACTCCTCAAAGCCCACCCATTTGGCGTCGCAGGTCTCTCCCCGCTGAAATTTCACGTCCTTCAGCTCCACCTCCAGCCGGACGCCGTAATCCCGGCCCAGATATGGCCATGCCCGGGAAGCCCCCAAAAAGGTAAGCTGTTCCTCCGCCGCCCGAATGCCTGTTTCTTCCCAAAGTTCCCGAACAACGGCATGCTCCGGGGTTTCCCCGGCCTGCACATGACCGGCGGGATTTTCCCATTTTCCGGGCGCGTAGCTTTTCTCCATGCTGCGTTTCGTCAGGAAAATATTTCCCCGGCTGTCCTGAATCCAAATGCCCACCGCCATACGGTATTCGCTTTCTTTTAGCGGCGTTTCTTTTGGCACGATTTTCCCGGTGCGGCGGCTGTTTTCGTCGTAAATATCAATCTTTTCTTCCATGCTTTTTTACACCAGTCTCATTCCGTCTTTCCCGCTTCCAGCGCCCGTTTGCCGATATCCTTTCGGTACATGGCGCCTTCAAAGGCGATGGTTTTCACAGCGGCATAGGCATTTTGCAGGGCTTTTTCCAAATTCTCTCCTTTTGCGGTCACGCCCAACACGCGGCCGCCGTTCGTGGTAAATCTTCCATTTTCCAGCTTTGTTCCGGCGTGGTACACGGTTGCTCCCTCTGCCTGGCCGTCTTCGTTCAGCCCCTCGATCTCAATACCCTTGGGATAGCTGCCGGGATAGCCGCCGCTTGCCAGAACCACACAGGCGCAGGGCTCCGGGGACCACTTGATTTCCACTTCGGACAGCCGCTCCTCTCGGACGGCAGTAATGATCTCCACGAGATCCGTTTGAAGCCGGGGCAGCACCACCTGGGTCTCCGGGTCGCCGAAGCGGGAGTTGTATTCGATGACCTTGGGGCCGTCCGGCGTGAGCATCAGGCCGAAATAGAGACAACCCTTAAATTTTCTGCCCTCTTTGTTCATGGCATTCATCGTGGGCAGGAAGATCTTTTCCATGCACTCTTTGGCCACTTCTTCTGTGTAATACGGGTTCGGGCTGACGGTACCCATGCCGCCGGTGTTGGGGCCTTTGTCCCCATCGTAAGCCCGCTTGTGGTCCATGGAGGAAACCATGGGCTTCATGGCCGTGCCATCGGTAAAAGCCAGCACGGAAACCTCCGGCCCGGTGAGGAATTCCTCCACCACCACCTCGTTTCCAGAGGCCCCGAAAATCTTATCCTCCATGATGGTGTGCAGGGCGCTTTTCGCTTCTTCCCCGTTCTGGGCGATGATCACGCCTTTGCCCAGAGCCAGGCCGTCCGCCTTGATGACCACAGGGTATTTCCCTTTGCCCTCTATGTATTCCATGGCCTTTTCGGGGGCGCTGAACACCTCATATTCCGCCGTGGGAATGCCGTATTTCTTCATGAGGTTCTTGGAAAACACCTTGCTGGCTTCGATCTCCGCAGCTGCGGCGCAGGGGCCGAAGCAGGGGATCCCCGCCGCTTCCAGATAGTCCACCATACCGGCGGCAAGGGGGTCGTCCGGGGCCACGAACACAAAGTCGATCTGCTCCTTTTTCACCAAAGCGAGCATTCCCTCTTTGTCCATGGCGTTTACCGGGACACATTCCGCATCGCAGGATATCCCGCCGTTGCCGGGGGCGCAGTAGAGCTTTTCCACCCGGGGGCT
>CAZXLM010000060.1:0-12781 GCA_964642055.1 uncultured Acutalibacter sp. | reverse complement strand
GGAGGCCTATAAAATTGCAGGCAGAGAAAACGCAAACCCGTTTCCCGACCGCCTTTGTATTTTACCGCAGGCAGGTCGCTTTGTCAATTTGAAAATGGGAAAAAGCAAAAAAAACTTGCTTTTTTTTGCCTTTCGTGCTATGATGTTTCCTGCGTATTGGAGAACAAGGAGGTGTGACTCATGCCAAATATCAAATCAGCGAAAAAGCGCGTTAAGGTGATCGCTACCAAGACATTGCAGAACAAGGCTGTCAATTCCCAGCTCAAGACTGAGATCAAGAAGGCCAACGCCGCCATTGAGAGCAATGCGGAGAACAAGACCGATGCGGTGCGCGTCGCGATCAAGAAGATCGATCAGGCTGCCTCTAAGGGGATCCTGCACAAGAATACTGCCGCCAGAAGGAAATCCGCTTTGGAAAAGAAACTGAACGCCAGCGCGTAAGCGGCCGTGCCCCGCAGGAGCGGCCAAGGCCGGGAACCGGCCTGAGGCGTTTAAAAAGAGGAAGTCCCTCAAAACGGGTATTCATAAAGTTTCGGTATAAAAATGTAAGAAACGGCACAGCCTATGGGCTGCGCTGTTTTTCTTTCGGGAATACTTTCAAAAGTCTTTCAAAAGCCTTTTTTCTGTTGACTTTTTTCCCCGGATTGGGTATCATAGTCTTGAAAATCAGTTTGTCTGCTTTGGAGGTGCTCATTATGAAAAAAGGAAGCAAATTGGCTGTGTTCATCGGGATCATTGCGGCTGTAGCGGCCGTGGCCGCTTCTGTGACCGCATTGCTTTTGTACCTCGATAAAAAACGGGAAGACGAGGAGCTGGAGCACTATCTCGACTGTTCCATTCAGTAAAGAGGGCTTCTTAATGAAAAAAATTGATATCGGCGGCCTCGGCGTAAAGGCCTCCGCAGTGGGTGTTGGATGCATGCGTATCAACGCCCTCAGTCAGCAGGAGCTCAGCGCCTATATCCATACTGCCTTGGACTGCGGCGTGGATTTTTTTGACCATGCCGACATTTACGGCGGCGGTGCGTGCGAAAGCCAATTCGGCAGAGTGCTTTCCGCCGAGCCCGGTCTACGGGAAAAGCTGGTGTTGCAGAGCAAATGCGGCATTCGCCAGGACATGTACGATTTTTCCAGGGAGCATATTCTGGAAAGCGTGGACGGGATACTTTCCCGCCTTTGTACGGACCACCTTGATTTCCTTCTGCTCCATCGGCCCGACGCCCTTATGGAGCCGGAGGAGGTAGGGGAGGCGTTCCTGCGTCTGGAGAAAACGGGAAAGGTGCTGCACTTCGGTGTGAGCAATTTTACTTCAGGGCAGCTTCGGCTGCTCCAGTCCGGTATCCGCCAGCCGCTGGGGGTAAACCAGCTGCAATTCGGCCTGAAATGCACCGGCCTGGTGGACCACGGCATTTGCGCCAATACGGAATTTCCCCATGCGGCGGACCGGGACGGCGAGGTCCTGGATTATTGCCGCCTGAATCATATCACCATTCAGACTTGGTCCCCCTTCCAATACGGCTTTTTTGAGGGGCCGTTTATCGACAACGAAAAATTCCCCGAGCTCAATCAAAAGCTTCAGGAACTGGGGGAGAAATACGGCGTGTCAAAAACCGCCATGGCGGCGGCCTGGATTCTGCGCCACCCGGCGAATATGCAGCTGATTGCCGGTACCACCAACCCGCAGCGCCTTACGGATATAGCCAGCGCCGCGGAGGTAGAGCTTTCCCGGGAGGACTGGTACGCGCTGTACCTTGCCGCTGGAAACAAACTGCCCTGACAGGGGAAGGAATTTTCAAAAAATAAAAAGGCAGGGAGATTTTAAATCTCCCTGCCTTTTATATGCTCTCAGGACTTGTCGTGTGGCTTTGCCACCAGGGCCGCCAGATAGCCGAAGAAAATAGCTGCCGCCGTGCCTGCGGCGCCGGCGGTGAAGCCTCCGGTGAAGATCCCCAGAAAGCCTTTTTCATGGACCGCTTCCTTCACGCCCTCGGAAAGGGCCCAGCCGAACCCGGAAAGGGGGACGGTGGCCCCGGCCCCGGCGTACTCTGCCAGGGGTTTGTACAGACCCACGGCTCCCAGCACTACTCCGGCGGTGACGTACATCACCATGATCCTGGCGGGAGTGAGCTTTGTCAGGTCAATGAGCAGCTGGCCCGCCACACAGATCAGGCCGCCTACCCAGAAAGCATTGAGGTATTCCATAGAAAGCACCGTTCCTTTTCTGAAGCGGCGTTTTTCACGCCGTTTTTCTCTTTAGTGTGTTTGATAAAATTAAAAATATGCGAAGAAAGAGAAAAACAGGAATGGGCTCCTTATAAAAAATCAATTTGTAATTTACTGCTTTCCGCTCCCACCGGGACCACAGCGCTACAGTACCTGGGCCAGTTCGCTTAAATCGCGAAAAACAAAATCCGGCTGTATGCTGCTGCTTTGAAGCATTTCCGGGGTGGTTTCGCCGCTCAGCACCAGTATGGAGGTAACTGCCGTTCCGTCTGCTACGGCGATATCTGTATAGAGCCTGTCTCCAATAACGGCCAGCTCTTCCGGGCGGCAGCCGGTGTGTTTCAGTATGTAGTTCAGCGTGTGCCGGGAGGGCTTGCCGAAAAATTCACACTGTACCCCGGTGGAAGCTTTCACCAGCGCTGCGATGGAACCGCAGTCAGGAATAAAGCCGTCTTCTACCGGGCAGTTGAGGTCGGGGTTTACGCCGAACACGGGCTTGCCCCGGCGGATCAGCGCGCAGGCCCGGGAAAGCTTATCATAGGTCAAGGTGGTGTCGAAGCCAAGGATCACGCAGTCCGGATCCTGCTCGTCCAGCGGTATCCCAGCTTTGCGGAAGTCCTCCAAGAGCAGGGGTGTTCCCATCACATAGCAGCTTTTGCTGGGGTGAGCTTCCTGCAGCCATTCCAGGATCACACCGTTTGAGATCAGCATTTTTTCCGGCGGCACATCGATCCCCATTCGTTTCAGCTTTTCCAGATAGGCTTCTTGGTTTTTGGAGCTGTTGTTGGTGAAAAAGCAGAATTCCCGGCCTGTTCCCAGAACTCTTTGAAGGAAAGCCGGTGTGAACGGAAAGAGCTTTTCTCCCAGGTAAATCGTGCCGTCCATATCCAGTACAAACATTTTGATTTTTTCCAAATCCTTTTCTAACATGGCTTTCCCCCTGACTCCATCTTTGCTTTTTCAACACAGATCATAAACGGCTTTGTTGCTATTTTAACAGAAATTCGCTTCTTTGCAAAGCCCTATTCCTTTGCCGCCGCACGATAGGCCGTTCCACCGTAGGATACTGCTTTTCCAAGCCGCTTTTTGGCTTTTTTAAGATGGCGGCATACAGTGGACTTTGTAATTCCCAGCTGTCGTCCGGTTTCCTCCTCGGTCAATCCCTTATAATAGTAGAGCTGCACGCAGTCCCGCTGGCGGGCCGTCAGCTCCTGGGTCAGCGCAGCCCTGAGCACGGCTTTTGCCGCCTCTAGATTCCCCAGGTTGGTGGATTCTTCCGCAAAGTCCTGTCGTCCCAATATGTTTTCCAGCCTGTCGTAGCTTACGGTTCGCGTCACCATAATTACCCCTCCTGCGCAAAATCGAAATTATGTTCTAATATAAGTATAGCAGATAAATCGAAAACCGGCAAGAGCTTTTCTGCAAATCGGTTCTACGGTTAGAAATAAAAATTCGTAAGGATCCGGCAAAATAAGGGGTGTTATTTTTCTTTTGAATGCGGTATAATATTATAGAAATCTTGTCCGCGGCAGCTGCCGCGGGATCGGAAAGGAAGTTGTCCATATGAAATTTCTGAAAAATATCGGAAGGGCCGTGGAGGGAGCCGTAAGCTTTGTGGGGGAGAAAAACCGCAAGGCCGCTTATCTGAACCGCATTCGCACCGTCATTCGCTGCGGCGAAAGGGCGGCGGAAAGAGAGTACCTGGCTCTGGGCCGCTACTATTACAACAATCTGCGGGATAAAAGCAACCCCGTTACAGAGGCGCACTGCGCGGAGCTGGATACCGTTGGGGAGCAGCTTGAAAGAGCGCTGGACCAGTTGGAGCAGTTTTACCGTGCGAACGCGGGGGAGCAGTCTGCTTCTGTAGATATTATCAGCGGGGAGGACGGTCCCGCCGCCGTTTGCTTCCACGGCGGGAAGAAAGCAGCGGAAGAGATCACGCTGGACGATGTGGAAAGCTTTGACCACGATCCGTTGAACGGAGCTTCCGATGCTGCTTCTGAAGCTCCTGCGGGCACAGCTCCTGCGGGCACAGCTCCTGCGGAGCTGGGAGAGAATGACGGTCTGCCCTTTGAGGGTTGAACTGCTGATTTGGAGGAAATGCGGGAATGTCAACGGAGATTGTGAAGGATATCATTTGTCCTCAGTGCGGGGAATCCCAGAAATACCGGCTGTTTGCCAGTATCAACGCAAAGGAAAACCCTGAATTCAAACAAAAAATACTGGACGAGACGCTGTTTGACTGGCGCTGCAGGCGGTGCAGCTATTTCGCCGCCATGGCTTATCCGTTTATCTACACGGACCCGGAGTCGGGCTATGTGATCAGCACCGCGCCGATGGGCACAAACGGTCTGGTGGAACCCACCGAGGCGGTCCGGGATTTCATCAAGCGCAGCGTAAAAAATTTGGCGGAGCTGAAGGAAAAGATCCTGATTTTTGACGCGGGCTGCGACGACGTGGCTGTGGAGCTGGTAAAAAACGCACTTTGCGGCATCATAAAAAATACTTATCAGGTCAGCCGGGTACATGCCTATTTCAGCAGGATCAACGAAAAGGAAGGGGAAATGGAATTTGCCATTTTCCTGCCCAAAAAGACGGAGCCTGTGTACCATTCCACGAAGCTGGACGTCTATAAGCAGTCTCAAGAGGTCTTGCGCGCCCTTGATTTTGTGGACCCCGAGGGCTTCATTCAGGTGGACGCAAGGCTTGCAAGAAAAATCATTGAGGATTACCAGAATATTTGAACGTTTGCTTACAGTGAAAAAACGCGAAAAAGCGGCGGGCTTCCCGGAAGAAGTCTGCCGCTTCAGTTTTTTATTGCCGCGGACCGGGCCTGAAAGCCGGTTATTTCTTTCTGGCGGCGCTGAAATCGATACGCTGGTCCGGAGTTGCTTTCACGCCGCCGACGCCCGGGGCAAGGGCATAATAGGTTTTCGCGGAAAACAGCGGATAAAACACATAGCTTTCCTGTACGGAAAGCTCCATCTCTCGGTGAGCGCTCAGGCTGAAATCCATGCTGTGCAGGGCGCTGTCAAAGTCGGGGTCGTTGAGAAGAGTGGGAATAGAGGAGCTTTCAAAGGCCGCCAGTACGCTGAAGGGAACGGAGCCGCCTGCCCTCAGGGTGTACAAAGCAGCTTCGTAATCCCCCTGGGCCACCCGGCTTTTCAGTTCGCTTTCCGGCAGGGACTGTATGTTAAAGGCGTTTCCCAGCTTGCTGTTCCAGGATGATAAAAACCCATTGGCAACGGCGATGGACCGCTCATCATCCGCGCACAGCACAGTGATGCTGGGCACCCTTTCCAGCTTCAGCAGTTGCAGCAGGGAGGGAATGCTTTCGGTGACACTGTCATCCTGCTGGGCATAGCAGGCGCCCGCTTCTCCGTAGTAAGCTTCCCCGTCCCAGAGGACGCAGCCAGGGACGATACCCTGGGCAGCTTCCGTTGTTTTTCCGGCTCCCAGGGCCAGAAGAGTTTCACGGTCCAGCGTTTTGACAAACAACTCTCTGGTTTCAACGTAGCTCAGAGAATCGGCTTGGGGATTCAGGAGAAGGCCGGTCACTGCATCGTCCAGGGCCAGCACGCCGCAGCCCTGGGCCTCCGCTTCCCTGGCGTCGGCCTCAGACAGTTCCAGAATGTCCGCGCTGCCGGCAGATAAGGCGTTCAGCGGGTCGCTGTCGATGGAGCTGTCGTAATCGATTAGGTAGGTGAGGGAGGCAGGATCTGTCCTGTGTTCCCCCCGGTAGGTGTCAGAACGCACAAGACTGATGCTCTTTTCATTGTAATCCGTGTTCCAGGCATAGATATGGGGAAAGGTGAAGGGCCCGTTTGTAAGCAGATATTCGGCGGAAAGACCGTAATGTCCGGCGCTTTCCTCAAAGTAGGCGCGGCTGCAGGGCATGTAATGATTCCCGGCGGTGAGGGCGGGAAAATCGGGATACCCGCTTTCCAGACTCACCACCAGGGTCCTGTCGTTTTCCGCTCGGATCCCCAGACTGTCTTCTTCCACTTCCCCTGCGTAAAAGGCTTTTGCATTTTTGATAAGAAAAAGATCGTCCAGCGCGGCCGCTCCCGTGTCCGGGGACAGGGCGCGAACTACGGCGAACACAAAATCCTCCGCTGTAACAGACTCGCCGTTGCTCCATTTTGCGGCGCGCAGATGGAAAGTAAACTCCGTGTGATCCTTGTTGTGCTCCCAGCGCTCCGCCACGCCGGGGAGGATCTCGCTCTCGCTGCCGATGCGGCACAGCCCCTCAAAAATGGAGCCGATGACAATAGCAGAGGCGGGGCCCGAGGCGGTCTGCGGGTCCAGTGTAGAGATGTCTTGGGGAAGAATAGCGGTAAAATCCATGCCGCTCTTACCGCCTGCGCAGCCGGTAAGGGGCAGCAGAAGAACTGCTGCCAATATCAGTGAAATCAGCCGTTTCATAGGGTTTGATCCTTTTGCTGTGATTTTTCAGGATTTTCATAATCTGTTGGTAGACATAAAATCGCAAAACAAGTATACACAGTCCCGAAAGAGATTTGATTCTTTCTAAGAAATAAAGCCGGTAAAAGGAAATCTTTTGACTTTTACAGATACACTTGCGCAGCCCGCCGCTTTGGAGTATAATCCTAATCGTTCGGCCGCGGCTTGCGGCTGTTTTGCAGAAAGGAGGATACGGTCATGCAGGAGGAACAGAAGGGGAAAGCGGCGCAGGCGCTGAAGCAGACGCTTTTCTATCTGCTGGCCTTTTTCAAGTGGCTTTTGGCCGCCGGTGTGCTGGGCGCTGTCTGTGGTGTAGTGGGCGCCGGCTTTCACAAGGCGGTGGATTTTGTAACGGAGGTGCGCATAGAGCAGCCCTGGCTGGTCTGGCTGCTTCCTCTGGCGGGACTTCTCACGCTGGCGTTGTACAGGCTGTGCAGGGTCAGCTTCGACACAGGCACGAACCTGATCATCGAATCTGTCACTACCAATGAACATGTGCCCATTCTTCTTGCGCCTTTGATTTTTATAGGGACGGCTCTTTCTCATCTCTGCGGCGCTTCTGTAGGCAGAGAGGGAGCGGCCCTTCAGCTGGGAGGCAGCATCGGGCACAATTTCGGGGAGCTGCTCCACTTTGACGAGGAGGACGTGCGGGTGCTTTCCATGTGCGGCATGGCCGCCTGCTTTTCCGCACTGTTCGGCACGCCGCTGACGGCCTGTGTGTTTGTCCTGGAAGTTATCAGCGTTGGGGCCATGCGGTATAACGCTTTTCTGCCCTGCGCCATTTCTTCCTATGCGTCTTTTCTGGTGGCGAAGGCCTTTGGCGTTACGGCGATGAGCTTTCGGCTTGCCGGAGGGATCCCGGTTTTTACGCCGGAAACGCCGCTGCGCGTGGCGGGCCTGGCCGCTTTGACTGCGGTCGTGAGCATCGTGTTTTGCGTCTGCGTTCATGGAGTGGGCCATCTCACCGCCAAATGGCTGAAAAATCCCTATCTCCGCATTGCTGTTGGAGGCCTTGCAATGGCGCTGCTGACCTGGGCCTTCAAGCTGTACGATTACAACGGCGCAGGCACGCAGATCATCGCCGCTGCTGTGGGTGGGCATGTGGAGCCCTTCGCTTTTCTCATCAAACTGCTTCTCACCGCGCTGTGCGTAGGCGTGGGCTTCCGGGGCGGGGAGATCGTCCCCACCATGTTTATCGGCGCCACCTTCGGTTGTGTGGCGGGGCCGCTGCTGGGCCTTCCGTCGGATTTTGGCGCGGCCCTGTGCCTGGTCGCTCTGTTCTGCTCGGTGGTGAACTGTCCCCTCGCTTCTCTTTTCCTGGCGGTGGAGATGTTCGGAACGACGGAACTGCCGCTTTTTGTTATTGCCATTGCCGTGGCCTTTGTGCTTTCCGGTTATTTCGGACTGTACAGCAGCCAGCGGATCGTTTATTCCAAGGTGAAGCAGAAGATCATCAACACCGGTACGCAGTAAAATCCGGGCGCCGCGGTTTTCCGCAGGCGCTCATTTTTTTCAGATTCTTCCGGCAAAGGATTGCACGAAAGAGGAAAAGCTGTTATAATAGTTGCGGATACAACTATTTTGGGAGTGGTGCGCGTGCATTTTGTCAATGTGAAAAAGGTGTGCAAGGGCATGGAGCTTGGGGAGATGCCCTCTGAAAAGCAGATCGTAAAAGATGCCCTGAACGTCGCGTGGCCATCGGTGCTGGAATCCTTTTTTGTCTGTTTGGCCGGCGTGGTAGATACCATCATGGTGGGAACGATGGGCTCTTACGCCATTGCGGCGGTGGGCCTCACCATTCAGCCAAAATTCATCGGCCTTGCGATTTTTCTTTCCATGAACGTAGCTGTGTCGGCTATCGTGGCGCGCCGGAAGGGGGAGGAAAACCGTGAGAGCGCCAACCGGGTGGTGCGAATGGTCCTGCTGCTCACGGTATTGGTGACGGTGCTCATCAGCGCGGCGTTTCTCATTTTTGCCGACCCGATCATCAAGCTCATGGGCTCCCAGCCGGATACCCATGAAGCCGCGGTAGCGTACCTGCGCATCATCATGGGAGGACTTGTTTTTTCCACGGTTTCGCTGGTCCTCAACGCGGCTCAGCGCGGCGCGGGAAATACCCGTATCGCCATGACTACGAATCTGATCTCCAATACCGTCAACGTGATTTTCAACTATCTGCTCATCGGCGGAAATTTCGGCTTCCCGAAGCTGGGGATCAGAGGCGCGGCCATCGCCACGGTATTGGGAACGGTGTGCGCCTGCGCGCTGAGTATCCGCTCCGTCATGCACAGGGACGGATTTATTTATCTCAGGGCCGCCAAGGGCTGGGTCGCGGACAGGGGGAACATCAAATCTCTGCTCAATGTGGGATCCAGCGCGTTTGTGGAGCAGATATGCCTGCGCATAGGCTTCCTGCTGTTTTCCATGGTGGTTGCTTACCTGGGTACGACAGAGCTTGCCGCCCACCAGATCGGCAGCAATATGATGAGTATGTCCTTTTCCTTCGCCGACGGCTTCTCGGTGGCTTCCGTCACGCTGATCGGGCAGAGCCTGGGCAGAAAGCGACCGGACATGGCGAAGATATACGGAAATGTCTGCCAAAAGTGCGGCCTGATCTGCGCCTGCGTCGTTTCTGCCATATTTTTCTTTTTCGGCAGAAACATCTATCTGCTGTACACAGACGAACCGGCCATTCTCGACTACGGCGTGGTGATCATGCGCATTTTAAGCGTTATGCTCTTTTTCCAGATCGCCCAGGTGGTGCAGTTCGGCTGTCTGCGCGGCGCGGGGGATACCAGGTATACCGCTATGGTGTCGCTTATCAGTGTGGCTATCATTCGCCCCGGCGCGAGCTGGCTGCTTTGCTATCCTCTGGCGTTCGGCCTGATCGGCGCGTGGATCGGCACCTTCTGCGACCAGCTTGTCCGCTTTGTTTTGAGCTTTATCCGCTTCCGCCAGGGCAAATGGACGCAGTTAAAATTGTAAATTGCGGGAAACATAAAAAACAGAGCGCCCCGGCGTCTAGCCGGGGCGCTGAGCGTGTCGAAAAAATTTTTTCGACACGCTCAAACATGTTGGGAAAATCAACAATTTTCCCAACACGTTGCGATTGAAAAGTGAAAGAGAACCCTGACGGTTCTCTCTCACAACTCTCTTTCCCTCCGTGTTTTTTCACCAGCGGCTTTATCAATAGTTTGAGCGCCCCGGCGTCTAGCCGGGGCGCTTTCTGTGTTGGCGCAGAGTGAAAACTCGGGCGGTAAAATTTGCCGAAAAACATGAAAAAATTGACATTCATAAGACGGCCCCTTTGTGTCAGAATACTTATTGCAAACGCAAAACGAAAAACTTTTTTGAAGGAGAGAGAACGATGAAGAGCAATTCTGTTATGGTTCCCGAAGCCAAAGACGCTATGGAGCGCTTCAAGATGGAGTCTGCCTCTGAGGTGGGCGTTAACCTGAAGCAGGGCTACAATGGCGACCTCACTTCCCGTCAGGCTGGCTCCGTTGGCGGCCAGATGGTCAAGAAGATGATCGAGAGCTACGAAAAGGGCATGAAATAAGATTCAGCCCGAAAATGTCCTGCCGGAGTTTCCGGCAGGACATTTTTCTGCGCTTTTTCATTTTTCTCGATCCTGTTCTGTTCTTCCGGCACGGCTGAAATTCCGGTTGAAATTTTCCGATTCCGGTAGTACAATAAGGCCGTAGGATCATGCTGAATTTTGAAGGAGGAATTTATAATGAAGGTCATGGTTGAAACTTCCGCGCATCACGTTCACGTTTCGGAACGGGATCTGGAGCTGCTGTTCGGAAAGGGTGCAACGCTTACCAATAAAAAGGACCTTTCCCAGCCCGGGCAATTCGCCTGTGTGGAAAAGGTAGAGGTAGTGGGGCCCAAGGGCTCCATGTCCATGTCGATTCTGGGACCCACCCGGAAAGAGACTCAGGTGGAAATTTCCCTCACAGACGCCCGGAAACTGGGCGTTACCGCTCCCATTCGGGAGTCGGGAGATCTGGAGGGCACTCCCGGCTGCGTGCTCAGAGGCCCCGCCGGTGAGATCACCATCGAAAAGGGCGTGATCGCTGCCAAGCGCCATATCCATTTTAATCCCGAAGAGGCAAAAGAGGCGGGCGTCACCGACAAGCAGGTGGTTTCTGTGAAGGTGGATTATAACGGCCGCTCCCTGATTTTCGGCGATGTGGTATGCCGCGTCAGCCCTTCTTACGCGTTGGCCATGCATGTGGATACCGATGAATCCAATGCTGCCGCTCTGCCCGGCACGGTAGACGGGGAAATCATTCTGTGAAAAGCCTTCAGAACTTTCTGGACGGGGACGGGAAACTGAAAGCCTGGCCCGCAAAGCGGCCCTTAAAATTTCTGGCGCTGGAATACCTGGCCGGGAAAATGGAAAAGGGCAGAAGGTACACGGAAAAGGAGCTGAACGGCTTTTTGGAGCAGTGGCATACTTTTGGAGACCCGGCTACCCTGCGCCGGGAGCTGTATGATTACCGTTTCCTTGACCGGGAGCCGAACGGCTCCGCCTATTGGCTGGAGGACACTCCGCCTGAAATGCCCTGACGGTACATATTTGAGTAAAAAATCCCAGTCCCCGGCGGGGACTGGGATTTTCTGCGCTATAGCGGCACTTTGGTTCCTGCTGAGCTCCGAAAGCTGAAATCTCTGATTTGTGTCAGGAGCATAACTCACTAGCTGCGGGAAAATTCAGAAAGCAGTAATCCGTCGTTCGTGCTCAAGAGCATAACTCACTAGCTACGGGAAAATTCAGAAAGCAGTAATCCGTCGTTATGCTCCAAAGCCCAGTCGATGCTCCACTGATTGGAAAACAGCAGAAGATACCGGCCCTTCATGTCCTGCACCTTTCGGGTGTCCGAAGTGAGACTGAGCTTTTTCAGCTCTTGTTCGTCCATGTTGTTGTCTATCCAGCGGATATGGGAATAGGGCAGAGTGCTCATCAGCACGTCTACGTTATACTCGTTTTCCATGCGGTACTGGAACACGTCGAACTGCAGGGATCCCACTACGCCTACAATGATTTCCTCCATGCCGGAGTTGATTTCCTGGAAAATCTGAATGGCGCCCTCCTGGGCGATCTGGGTGGCCCCCTTGACGAACTGCTTGCGCTTCATGGTATCCTTTTGCCGCACCAGGCTGAAAAGCTCCGGTGCAAAGGTGGGTATTCCCTCGAACACTGCCTTTTTTCCGGGAGCACAGAGCGTGTCTCCAATGGAAAATACGCCGGGATCAAACACGCCGATAATGTCTCCCGCATAGGCTTCCTCGATGATCTCCCGGCTCTGGGCCATCAGCTGCTGGGGCTGGGAAAGCTTCATTTTCCGGTTGCCCTGTACATGCTCCACTTCCATGCCCTTTTCAAATTTTCCGGAGCAGATGCGGATAAAGGCGATCCTGTCTCGGTGAGCCTTGTTCATATTGGCCTGAATCTTAAAGACAAAGGCGGAAAAATCCTGCCCGAAGGGGTCCACGATCCCCTGGACCGTGTTTCTGGGCAGGGGAGGCGGAGTCAGCCGCAGGAAGTTTTCCAGAAAAGGTTCCACCCCAAAATTGGTGAGAGCGGAGCCGAAAAACACGGGAGAGAGCTTTCCGTGGCGGACCTTTTCCAGATCGAACTCGTAGCCTGCGCCGTCCAGAAGCTCCACATCGTCCCGAAGGGTGTTGTACAGAGATTCGCCCACAGCGTCCCGCAAGGCCGGTTCTTCCAAGGAAAAATCCTTTTCCAGCACTTCCTTCCGCCCCACGTTTTCGCTTTCCGGCTCGAACATCAGCACCCGGTTTTTCTCCCGGTCGTATACGCCCTTGAAATCCCGTCCGGAGCCGATGGGCCAGTTCATGGGGTAGGTGCCGATGCCCAGCTCCTTTTCGATCTCGTCCAGCAGGTCGTAGGGGCTTCTGGAATCCCGATCCATCTTGTTGATAAAGGTGAAAATAGGAATATCCCGCATGACGCAGACCTTAAAAAGCTTTCGCGTCTGGGCCTCCACGCCCTTAGAGGCGTCTATCACCATCACGGCGGAATCCGCCGCCATCAGGGTGCGGTAGGTGTCCTCGGAAAAGTCCTG
>CAZXLM010000059.1:0-13379 GCA_964642055.1 uncultured Acutalibacter sp. | reverse complement strand
GTGATGTTGTCGGATTTCTGATCGTTGGCAGGGCGCTGCACCGGGCAGAAATCATAGATCTCCTTATCCTGGGGAATGACGATCATGCCGCCGGGATGCTGGCCGGTGGTGCGCTTGATGCCCGTGCAGCCCAGGGCCAGCCGCTTTTCCTCCGCCCTGTGGAAAGTGATATTGTGTTCTTCGGCATATTTGCGGACGAAGCCGATAGCAGTCTTGTCCGCCACGGTGGCGATGGTGCCGGCCTTGAACACGTTGTCCTTTCCAAACAGCTCTTCTGTGTACCGGTGAGATTCGCTCTGATACTCGCCGGAAAAATTCAAATCGATATCGGGCACCTTGTCGCCGTCGAAGCCTAAAAAGGTCTCAAAGGGAATGGTGTGGCCGTCCCGGTCCATGGGCGTGCCGCACTCCGGGCAGTCCTTGGGCGGCAGGTCAAAGCCGGAATCAATGCTGCCGTCAGTGATGAACTCACTGTGTTTGCAGTTAGGGCAGATATAGTGAGGTTCCAAGGGGTTCACCTCGGAAATGCCGGACATGCTGGCTACAAAGGAAGAACCGACAGAACCGCGGGACCCCACCAGATAGCCGTTTTTCGCAGAGTTTGCCACCAGCTTCTGAGCCGTCATGTACAACACAGAAAAGCCGTGTTTGTTGATGGAGCCCAGCTCCTTTTCCAGCCGTTTTTCCACGATCTCCGGAAGCTCTTTTTTCTGGCCCCGCCCGTATCTTTCCCGGGCCTTTTCCCAAGTAATGGAATTGAGCTGTTCTTCAGCCCCGTCAATAAAAGGCGGGAAATTTCCCATAGGGACCGGCCGGACATATTCTATCATATCCGCGATCTTATTGGGGTTCGTCACCACGACTTCAAAAGCCTTTTCCCTGCCCAGATAGGAAAATTCCTCCAGCATTTCCGCAGTAGTGCGCATGTACAGGGGGGCCTGTTCCTCCGCGTCGGAAAAACCTCGGCCCGACATAAGGACCCGGCGGAAATCCGCGTCCTTCGGGTCTTTAAAGTGGACGTCGCAGGTGGCGACCACGAGCTTTTGCAGCTTTTCCCCGATCTTCACCACAGTGCGGTTATAATCCCGGAGACCCTCTACGTCTGTTGTACCCTCCCGCACCATGAACATGTTATTGCCCACAGGCTGAATTTCCAGATAGTCATAGTACTCCGCAATTTTACACAGGGCGTCGAAGGAATCTCCCCGGACGATGGCCCGGAACAGCTCCCCGGCCTCGCAGGCGCTGCCAATGAGCAGGCCTTCCCGGTATTTGTTCAACACGCTTTTGGGCGTGCGGGGGTTGCGGTAAAAGTAATGGAGATGGCCCTCGGAAATAAGCCGGTACAGGTTTTTCAGGCCCGTCCTGTTTTTCACCAGAATGATCTGGTGGTAGGACGGCAGCTTTTTCGGGTCGCCCCCTGCCAGAGCGGCGTTGATCTCCGCTACGGATGTGACGCCGCAGTCCTCCTTCAGGCGGCCTGCAAGATTCAGGAAAATCTCTCCCAGCACTGCGGCGTCATCGTCCGCCCGGTGGTGGTTGAAGGGCTTTAGTTTGAGATAGGCGGCCACCGTATCAAGCTTGCAGTTTTTGATATCCTTTAAAAGGGAACGGCAGATGGGGACGGAATCGATATACACGGACTGGAAAGGAACGCCCGTTCTTTCCCCCGCCGCCCGGAGGAAAGAGGTGTCAAAACCCGCGTTGTGCGCCACCAGCACCGCGCCGCTTCCGCAGAACTCGTAAAAAGCACGCAGGGCTTCCTTCTCCGAGGGCGCGTTCTTTACCATTTCGTCAGTGATGCCGGTGAGCTCCGTGATCTTCTGGGGAATGGGCTGCTCCGGGTCTACAAAGGTGTCGAAATGCTCGGTCACTTCTCCATTATGGATCCGCACAGCGCCGATCTCCGTGATCCTGTCTTTTTGGGCGGAAAGACCGGTGGTCTCCAGGTCAAAGCAGATAAAGTCGCCGTCCAAGGGGTGGTCGGTCTCCCCGGCAACGGCAGGCACAAGGTCGTTGACAAAATAGGCTTCTGTGCCGTAGATCACCTTAAAGTTCGGGTCCTCTTTGCGAATTTCCTCCACGGTGTTCATGGCCTCGGGGAAGGCCTGGGCTACGCCGTGGTCGGTGATAGCCACCGCCCGCTGGCCCCATTTGTGGGCCTGGCGGATCAAATCCGCGGCGGGGGTCATGCCGTCCATGTCGGACATGTTGGTATGTAAATGCAGCTCGATGCGCTTTTCGGGGGCGTCGTCCACGATCTCTACCTGGTCCACTGTGCTGATGGCCCGGGGACGCATGACGTTTTCCCGGTCATACCTGTCATATTCCATAGCGCCCCTGACCAGCAGGGACTGCCCGGCTTTCAGCTTATCCAGTTCCTTGCACTGCCCGGTCTCCTGAATGATCTTCAGGGTGATGGAGCCGGTATAGTCGGTGATATCGATGCTGTAGATCTTCCGGGTCTTGTCCCGGGTCTCCTTCGACTCCATGGAAAAAATTTCGCCCCAGACCAGGATATTCCCCATATCCAGCGCGGCGTCCCGCAGGGGGATCGGATTTCCCCGGAGGGCGGCGCCCATCACGGGCTTGGCGGTTTCCGGCAGGATAGTGGGGAGCAGGTTGGTTTCGTCCCGGACGCTGATCTTCTGGCGGGCGGTCTTTCCGCGAATGGATTCCTCGTATTCCTCCATTTCCTGAATGACAGCTTCCCGGCGGCGCTTTGTTTCTTCGGTGCGCACCCGTTCCAGAAGGGTGCCGTCCCCCTCCTTTACCGACAGTCTGCCGGTGAACTCCACGGAGCAGTCCACGCTGAACCATTCTTTGATGAGGGCTTTCAGCTTCACGTCCGTATTGTGGGCCGCCAGCAGGTCATAGCCGCCGTGGGCCAGCCTTACGGTGAGTTTTCCGTTCTGATACTCCGCCTCCGCCTGCTTAAAGGTGCCGTTCAGGGTGGCGTCCCGCTCCTTCAAAACCAACACCAGGGAACCCACACAACCGGCGGAAAAGCTTTCGGAAGGAAAGCTGGGCAGCAGCCTTACGGTATGCAGGCCAAAAGCAGGTCCTTCCAGCGCCTTTGACAAACGCTGAAGCTCCGCGTATTCCACAAACTTTGGAAACCGGACAGCTATTTTAACCGTTCGGTTTTCCCGGCTTACAGAAAAATTCAGGATCTCCCCGTTTAAAAGCGCTTCCGGGAAGGACTCTCCCTTCAGTTCCTTCTGAAAAAAATTCCCCAAGGTATTCAAAACGATACAAACTCCCTCTGTGTAGATGATAAACGCCGAAAAGGGCAGGCTCAGAGCTTCTCCACCTCGCGGAGCAGCTCTTCCAGCAGCCGGGCTTCCGGGACCTTCTTAACGATCTTTCCCTTTTTAAAAATAAGGCCCTCCCCTATGCCGCCTGCCACGCCGATATCGGCCTCTCGGGCTTCGCCGGGGCCGTTTACCGCACAGCCCATGACAGCTACGGTAATGTCTTTTTCGCAGTCGGACAAAGCCGCTTCCACCTGATTTGCCAGGGAAATAAGGTCGATCCGCGTTCTGCCGCAGGTGGGACAGGCGATAAATTTCACGCCGCCCCGGAGATCCAAAGCCTTTAAGATATCCAGACCCGCTCGGACCTCCTCCACCGGGTCCGCGGAGAGGGAAACCCGGATCGTGTCCCCGACGCCCCTTTGCAGCAGACTTCCTATGCCGATGGCGGACTTGATGAGCCCCATGCGGGAAGTCCCAGCGTGGGTGATGCCCAGATGCAGCGGATAGGAGCAGCGTTCCGCCGCCAGCTCATAGGCCTGCACGGTGCGGTCCACGGACGAAGCTTTCATGGAAAGGACAATGTCCGAAAAATCAAATTTTTCCAGCAGGGACGCGTGATACAGGGCGCTGGCCACCAGCGCTTCCGCCGTGGGGTGGCCGTACTTCGCCAGGATATGCTTTTCCAGAGAGCCGTCGTTAACTCCCACGCGAATGGGTATCTTTCTCGCGCGGCAGGCGTCCGCCACAGCCTTGATGCGGCTTTCCTCCCCGATATTGCCGGGATTGATGCGTATTTTGTCCGCGCCTGCCGCGGTGGCTTCCAGCGCCAGCCTGTAATCGAAATGGATATCCGCCACCAAAGGAATTTTTATCTGCTCCTTGATGGCGGGGATCAGCCGCACCGCTTCCATATTGGGAATGGCCACCCGCAGTATCTCGCACCCGGCCTGTTCCAGTTCCACCGCCTGCCGGACATTCTTTTCCACGTCCGCAGAAGGAACGCTGAGCATGGACTGCACCGTGACCGGCGCGCCGCCTCCCTCGAACACCTTTCCCACCTGGACGCGGGCGGACTTTCTTTTTTCCCCCATTTTCATTCTCCTTTTTATCGGTAAATCCGGCAATGGGATACAGCTACAAAGAGCCCCCCTGGATAATGCGCCAGATGTCGCTGAACGTGACCGCCACCATCAGCACCATCAGCAAAGCAAAGCCTGCGGCATGGACCCAGCCCTCATACTTCTGGGGAACGGGCTTCCGGGTGACGGCCTCCCACAGCAGGAAGAGAAGCCTGCCGCCGTCCAGAGCCGGCAGCGGGAGCAGATTGACGATACCCAGGTTCACGGTGATCATGATGATCATCAGCAGGATATTGTTGACCGCCTGGCCAAAGCTTTGTTCCAGCCCGGCCCCCGCCACCTGGGAAATGGCCTGGGCCGTGCCTACCGGCCCCGCCACGTCGTTTAGTCCGAATCTGCCGGTGATAAGCCCCTTCAGGCTTTCAATGACCATACGGGCCATAGAAAAGGTATCGGCCGCAGAGCGCCGCAGAAGAACGGGAACGGTGCGCGCTTCAGGCTGCACCCAGAAATCCATAGACACGACCTGCCGGCCTCCCTCCACCGTTTCGGCAGCCATAGAAAAGGTGCCCAAGTCCACCTTTTCCCCGCCGCGCTGGATCGTCATGGAGACCGCGTTCGGGTCCGCCAACGCCAGGGCAAAAGATAGATCCCGGTCAGTGTAGACGGCGTAACCATCGATCTCCACGATCTTGTCACCGGCCTGGGCACCGGCAGCTTCCAGCCTGGAATCCTCCGCGAACCTGGAAATCACCGTCGTGGCGTAGGTCCCCTGCTGGCCCAGGACGATCAACATCAGAAAGAAGCCCAGAATAATATTGAACAGCCCTCCGGCCACCACGACCAGAATGCGTCTCCACACCGGTTTGTTATTAAAGGCCCGCTCGTCGCTGCTTTCCTCGTCCTCGCCCTCCATAGCGCAGTAACCGCCGATAGGAAACAACCGCAGGGCGTATTGGGTCTCTCCCCTTTGAAAGCGAAAAAGCCTCGGTCCCATGCCTAAAGCAAATTCGTTGACCCGGATACCGGAAGCCTTTGCCATGAGAAAATGTCCGAGCTCGTGGAAAAATATGACAAAACCAAACAGCAGGACCCCGATCACGATCAACAGCGCTATCGATAAAGCGTGCAAAAAAATCATCTCCTATGGTCAAATCAAAACCGAAGCCCGGCAAAAGCCGGGCAGTCATTTATCTCTTTCCAACGCATTCTTCCACAAAGTCTCTGGCGGCTCGATCCGCCTCCAGCACAGCTTCCAGCGTATCCGCAGCAGCGTCCCGCTGGTTTTCCACCGCGGCGGACACCAGTTCCCCAATCTCCAAAAAAGATATTTTCCCTGCCAGGAACAGTTCCACCGCCTTTTCATTGGCGCCGTTGGCCGCGGCAGGAGCCAGCCCGCCCCGCTTCAACGCGCCGATGCACACCGGGAGGCAGCGGAAAGTATCCATATCCGGTTTGAAAAAGGTCAGGTTTTTCTGCTCCCACAGGCTGAGCTCCCGTGCCGGAGACGGAAACCGCCGGGGATAAGTCAGGGCATACTGAATGGGGAGCCGCATATCCTGGGTCCCCAGCTGGGCGATCATGGAATGGTCCGTATATTCGATGAGAGAATGGACGACGCTTTCTCTGTGCACCACCACATCGATGCGCTCCGGCGGCATATCGAACAGCCAGAAAGCCTCGATCACCTCCAGCCCCTTGTTCATCAGCGTGGCGGAATCGATCGTGACCTTCGCTCCCATCGTCCAATTGGGGTGGCGGAGGGCCTGCTCCGGCGTGATCTCCCGCAGTTCTTCCCGGGTCCGGCCAAAGAAAGGGCCGCCGGAAGCAGTGAGGATCAGCTTTTTCAAAGCCTTAGGTCCGGGGCTGCCCTGTAAACACTGAAAAATGGCGGAGTGCTCGCTGTCTACAGGAAGGAGCCGTATCTTTTTTTCCTTGACGGCCTTCATCACAAGGCTGCCACCCGCTACGAGGGTCTCCTTATTGGCCAAGGCCACATCTTTTCCCACAGCAATAGCCGCCAGAGTAGGCCGAAGCCCCACCATGCCTACCACAGCGTTCAGGGCGATGTCCGCCGTCTCCCAGGCCGCCGCCCGGCACAGGCCGTCCATGCCCTCCAGAACCGTAAGCTGCATATCGCGGGTCCTGCCCCGCAGCTCTTTGGCGGCTTTGGGATCAAACACGGCAGCGGCAGCGGGACGGAATTCTCGAACCTGCCGTTCCAGCAATTCCACATTGGAGCGCGCCGCCAGGACCTCTACTCTGACAGGGCAGTCCGAAGCTGCCAGGCCCCGCACCACGTCCAGGGTCTGGACGCCGATAGAGCCCGTGGAACCGAGCAGTGATAAACGCTTCATGCAACTCTCTTCTTTCCTTTACCCGGTGACAAGGGGCAGATAGCTTACCAGCAGATAGACAAAGGGCGCTGTAAACACCACGCTGTCAAAGCGGTCCAAAATACCGCCATGGCCGGGGATCACCTGGCCGAAATCCTTGATATGACAGCTGCGCTTGATCAGAGAAAAGCTCAAATCGCCCAAAATGGAAACGGGCGAACCGAAAAAGCCGATCAAAAACAGGGGAAGGTAATGGACCTGCCCGCTCTCGGGAAGGGTCTGCGCCAGCACCAAGCCGCTGAGCAGCATAAAGGCCACATTGACGATCAGGCCGCCTAAGGCGCCCTCCACTGTCTTTTTGGGGCTTATTTCCGGACAAAGCTTATGCTTCCCAAAAAACGTGCCGGCAAAATATGCGCCGGCGTCCGCCACCCACGCAGCAAACACGGCCACCAGCACATAATACATGCCATGGGCGGTATTCAAGCCCCGAAGGGCCACAAGGCACTGCAAAGCAGAAGGCACCAGCACCACCATGCTGTACAGCACGCCCACCTCTTTGAACGTGGTCTCGTGGTGATAAAGGACCATAGCAGAAAAGACAAGGGCTGTAAAAAGGCTGTAGACTAAAAGCTGCAGATCTCCCTCGCAGAAGGGGACTGCTGCTGCCGCCGCCAGGGAAGGCAGACAGAGAAACCACTTTTTTTCCAATCCCAGAGCCTTGACAATCTCGTACACCGCCGCAACCGAGATCAATGCCACGGCGATATTCAAGGCCAGGGGAAACGAAGTGTTGAACACGATGATCGCCGCACAGAACAATACGAGTACGGCGCCGGATAAAACACGCTGCTTCATGGTTTTACAGTCCTTTATTTTCGTAAATTTCACCCGCTTTGAAAACGCCGGTTTTGCCCCCGGCGTTTTCAAAGCGGTATCCTTTCAGCCTTACAATACGAAAAGCTGCGGCAAAACAACAAACGATTGGAGACCGTCTCAACTCTCCGCACCGCCAAAACGGCGCTGCCGCGAAGAATAGATGCGAAGCGCCTCGTCGAAATCCTCGGGCCGGAAATCGGGCCACAGGATATCAAAATAGACAAACTCGGCATAGGCGCTCTGCCACAGCAGAAAATTGGAGATGCGCTGTTCCCCGCTGGGCCGAATGATCAGGTCCGGCTCAGGCTGGCCGGCCGTGTACAAATATTCGGAAAAAGCCGCTTCCGTCAGGTCTTCCGGCTTTTTATGGCCGCCGCGCACATCTTCGGCATAGAGCCGGGCCGCGCGGACAAGCTCCGCCCTGCCGCCATAATTCATGGCCAGGTTCAGCACCATGCCGGTCTTGGGAGCAGAGGCCTTCTCCACCTCGTGGATGAGTGTCTGAAGCTCCGGGGAAAAAGCGGTCACGTCCCCAATAAAACGCACCCGGATATTTTCGTCCATAAAATCCCGGAGGGCTTCCTTCAGATAGTCCTGAAACAGGCTCATCAGGGCATCCACTTCCTCGGCGGGCCGGGACCAGTTTTCCGTGGAAAACGCGTAGACCGTCAACACCTTTACGCCTCTTTTTGCGGCGTACCGCGTGATGGTGCGGAAATTCTGGGCCCCCGCCCTGTGCCCTGCGGAACGGGGCATATGGCGCTGCTTCGCCCATCTGCCGTTTCCGTCCATGATGATCCCCACATGGGCCGGGACCGTAATGGGTCCGGCAGACTTTTCACGGGCTGCTCTTTTTCGAAAAAACATAACCTACCTCCCCTGCGTTCAGAGAACCGGGACAGAGCGCTTAGATCTCCATGATCTCCTTCTCCTTGCGCTGGAAAGCGGCATCAACATTTTTTACATACCGGTCCGTCAGGTCCTGGATCTTCTTTTCACCCTGCTTCTGGTCGTCCTCGGTAACGTCGCCGTTTTTCTTCATTTCCTTCAGCTTTTCAATGGCGTCCCGGCGAATGGAGCGGACGGCCACCTTGGCTTCCTCCGCCATTTTGCTGATCTCCTTCACAAGCTCCCGGCGGCGTTCTTCGTTTAAGGGCGGGAAGATCAGGCGAATGATCCTGCCGTCGTTTTGGGGATTCACGCCCAGGTCGGAGGTCTGAATGGCCTTCTCGATGCTGCGCAGCACAGAAGCGTCCCAGGGCTGAATGGTCAGCACGCGGGCCTCTGAAACGGCCACCGCCGCCAGCTGGTTGATGGGCGTAGGAGTGTCGTAATAATTCACCATGATCTTATCCAGCACGGCGGGATTGGCCCGACCCGCCCGAACAGCGGCGTACTCCTCTTCCAGGTGTTCGACGGACTTCACCATCTTACGTTCCGCTTTCTCAAAAACTTCCTTCATTTCTGCCATAGGAAATCTTCCTTTCTTTCATTTTTCAGGGGCTTCTATTTACTGGACCAGGGTTCCTACTTTCTCTCCCGTTACGGCCCGGACAATATTCTGGGGGTCTTCGATGCTGAATACCAAAAAGGGAATATTCCTGTCCTTGCAGAAGGACGCGGCGGTCATATCCATCACGCCCAGGTTCCTGTTGAGCACGTCCATATAGGAAAGGGCGTCGTATTTCACCGCGCTGGGATTCTTTTTGGGGTCGCTGTCGTATACGCCGTCCACCATAGTGGCTTTCAGGATCACGTCCGCCTCGATCTCGGCGGCACGCAGAGCGGCTCCCGTATCGGTGGAGAAAAAGGGGTTTCCCGTGCCGCAGCCGAACACCACGACCCGGCCCTTCTCCAAATGCCGCACTGCCCGGTTGCGGATATAGGGCTCCGCCACCTCCTGCATGGCGATGGCGGTCTGCACCCGCACGTCCAGCCCCAGCTGTTCCAGGCCGTCCGCCACGCCCAGGGCATTTATCACCGTGGCAAGCATGCCCATGTGATCCGCCCGGGTGCGGTCCATCTGGCCGCTGCTGCGGCCCCGCCAGAAATTGCCGCCGCCTACGACGATGGCCATCTCCACGCCCATGTCAACACACTGCTTGACGGGCCTGCAAATATCCAGAACCGTGTCAAAATCGATGCCGTGGCCCTGCCTGCCCGCCAACGATTCGCCGCTGAGTTTCAAAAGGACCCGTTTATACTTTGGCGTCATACCATCTCTCCGTTCCTGTAATTTTGCGGCGCTGAGGGCCGGAGGACCGGCGGCCGCGCAGGCTCCTCGCAAAGGCCCTGCTGTATCGTTCCTATTTTACATGATATCCCAGCCTTTGTAAAGCGAAAACTTTCCCAAAAAGGAAAGAAGGACCGGGAAGAAAGCGTTATGCCCTCTTCCCGACCTTTGCTGCATTCCTATCCTTTCCTTTTCTCCGCCGTTTACTCCTGCGGCTTCCGCCCAAGGCCAGGATCCAGCAGAACAGAACTGTCAGCAGGACGTACGCCGAAATGACCGTAAGATACATGACGCTCCCTTCCCCAGCCTATGATTTCCTCTCCCGCGCCGCAGCCCGGTATCCATTTTTATGGTTCTCCTCTTTGTCCCTATGCCGGTCTTGTCATTCTGTTTTGGCTCCGTCTCCGCTTTTCAGGGTGAAGCGTGCCTCCGCGAAGCTCCGCTCTACGCTGACCGTGTCGTCTTTTTCCCAGACGCCCAGCCGGAACCTCTGATGAGCTTCCACCGGCGCGGCTCCGTTCCAGAAAACGGGCGTGGCCGTATATGTCCCGTAGGGAAGATCTTTTATTTCGCCTTCCAATGAAACTATGCCGCTTTCCGGATCCGCTTCCGGCAGGATCGTGCAGAAAAAGGTCTGGCCGTTTTCCCGATCCAGTCTAAACAGCACAAAGGCCGTTTTGGAAACCGTCTCCCCATTCGCGGCGGCTGTCAGCCTGACCGTGCCGCCTGTTACTTTGATTTTATACAAAGCGGTTTTTTCCACGGCCTTTACAGGCGTCCCCACGGAACTGAGACCGTCGGACCCCGGGCGGTAGGAAACGGAGAGACGGTAAGACACATCTTTTTCCGGCGTCTGAGATTCCAGCTGCTTCAGGGAGCCTACCGAATCGCCCTGCGCCGTTTCCCACAGCCAGGAAAAGCTTCCGGTCTTTCCTTTGCCGAACCAGTCCGGTTCCGGGCTTTTCTGCATGCGTTCCTCTATTGTTTTCCCGTCTGCCGTGATCCTGACCCGCTCCCCCAGGAAAAGCGGCGACTCAAGATCCGTCAAATCGAGATTTAAGGGGACGTTGACAGTAAGCTCCGGCAGAGATGAAATCTTCTCGCCCGCACGGTAAATTCCTGTTTCTTCCCCGTCTATGGCGATATCATTCCCGCCGGGAAAAACCTCCTTTGCCTGAACGGTGAGGCTGGCGGTCCAGGGTGCGTTTTTCTGTCTGGGCAGATCCGCCTCCCAGGAAATCACCCAAGCGCCGTTCTTTTCCAGGTCTAAATGGGCTCCCTGGTCCCGCAGGCGTTCCCGTTCGTCCGAAGGAAGCTCGAAACGGGGGTCAAGCCGTTGAACCACCTCCACCGAAAGCACGGAAGCGATATCCCGCCGTATCCTGCCCAGACAGCTTTCCGCTTCTCCTGCGCAGAGATAGTAATGAGTTGAAAGAGGCGCAGAGGACATGGACTGCCAGAAATCCACCGTTTCCTCTTCCGCGCTGGCGCGCAGCAGCGCCACATAGCTTTTCACGCCTTTGTCCCGAAGCGACTGAAGCTTCGGCAAAACTGCCTTTTCCTCTCCCGCCCACAGGCCGGAGGTCACGGTGATCAGGTAGAGGGGCCGGGAGCCGCCGGCTTTTCCTTCCTCCATCAGCTTTTCCGCCTGTTCCAGCGCTTCGGCGTAATCAATCGGGTCCCCCTTTCCCTGTTCTACGCCCGACACCGTGGAGAGCAGCTCGTCCACCCCCCGACTGTTCAAAGCTGAAAGTCCTGCGCGCCGGGCCGTCTCCCCAAGCACCAGGACTCCCGCACGGGAATCTGGCGAGACCTGAGAAAGCTCCCGCAGAAATGTTTCCGTCCCCTTTTGCAGACATTCCAGCCAGGTTTTCTCTCTCTCTCCGCTTGAGCGTTCGTTCATGCCGTCGGACGCGTCCAACAGCAAAATCACATCGCAGGGCTCTGCGGCGCGGTTTACCCAGTCCTCAGACCAGACGCTGTAATTCAACTGGAAGCCCCGCCGGCTCCCGGCCTCGACGGATACGCTTCTATCCGCCTGGACGCCTGCTTCCGGTCCCAGCGCTCCAGCCTGTATCCCCTCCGTCATAAAAACTGCCGCAAAGAGAAAACTTACCCATCTTTTTAATCGACACCGGCCTTTTTGGTTTGCCATGCCGCTTTCACCCTTTCCTGCTTTTTTTGTTTCCAACCCGCAGAATACCACAGGCAAGGCTGGAAATCTGTCAAATCATGGAAAACCGGGCGGCGCAAATTTGCGCCGCCCGGCCAGGAAGAGAAACTGCCTATCCATCAACTGCCTGGATCTTCGCTTTCAAACTGCCATTCTGATTTTCGATCAGCACTTTTCCTTCAGCGTGCCCTGTCAGCTCTTGCTGACTGTTTTCCTCCCCGGAATCGACCGCCACTTCAAAATCCAGGTTTTCCCCTTCCAGCGTTACAGCCCTTGTTCCTTCGATCTGAGCGCTTTTAAGGCCGCTGCTCACAATGCGGACATGCCTGCCGGAATCAGTGAGAGAAAGGCGAAAGGGGTCGTCGCCCCCGGAAATTTCTATTGTAAAGCTTTCACTGAAAGGGACTGTGAGAAGCAGCCGCGCCGGGTACTGAGAGCCGCCTACGATAAACTGCCGGCGCTCTATTTGCATGCTGCCGATCAGTTCGCTGCATTCCATGTCCCAGGAGAGGGTCTCGCCCCGCTCGTTCACAATGGTAAATTCCTGTGGAATATCCAGCAGGAAAGCGCTTGATGCGTCTTCACTGATATGGAGGAACGCTTCGGCGGACCCGGCTTCCTCCGGGGAAAAACCGGCGCGCTCCACCGTATTTCCCGGAAGCACGCACAGAACGGCGAAAAGCAGCGCTATCAGCACAAAACGGAAATTCATTTTCTGTCCCCCTCTGCTGAAAAATCGGTATCCATGCTCTGACAGACTTCCTCTGTGAGACAGACGCCATTTTCAGAAACACGCTTTATGGCATATGGCCCCGCCATACCGAGTCCTTTTATTATGGTCCTTTCTTTTTCACGAACTGTTTTGATTTTTACAATTAAATACACATTAATGGTATCACGCTCTCTCTTCAACGTCAATACAAATTTTTGCTTTTTCATATTTTAGAAAGCTATTTGAAGTATAATATACCTTGTCTGACCATCGGTCTGTTTAAAAGCGGATTGCGCATTATAACAATAAAATTTTTGTGAAAGAAAGCGTGTGGGGACATTCCTTGAATTTTCCCAGCGCGCGTGCTATAATTGGAAAGCTTTTTACAAAACTATCATGAAAGGACGCCGCGTCTATGAACAGTCCCCATTGATTTTCCCCGCTTCGCGAGGAATGAATTACAGAAAGGATGACAGCAGCTTGACCGATTATAAAACCGAAATCGAGCGGCGCAGGACCTTTGCAATCATCTCCCACCCTGACGCCGGCAAAACGACCCTTACTGAAAAATTCCTGCTGTACGGCGGAGCCATCTCTCTGGCGGGCATGGTCAAGGGAAAACGCAATTCCCGCCACGCCGTGTCCGACTGGATGGAGATCGAAAAGCAGCGCGGCATTTCCGTCACCTCCTCTGTGATGCAGTTTGAGTA
>CAZXLM010000058.1:0-13671 GCA_964642055.1 uncultured Acutalibacter sp. | reverse complement strand
AGGCCATGCGCAAGGACGTGCTTGCCAAGTGCTACGGCGGCGACATCACCCGGAAAAAGAAGCTTTTGGAAAAGCAGAAGGAAGGCAAAAAGCGCATGCGCCAGCTGGGCACCGTAGAGGTTCCCCAGGAGGCGTTTATGGCTGTGCTGAAGCTGGACGATGATTAACATGGCAGATGGACAAAACATGTGATATACAGGGTATGATTCCCTGCTGAAAGAAAACGCGCGCAGGCTGAGAAAAGAAATGACAAAGCAGGAGAAAAAGCTTTGGTACGATTTTTACGAAAATACCCTGTTAAATTCTACCGGCAGCGTGTGGTTGACCACTTTGTCACTGATTTTTATTGCAGCAAAGCGAAGCTGGTAATAGAACTGGACGGCGGCCAGCATTTTCAGGCGGAGCAAAAGCATATGATGCAGAGCGCACACGGGTTTTGGAACTGTATGGTTTGATGGTGCTGAGATTTCTAATGGCGATACTGAAAAGAATTTTGAGGGTGTCTGTAAAGAAATCAACGCTGTGGTGAGAAAACGGCTTGCAGGGCCTTGAATTCCTATGTAAATGGCGACCCCTCCGCCATGCTGCGCATGGCCCTCCTCCCCTTTCAGGGGAGGCAAAGAGCAGAGAAGGAAAAGGGCAGGCGGTGGAGGGGTCGGGAAAAGCACAAGCAAAGAACCCCCGGCCACACGGCCCGGGGGTTCTTTCGTCCGTCTTATGCTGCCGGTGGGTCTGCCGAAAAAGAGTCCTTCAACTCCCTGATTTCCAAGTGAAGCGCCTTATATTCATCTTGGTTGACAAGCTTATCAAGGGCTTTCAGGTCTGACGGCCAGTCGCTCAGCTTCCGCTGGGTCTCATTTTCGTCGTAACAGAGCATGTGATAATAGGGCGCCAGCTTTTTAGTGTATTCCACAGCCGAATCCACCATGGCCCCGTTCTCATCGGTCATGCCGTGCAGCATTTGCGAATCGTCCGTAAGCGTTTCCAGAGCAGAAAGGTTTTTGCTTTTTGGAAAGCTGCTGCGGTACAGGCCCAGGACGGTTTTTAACCTGTCGAAAGAAGTTCGGGTGTACGGGTCGTCCGCGATGCTTTCATCGCTGCCGGATATGCAGGAATCGTAAGCAGATACGCAGTTGCGAAGCTCAAACGCCATGGCGCCTTCCGCCTCGGCGAGCCGCACCTGAGAAAGTATCCCCCAAGCGGCCAGAGCCGCTATGATCAGAAAAACGCCGGCAAGCTTCAAAATGCGTTTTGGATTTTTCATTTCAAACCGCCTCCATTATAAATATGATACATCAATAGAGAAGGTTTGTCAATACAAATGGGGAATTTGCTATTTTTGAGACTTTTAAGTATAATAAAATTAATAAGGAGCGAAAGGCGGTGTTTTTTTGCCCGGCATTTATATCCACGTTCCCTTCTGCGATGGGAAATGCCCGTACTGCGATTTTTATTCCCTGCGGGGAGACGGGGAACTGATGGACTGTTATGTTTCCGCAGTAGGCGGGGCCATGGAGCGCTTTGCGGCGGAGCACGCCGGAGTACGGGCGGAAACCGTCTACTTTGGCGGCGGCACGCCCAACCTATTGGGCGCAGAGCGCCTTTCGGCGCTCTGCGGTCATGTCAAAGTGAGCTTTGACATGGCCTGTGCCGCGGAAATCACCCTGGAAGCCAATCCCACCTACGTGGACGAAGCCTTTTTCCGGGCGGTGAAAAGCGCCGGGTTCAACCGGCTCTCCATGGGTTTGCAGTCCGCCGATGAGGACGAGCTGCGATTTCTGGGGAGAAAGCACAGCCGGGCAGATGCGGCCCAGGCGGTGAAGGCTGCCCAGGCCGCCGGATTTGACAACATCTCGCTGGATCTGATGCTGGGCCTGCCGGGAGGGAGCCGGGAGAAGCTGAAAAATTCCATCGCTTTCGCGGCTTCCCTGGGGCCGCGGCATATTTCCTCCTATATTTTGAAGGTAGAGCAGGGCACCCCTTTTGCTGCTCGTGGAGTAAAGCCGCCCGATGATGACGAGACCGCCGAACAGTACCTTTTCTGCGTGGAGGAGCTGGAGAAGCGGGGATATAAGCAGTATGAGATAAGCAATTTCGCAGAACCGGGCTGGGAAAGCCGCCACAATCTCATTTACTGGCACGGGGAGGAATATCTGGGTTTCGGCCCGGGAGCACACTCCTTTTACGGCGGGAAGCGGTTTTATTATTCCCGGGACCTGAAAGCCTTTCTGGCAGGAGAACCTCCCTGCCCGGACGGGCCGGGCGGCGGTTTTTCGGAATACGCCATGCTGAACCTGCGGCTGACCGAGGGCCTGCGAAAGAAAAAATGCCGGGAAAAATGGGGGGAAGCCGGAGAAAGGGCCTTTGACCGGGTTTTGGAAAACACAAAAAAATGCCCGCCCGAGCTTTTGCGGGTGGATGGGGAAAAGGTTTCCTTCTCTCCAGAAGGGTTTCTGGTTTCCAATGCGCTGATTTTGCGGCTTTTGGAGGGCGTTTAAAAGCTTTCAATATCGCTTCCGTTTTCGGGAAAATACTCCACTTCTAATCAAGGGGCTTCCGGTCAAAGGCTGGATGCCCTTTCCTGCGTTTCGCCGGGGAGCGGCCTTTTCCCCTGAACTTCAAAGGGACGCAGAGTGAAGCTGACGTTTATGTCGAATTTGAAAGTCAAGCCGGTTTCGTGAAAAAGAAAGTCGCAGATTACGATATAAGGCGTTTCGACCCAGTAAATTTTCAGCGTGAGCCTGTCTTCAGCCGCATGGAGGAGTTCTGAGGCATACGCCTGCTCGTGCTCCTGCAGATCCTTGATGAACCGGGCCCTGCCGTGGAAGAAGCCTGCGCGGGCAATGCCTATCCGCCGTTTTTCCCCGTTTTTGCAGGTGAAGAGCAGTTCGCTTTCGGTAAGCTGCACTTGCGAAATTCCCAGCAGGTTTGTTTCTATCTCAAAAGAGCCTAAAGGAAAAGCCGATGGCATGAAATTCTGTTTGGGAGTAGGCAGACTGAGTTTTTCCGGCTGGAAGTTGTCCAAAATGAAGTGCTTATAAATTTCGGCAAGGAGGCTTTCTGTTTTTGACCCCTGGGAAAAGGCGAGAAACGCCAGCCCTTTGGGGCGGTACAGGAAAATAAGCTGGCCGAACGCGCCGTCTAGATAGGCGGAACCGTCTGACGCGATGTGGAATTGATATCCGTATTGATCTCCCGCAAAGCCTGGGTCTTCGCCGCGCTGTTTGCAGATCTGCGGGGAAAGGGCCGCTTCCAGATAGCTTTTGGGGATCAGCTGCTTTCCCTCATGGCTGCCCCAGTTCAAAAGCAGCCGCGCAAGTTTCATAGCGGCTTCCGGCGTTAAACTCAGTCCCATGCCCCCGGCGGTGAGGCCCTCGGGGGAGCGCTCCCACTGGGCGTCGAAAACGCCCATGGGATAGAACAGGTTCTCGTTGAGAAAGGCTTCCAGCGATTGACTTGAAGCCGCCGTGATAATGGCGGAAAGCATATGGGAGGAATGAGTGCTGTACAAATAGTGGGTCCCGGGCTCTTTGGGAAAGTCCTGTGATAAAAACGCCCTTATCCAGTCGTTTTGTACCGCCAGCTCGGGATAGGTGTTGCGGCCCATGCCGGCCGACATGGTCAGCAGGTGCCGCACCTTGACGGAAAACAGGTTTGGGTGGGGCCGCTCCGGCAGCCGGTCCCTGAAAAACAGATAGACTGGGTCTTCTAAGGAGAAAAGCCCCTTTTGAACGGCGATGCCAACGGCCAGGGAAGCCACCGACTTTGTCATGGAGAAAAACAGCCGGGGACTTTCCAGATCGTAAGGGGGCCTGCAATATTCGCAGACCGTCCGTCGGCTGTCGGTGATCATAAAATGTGTCAGCTGAATATCTTCCCGCCGGGAGCAGCTTGTGAGGAAATCGGATAGTTTCGTCATGGAATCCTTTCTTTCCGGCGCTACCGGAACAGCTCCGGGTGCATGCGGCTGTAGTGAAAGATGTACTGCTGGGCGAGACCCGCGTCCTCGCCGAACTCCGCGGGGGAACGGCCCGGCAGAAGGGTCTCCATGGCCCGCTTCATCCACACGTCCATGGGGAAGCATTCCGTTTTGTGAAAGCCGTAGAGCAGGACGCATTCTGCCACCTTTGGCCCTACGCCCTGTATGTTCTGAAGCTCTGCCCTCCCTTCCTCCACAGGAGAATGGGCGATCTTTTCCAGATCGATCTGGCCCGACTCCACTTTCCGTGCGCAGTCCAGCAGGTATTTGGCCCGGTAACCCGCTCCCAGAGGGGCAAGGGCCTCCGGAGAAAGCCGGGCCAGCACAGAAGCCGTGGGAAAGGCGGAAAAACCCGTGCCGCTCATGGGTTCCCCAAACAGGCCGCAAAGCCGGTCTATGATCCCCTTGATCCGGGGAATATTGTTGTTTTGGGAAATGAGAAAGGAGCACAGAGCCTCCCAGGGGTCCTGGCGCAGAATGCGGATACCTGGGGCAAAGGCGGCTGCCTCCCGAAGGGCGGGAGCCATGGCCGCCAGCCGGGACCTCTTTTTCTCATAATCCCGGTCAAAGTCAAAATAGCTTCGCCAGAAGCTGTTAAATTCCGTCTCAGAGCAGCTGAACAGCAGGGTATCGCCTTCCCGCCGGAGACGTAGAAACCGGTTCCCGGCGGCTCCTTCCCATAAAGGCAGGCCGTCTTCCCCGACGGTTTCCCGCCAGCGGAAAGCCTGTCCGCAGTCTAGGGTCTGGGCGGGATCAAAACGGGCGGGAGCGGAAAACAAAAAGCTCATCGGTTCTTTTCGTCCGCTTTCTGCCGGGCCTCCGGTTCCCGGGAGGTGAGAAAACGGATGGCCCGTTCAATGGCGTCTTTGGAATTCCCCCAGTCCCCGCCGGCGCTGCGGTAATCGAACATGCGGCAGAAATGGGTCACGTCCCCGGAAAGCTCCGTAAAATACCTTTTAGCAATGCGGGTGGTCTCGGATTCAAAAACGGCAAGCTCCTTTTTGGGCAGTTTTTGGGCAGCTTCCAGCACCATGCCGTAATGGGGCAGGCAGATCAGGGGCTGCTCCCCGTAAAGGTTTCGAAAGTCCGGATCGGTCTGCCAGAGTTTTAAAGTGCTGGAAAGCAGGTGCTTCATGTTTTTGTCGATATTTTCGCACACGAAGCAGTTTTTCTGCCGGGACGCTGCGGCCGCGGCCGCTTTTTTGAGCTGGGTCTTTCCCTCGGGAAAGACTTCCGATCCCGTTTCGTGGAGCAGGCTTTCCAGGATAAGCGCTACCGACAGCCTGCTGCCCCGGGCCAATATCTGCTGAAAATGCTCCCGGCAGAAGCCCAGCCGGTTGGTCTCCACCCGCACGTCCGGTTCCATCATGGCGGCGCCGGTGATGTAGGTGGCCATTCGGTCCTCCAGCATGTCCCGCATACGACAGAAGGGGCAGCCGTCTTTGGGTAAAAATACGTCGTTTACGGGGATAGAGCAGATGTCTTCTCTCATAGGAACCTCCCAAATTGCCTCCCGCATCCGGCAAGTCGCTTTTACGCGTCCGGTCTTCCTCATGGAAAGGCAGAATTGCGGCAGTATAAATATACATCAATTCCAAAAGGAGAAGTTCCGCGATGTTTCACAGTCAAGCGGCGGAATGGCTCCTCTTTTTCATCGATTATCCTCAGTATATCATAAAATTGAGAAAAAGGATACCCCTGAAAGGGACATGAAACCCCAGATGGATATTTTTGGGGCATGCATGTAAAATACTGAAAAAAGCAGGACGAAAAAGGACAGTCCGAAAAAAGGTATTGACACAAAATACCGAAATTGGAAACCGGGATTTTTCCAGATATAGTGTAAAAATCGGAAAAAGAAAAATCTCCTAAAAAATGGAAAATCCTTCGCGAAAAAACTTTCGGTAGACATAAAGCGCCGGATTTTCTTTTCGGAAAAAAGGGGAAAATCCGCATGGGACAAGGTGTTCTCAACATTTTCCACCGAGTTTTCAACATGCTCGGTTTCCTGAATAAGCTGCGATTATGTAAACACGGAAAACAAGGGGCCAGAGCAGTATAAAAAAAGAATTTTCTTGCAAAAAATGAAAGAAAATGGATTTTTCCGCGGGCTTTTGTCAGGAACCGCTGAGCGGCCGGAAAAGAAGTCGCATTCCGTCTGCATTTTTATTTGAGATTTACGGAGGAATGTGCTACAATATAGAAAACTATGGCCGGAAGTTGCCGGACGGGCGAGGATGTGTGCCGGAAATTGGGCAGAGACAGAGAAAAAAAACAGACCCCGCGGGAAAAAGCCGAAGGGGGAGAAACTGTCCGGGGAACGGATGTGATCGCCGGACGCAACGCGGTCAGCGAGGTCCTGAAGGCGGGGCGCGCTATTGGCAGTTTATATGTGCAGCGAGGGGAGAAAAGCGGTTCGCTGCTTGCTCTGATCGCCAGGGCGAGATCGGCCGGGATCACTGTAAAGGAAGCGGATCCGAGAAAGCTCGACCACCTGTGCGGCGGCGCGGTCCATCAGGGCGTAGTCGCCGTGGCGGCCATCAAGGAATTTGCCTCCATCGACGAGGCCTTTGCCCTGGCGGAAAGCCGGGGAGAGACAGTTTTCCTCATTGTCTGCGACGAGCTGGAGGACCCCCATAACCTGGGCGCGGTGATCCGCACGGCGGAATGCGCCGGGGCCCACGGAGTGATCATTCCCCGCAGGAGAAGCGCAGGCCTAAGCTGGGCGGTGGGAAAAGCCTCCGCCGGGGCGGTGGAATATCTGCCTGTGATACAGGCGTCCAATCTGCCCAGCTTCCTGGAAGAACTGAAAAGCCGGGGCGTTTGGATCTACGCTGCGGACATGGACGGTTCGCCCTGGTGTGAAACAGATTTTACCGGCCCCACGGCCCTTGTCATCGGTTCAGAGGGCAGGGGCGTAGGCAGGCTGGTCAAGGAAAAATCAGACTTTGTGGTATCCATGCCCATGAAGGGACATGTCAATTCACTGAACGCCTCTGTGGCGGCAGGCATCCTCTGCTATGAGGTGTGCCGGCAGAGAAGCGGCTTACGGGCGATCGAGCCTATAAGGAGGGATCCCTAAAGCTATGGCAGATAAGAAAGAATTTACCCTGGAGGATATCCTGGAGGAACAGCGCATGCAGCGGGAAGGCGTTTCCGCGGAGACTCCCGCGGAGGAGCCGGAACAGCAGGCTGGGGAAAGCCGGCCGGCTGCTTCGCCGGATCTTTCGGATACGGCAGATCTAAACGCCTTTGCCACGGGGAATATCTCCCTTCCCCAAGGGCCCGGGACAGAATATGAGCAGGAAAGCCTGATCCCTCCGGAGCCCGCTCCGGAAAAGCCCAAGAGGAAGAAGAAAAAGGGCCTCTTTGGACGGAAAAAGCGGGTCCCGGATTTCGATGAGGGCGAGGACATGTATTATGGGATACAGCTCAAGCCCATTGACGAATACCGCAAGGGCTTCGACCCTGCCACGGGAGAATTCACCCTGGGCGCTGACGCCTATAAGGATCTGTTCGACGACTCTAAAAAGGCCATCGACGACGAGGTAGAGCGAAATTTCCAACGGCTCCAAAAGGAGCGCCGACGCCGGGTGGCGGAAGCGGTCCAGACCGCCGGTGTGGACGAAAAGGAGATCGCCGATGAATTTGGGGTGGTGGCCCCCATGCCCGTTACGGCCTTTGCCGCCGATCCCTACGCCAAACAGCACGGTATCGAGGTGGAGGGGCCGAACCTGTCCCAGGAGGACATGCCCGATATCCAGAAGGCCATGCTGGAAACCTCCAACGACCAGACCATGGAGATCAAGCTGAACGTTCTCAATGACACGGTGGAGCTTCAGCGGGTCAAGGAAGTGCCTGTCGTCAGCGAGGAATCGGTCAATAAAATTCTGGAATCTGTGGAGTCCGGCGGACAGGAGACGGAAGACGCCGTTTACGAGGAGCCGGTCCAGGTGCCGGCAGAGCCGGCGGAAAGCCCGGCTGCAGAAGAGAAAGAGTCCCCGGTTCCCGAAACAGACGGCGTAAGACCGGAAAATCAGGGGGAAGAACACACCCGGGAAATTTCCGATATGCCCGCCGGGGAACAGAGCCCCGAACAGAAACCGCCGGTCGTCGGCAGGCCTCTGGGCGAAATTCCCCAGGTGGCCAGCATTTACGAATACCGTTCCAGAAGCATTCCCACCCATGTGATAAACGCCGATGTGCTCCAAAGCGCCCTGCTTTCCGAATCCGAGGGACTTCGGCAGGCGCTGGAGGAGGAAGAACACAAGCTTGAGCCCCGCCGCAGGGTGCGGAACAGAAAGCCGGAGGAGAAGGAGGAAGAGCCGGAGACGGCTGTGGATACCGGGGAGTCCATCGACGACTACACCGGTCCGGAGGACGCAAAGTCCATTTCCCACGAGCTGCGCAGCGATATGCGGGAGCTCACCATGCGTATGATGATCACCGGCGTGTGTACAGCGCTTCTGGCCCTTGTCAACCTGATTTTCGGCGGACAGTTTTCCGGCGATGGGGATACCGGTTCTCTGCCCATTGTATATGTCATATTGACCGTGGTGTTCCTGGGAGTTTCCATTGGCGTGTGTTACCGCACGGTAATAAACGGCCTGCGGGCCTTGTTCGCGTTTAACGCCAATTCCGACAGCGCCGCCGCTGTGGCGGCTGTGACGGTGGCGGTGCAGACCGTGGCCTCCATTTTCTTCCGCACAGAGCTGGCGGGCGGCAGACTGCACCTGTACGCGGTGATCCTGTCCGCGATCCTCTTTGTCAACGCGGCGGGAAAGCTGACCATGATCCGCCGGATCCACAGCAATTTCCGGTTTGTCACCTCGAAGGAGCAAAAATACACGGTGCGGACCTACGATGATTACAACACCTCGCTGAAAATGACTAAAGACGCCGTGGCGGAAAAGCCGCTGATTGCCTATCAGTGCAAAACAGGCTTTTTAAAACGCTTTTTGGAGCTTTCCTATAACCCGGATCCCTCCGAATCGGCCTCGCAGCTGCTGGCGCCCATCGGGCTGATTTCCTCCCTGGTGGTTTGTATCGCCTGCCTGCTCATCACCCGCAGCGTCCCCACCGCGCTCAGCGCTTTGGCGGCTGCCTCCTGCGCTTGTGTGGCCGTGGGGAACATGCTCTCTGTAAACCTGCCCGTCAGCCGCCTGTGCAAGACTGCCCGCCGGGCCGGAGCCATGGTGGTGGGCTACGAAGCGGTGGAGCAGCTGGGCAATGTAAACGCCGTACTGGTGGACGCGGAGGAGATTTTCCCCCGGGGAACGGTGGTGCTCAACGGGATCAAGACCTTTGGAAACCGGGCCGGCGCAGAAAAGGCCATTATGGCGGCCTCCGCCCTGATGAAGGAGATCGGCGGGCCCCTGTCCGGCGTGTTTGACCAGGTTATCAGCGAAAATGAGGACGCTCTGCCCGAGGTGGAGCATTTTACCTATGAGGACGGCGGCGGAATCGTAGGCCGGGTGGACGGACAGAAAATTTACATTGGAAACCGCTCCCTGCTGATCAACCACCGGATCGAGGTCCCCGCCAGAGAAGAGGAAACGCAGTATGCCTCCGGCAATAAAATGGTGGTGTATATCGCGGTAGACGTGGCCGTTTCCGCCATGCTGGTGCTGACCTATTCCGCGGACCGCCGCAGAAAGAACGAGCTGCAGCGCCTGGAAGACAGCGGGATCAGCGTGCTGGTCCGCACAACGGAACCCAATATCACTTCCCAGATGGTATCGAGGCTCTTTGGGATAGACGCCGCCTCAGTCAGTATCCTGGAAGGGGACCTGGGAGATGTAGCAAAAAAGCTGACGAACGAGAATATCCCCAGGGCAGATGCCGTTGTAGCCACCAAAGGAAGAATGGAATCCATGATGAATGTGGTCTCCGCCTGCGTGGAAGAAAAGCGCACGGCGGGCCTGGTGGTGGCTATTCAGAACGCGGCGGTAGTGCTGGGCTTTGTGCTGGTGGCGTTTATGGCCTGCTTTGGCGGCATGCGCCAGCTGTCTTCCTTTATCCTGTTCCTTTTTGAGGTGTTCTGGCTGCTGGTGATCCTGGTGATCCCCAAGCTGAGAAAATAGCAGGAAACCGTTTGAAAACAAAAGCGCCTGCCGGGATCTTGTCCCGGCAGGCTTTTCTGTATTTACAAGGCAAAAGCAGCAGGTGCAGCCTGCCGCTTTTGCCGACCAACACTACCGCTCGCTTGCCAAAACCAGTGGGAAAACGGCTAAGGATTCATACGGGGGTCGTCTGTCCTGCCCAGCAGATAATCGATGGACACGCCGAAATAGTCCGCAAATAAAATCAGCGTTTTGTAATCTGCTTGACGAAGCTCATTTTCATAACGGCTCAGCGTGTTCTGATTCATATTCAGCTCCATGGCCAGCCTTATTTGGGTAAATCCTTTTTGTTGACGTAGCGCTTTTAATCGAAAAATAAGAAACACCTCTTGACAAGATTATCCCATATCGGTATAATAGAAATATCCCAATTTGGGATAAATGAGTAAGGAGGTTTCGAAGATGACGGAAAAAGAATTGCAAAAAGAGTATTATGAAAAGTGGAAAAAAGACAATCCGCAGCGGTACCTGCTTTGGATCATTTGCAGAGTAGCGGACGTTATTCCGGTCGTTATTGGTTTGTTTCAGCTGAATGGCGATATGAATGACAAGAAAGCGGCTGCCATTGTCATTTGTATTGTGGTAGTCCTTGTTATGGAAGTTCTTGCCGCTGTTGCCATTTCCAGCGAGAGAAAGGGCTGGAAAGGATATTTGGAAGCAAACAGGGATAGGCTCAAAAAATAAGACTGTTTTCCAGCTGGTCATTCAAATTTGCTGAAAAATAGCAAAATATGAGAACTGATCTTTTTCCATACGACCGCTCTTTTTCCGCTTTGACGGGGGAAGAGCGTTTCCTTATCTAAAAAACGCGATGAGAATTTGTATAAAACCTCTAAAATGCCAAAATATGAAAAGAAAAAATTCATATATTTTTTGGATTTGCCATTGTATTTCCCGGCACAATACTATATAATTATCTATACCTTGTAAAATAACTTGTGCAAAACAGGGAAAAACCCGGCTGCGCGGCGGGGCAGGTCCAGAGACCGCCGTGAAAAGCTGCGGAAGGAGAATACATATGAACCAGTATCAGGCGAAAAATATCATCAATTTGGCGGTAACAGGCCACAGCGGCTCAGGGAAAACCTCTCTGGCGGAGGCTATGCTGTATCTTTCCGGCGCGTCGGATCGCCGGGGCAAGGTGGGAGACGGCAACACCGTCTGCGATTACGACCCCGAGGAGATCCGCCGAAAGGCCTCCATTTCCGCCGCCGCGGCCCCCGTGGAGTGGAAAAGCAAGAAGATAAACCTTTTGGACGCTCCCGGCCTCTTTGATTTTGAGGGCGGCCTGTGCGAGGCTATGCGGGCGGCGGACACGGCGCTGATCGTCATTTCCGGCAAGGACGGCGTGGCGGTGGGCACAGAAAAGGCCTTTGCGGCCGCGGAAAAGCGGGGACTGGCAAAGATCTTTTTTGTCAACGGCCTGTGCGATGAAAGCGCCCGGTTCTACCGGGTATTCGAGGACCTGAAGGCCCAGTTCGGCCCCTCTGTCTGCCCTGTGGTGGTGCCTTTTATCCAGGATGGGCAGGCCAATATCTATATTAACCTTCTGGAATACAAGGCCTACGACTATTCGGACGGCAAGCCTGCGGCGGTGCCCATGCCCGATATGGGAGACCGGCTGGAAGGCCTGCGCACTGCCATTTATGAGGCTGTGGCGGAGACCGACGACGCCCTGTTTGAAAAATATTTTGCCGGCGAGGAATTTACCCCGGAAGAGGTCATCGTGGGTGTTTCCAAGGGCGTGAAGTCCGGTGCTATCACCCCAGTGTTCTGCGGGGATGCCATGCTCATGCGGGGCATGGAACAGTTCCTGGACGGTCTCGTCTGGCTTGCCCCCTCCGCAGAGGAAAAGGCCGGGGAGATCGCCATGGACGTGGACGGCAACCCGGTGGAGCTTTCCGTCAACGAGGACGGCGCCGCTGCGGCCCTGGTGTTCAAAACCGTGGCCGATCCCTTTATCGGCAAGCTTTCCTATTTGAAGGTGATCTCCGGGAAAATTTCCACGGAGACCCAGCTTGTGAACATGCGCACCGGCAATACGGAGCGGGTGGGCAAGACTGTGATGATGACCGGCAAAAAGCAGGAGGACGTAAAATATATCGGCGCGGGAGACATTGGCGCGGTGCCGAAGTTCGCGGCCGTCAATACCGGTGACACCCTGTGTTCCCCTGCCAGAAGGGTGACGCTGGAAGGCGTGGAGTATCCCACTCCGGCCCTTTCCATGGCCATCGTGCCCAAGAATAAGGGCGAAGAAGACAAAGTGGCCCAGGGAATGTTCCGGCTTTCCGAAGAGGACCCCACCCTGCGGTTCTCCACCAATGCGGAGACCCATGAAATGATCGTCAGCGGCTTGGGCGAACAGCATCTGGACGTGGCTGTCTCCAGGCTAAAGTCCAAATTCGGTGTGGAGGTCACCCTGAAAACGCCCAAGGTGCCCTATCGCGAGACCATTCGTAAAACTGTGCAGGTCCAGGGCCGCCACAAGAAGCAGACCGGCGGTCACGGCCAGTTCGGCGATGTGTGGATCGAGTTCTCCCCCTGCGACAGCGACGGGCTGGAATTCGGCGAGCGCGTGGTAGGCGGCTCGGTGCCAAAGGGCTTCTTCCCCGCTGTGGAAAAGGGTCTGCGGGAATGCATTTTGAAAGGCCCGCTGGCAGGATATCCTGTGGTGGGGCTGTCCGCCGTGCTGTACGATGGTTCCTATCACCCGGTGGATTCCTCCGAAATGGCGTTCAAGACGGCGGCTTCCATCGCTTATCGGGACGGTATGCCCAAGGCCAATCCCGTGCTGCTGGAGCCAATCGGACATTTGAAGGCTACGGTGCCGGACGGCAACATGGGCGACGTAATGGGCGAGGTGAACAAGCGCCGGGGCCGCGTGCTGGGCATGGAACCTGCCGAAACGGGCACGCAGACCGTAGAAGCGGAAGTCCCTATGGCGGAAATGCACGATTTCTGCACCTTCCTGCGCCAGTGCACCCAGGGCAGGGGCAGCTTTACTTTCGAGTTTGAACGGTATGAGGAAGCCCCCGGCAACGTATCCCAGAAGGTCATTGAAGAGGCCAAGGCCGAAAACGGCGACTAAGTGAAATAAAGCCAGACGGCAGCGGGGCAGCTTTTCGGCGGCCCCGCTGATTCTTAAAACAAAAAAGCGAAGGAGAAACGGAATGCGCTTTACAAAGGAAGCCCTGGTATGGACAAGGCCGCCGGAACGATTTTCCTTGACCGGGGAGAAAATCGAGATCTGGACACAGCCCCATACGGACTTGTGGCAGAGGACCTATTATGGATTTCAAAACGACAATGCGCCGGTTCTGCAAATGAAGACCGACGAGCGTTATTTTTCCTTTTCGGTAAGGACGGCCTTTGAGAGCAGGCACCGGTTCGACCAGTGCGGCGTGGCGCTGTATCTGAACAGCGACAACTGGCTGAAGGCGTCCATCGAATATGAAAACGAGGAATACCAGCGTCTTGGCAGTGTTGTGACAAACCATGGGTATTTACTGATGTGCGATAAAGAAGTAATAGAAGTGTAAAAAATTTTGCCGTTCCTATCCGGCACTTGCG
>CAZXLM010000057.1:0-13939 GCA_964642055.1 uncultured Acutalibacter sp. | reverse complement strand
GGCCTGCGGGAATAGGCGAACACATGGGCCTTTGCAAAGGCGATCTCCCCGGCAAAGGCCAGGGATTCCTGGAATTCCGCCTCCGTTTCCCCGGGGAAGCCCACCATCACGTCGGTGGTCACGGCGCAGCCCGGAAAGGCCCGGCGCAGGTCCCGGACGATCCCGGCGTATTCGGCGGCGGTGTAGTGGCGGTTCATGCGGCGCAGGGTGGCGTCGCAGCCGCTTTGCAGGGAGAGGTGAAACTGCGGGCAAAGCTTTTCCTGACGGCGAAACCGCTCGATCACGCTGTCCGTCAGCTGTTCCGGCTCCAGAGAGCCCAGCCGCACCCGCAGGACGCCGGGGTCCTCACAGGCGGCCTCCACCGCGTCGCACAGGCGCAGGCCCAGATCCTGGCCATAGGCGGGAAGGTTGATCCCCGTCAGGACGATCTCTCTGTAGCCGCTTTCGGCCAGCCGCTTTACCTCGGCCCGGATATCGTCCAGGGGCCTGGAACGGACCCGGCCCCTGGCATAGGGGATAATGCAGTAGGAGCAGAAGCGGTCGCAGCCGTCCTCGATCTTCAAAAAGGCGCGGGTCCGTCCGTGAAAGGCGGAGACCTGCAGGTTTTCAAATTTTTCTCCGGCCTCATGAGGCGCGATATCCACGATCCGCTGTTTGCTGGAAAGGTATTTCAGAATATGGGAAGAAAGGGCGGAACGATTGGCTGTGCCCAAAACGATATCCGCTTCCGAAAACTGTTCGGCCTCCTCGGGAAAGGCCTGGGGCCAGCAGCCGGTGAGCACCGTTACGGCCCCGGGGTTTTCTTTTTTCGCCCGGCGCAGGGCCTGCCGGGCCTTCTGGCTGCCGGTGGCGGTGACGGTGCAGGAATTTACCACCACCACGTCCGCCGGCTCCCCTTGAACGGCCTCCTGAAAGCCCTCTCGCAGCAGGACTTCCAGCATGGCTTCCGATTCATATTGATTCACCTTGCAGCCCAGGGTGATAAACCTTGCTTTCATAAAACGGTCCTTTCTGCAATTTTTCCTTGGGGCCCGCAAAAGCGCGCCGTCCGGGAAAATGGATTTGTCTATTCCGGCTTTTCCCTCTTTTCCAGCGCTTCGGAAAGCTCCGTCCATTCCGCCAGCAGACCTTCCGCTTTTTCGTGGAGCGCCGCGATCTGCTGGGTGGTCTCGGTGACGGCTTCGTAGTCTGCGGCGAGCTCCGGGTCGTCCAGCTTCTTTTCCAGCGCATGCAGCGCGCCGTCGTTTTCTTCGATCTCCTGTTCCAGCCGGGAAAGGGCGGTCCTTTTCTTTCGCAGCTCTGATTCACGCTCCTTGCGCAGCCGGTAAAGATTCACTTTCGGTTCCGCCTTCTTTTCCTCCACGGCCGGCTGCTGTGCCTCCCGCTGTTCCAGATAGGCGTCGTAATTTCCAAGATACCGCTTGAGGCCACCGTTTTCCAGGGCGTAGATCCTGTCCGCCAGCTTATTGATGAGGTACCGGTCGTGGGAGACGATAAAGAGAGTGCCGTCATAGCCCAGCAGGGCTTTCTCCAGCGCTTCACAGGAGCCGATATCCAGATGGTTGGTGGGTTCGTCCAGCAGCAGGAAATTGGCCTCGGAAAGCATCAGCTTTAATAGCAGAACCCTGGCCCGTTCGCCGCCGGAAAGCCCACCCACGGGCTTGAACACGTCCTCGCCCTTGAACAGGAACACAGCCAGGGCGCTGCGCACTTCGGTCTGAGTCATGCGCGGGTGCAGGTCCCAAATTTCATCGATGACCGTTTTTTCGTCGTGCAGGCTCAGCTGGGACTGCTCGTAATACCCCAGGTCCACGCCGGTCCCGATCCGTACAAAGCCGGCGTCCTGTTGGTATTGGCCCAGCAGGATTTTAAACAGGGAGGTTTTCCCGCAGCCGTTGGGGCCGATGAGGAAGACCTTCTGCCCCCGTTTAATTTCCAGGTCCACGTCCTGAAACAGCGGAGCGCCGCCGTCAAAGGACAGGGAAAGCCCTTCCGCGGTCAGCACGTCGTCGCCGCTGCGGCGGCTGGCGTGAAATTGAAATCGAATGGATTCCGGATCCTGTTCCGGTTTTTCCAGGGAGGCCTCCAGCCGGTCGATGGACTTCTGCTTGCTGGCGATGGTGACATAATTGCGTTCCTGGTTCCACCTGCGCTGCTGCTCGATGATCCCTTCGATGCGCTTGATCTCCTTCTGGGTGCTTTCATACACCCGCTGCTTGGCAAGACGCTTTTCTTCCTTCAGGGTAAGATATCGGGTGTAATTTCCCTTGTAAGAATCCAGATGCGTGCCCTGAAGCTCCAGGGTGCGGCCGGTTACTTTATCCAGAAAATAGCGGTCGTGGGAAATGACGATGTAGGAGCCGCCGTAGTTTTTGAGAAAATCCTCCAGCCACTCTACGGAACGGATATCCAAATGGTTGGTAGGCTCGTCCAGCAGAAGCAGATCCGCCCCGCCCAGAAGCATTTTGGCAAGCTGCAATTTTGCCTTCTGGCCGCCGCTTAAAACCCCCACCCGGTTTGTAAGCTGCTCCTCTGTAAAGCCAAGGCCCATCAGGGTGCTTCTGGCTCTGGCCCGGCAGGTAAGGCCGCCGCCGTCCACAAAGCGGTCGTTGAGCTCCGTTTGGCGCAGGATCAGTTTCTCCAGTTCCGCCGCGGCCGTGTTTTGTGACAGCAGGGCGTTCAGGTCCTCCAGCTCCTTTTCCATGCGGAGCAGGGGGGCGAACACCGTCATCACTTCTTCAAAGGCTGTCTTTTGAAAATCCCGGCACACATGCTGCTCCATATACCCCAGAACGGTTTCTTTGGCATAGACTACGGAACCGGCGTCAGGCGTGTATTCCCCGGTGAGCACCTTGAACAGGGTGGTTTTCCCACTGCCGTTGACCCCCACCAGGCCGATGCGCTCCCCCTTCTGCATTTCGAAGGTAATGTTTTCCAGAATCACGGTTTCCCCAAAGCTCTGGGTAATATTGTTTACGGTTAAAATCGCCATGTCTTCTATCTCGCTTTCCCACCCGCGCTTTCCCTGCGGGCAGTTGTTTCATTATAAAGGAAAGCGGCGCAAAAAGCAAGCAAGTCGAACGGCAAAGCTGTTCGACTGCGAAGTTTTTCTTCCCGGCCATACGGCCGGCCGGGATTTCGCTGAAGCGAAACCGAAAAACTTCCGTGGAGGGCGAAATCCGCCCCTTATTTAATTAAGGGGAGCCTATTCTAATAACCAAAAACCGATCATTCAATTTGGGGAGGCTCAGAAGAAAACTCCCCCGCTTGCGGCGGGGGAGGATTTCCCAAAGAGTTCAGTTTTTGCTGCTGATGATCTTGGAAAGCTCTTCCATAAAGCTGTTGATATCCTTGAACTGGCGGTAGACCGACGCGAAGCGCACATAGGCCACCTCGTCCACCGTTTTCAGCTTTTCCATAGCATAGGTGCCGATGCGCTGGGAAGAGACCTCCCGGTCCAGGGAGTTCTGGAGCAGGGCCTCGATCTCATCGACGATCCGCTCCAGCGTATCGACGGAGACGGGACGCTTCTCACAGGCGCGCAGCAGGCCGTTTAAAAGCTTGTTCCGGTCAAAGGTCTCCCGGGATTTATCCTTCTTGATGACGACGATCGGGACGCTTTCAATGACCTCGTAGGTCGTAAAGCGTTTGGCGCATTTCAGGCATTCCCGGCGGCGGCGGATCCTCTCTCCCTCGTCTGTGGGGCGGGAGTCGATCACGCGGCTTTCCGTGTAGCCGCAGAACGGGCATTTCACAAACCGCACCTCCAATATCATGTGTTTCTGGAAAAATTATACACGATATCTCGAAAAAAAGCAAGCGCTTACCCATTTTTCCCCCGGTCTTTTTTTACGATCCTGCTTTTGCCCTGCCCGGTGGCGGTCATAATAAACACATCGGAAAGGGAAAGACCGGCGGCCTTTACCCGGCCTTTCACCCACTGGGCGTCTTTGCCGCAGAGCTTCAGGGAGCTTTCCGAAATTTCGCCGTCGCTTACAACTACCACTTCCAGCACTTCCGCCCTGACCTTGACGCCTGCCTGGGAGGGCGTCAGGGGGTCGTCCTCAGGGCGGCGGGCCACGCTCATCATGCCGTTTGTCTCAATGACCGCGTAGGCTACTTCTTCCAGCGAGAAGACTCCGTTTTGCCGCAGCTGCTCGAACAGATCCTCCGTGCTCATGCGCAGTTTCCGCATCTGATCCTGCAGGATCTTTCCATTCTCAATGATGAGGATGGGCTTGCCGCACACGGCCTGCCGGAATTTGCCGCTTTTCAGCATCAGCAGCGAGACCGCGATCTCACAGAGGATCAGGGCGATCATGGGAGCGATGCCGTCCCACAAGGGCTGATCGCGTTTTTCGATGGGCATGACGGCCAATTCTGAAATCAGCAGCGTCACCACCAGCTCCGAGGTCTGCAGCTGGCTGATCTGCCGTTTGCCCATGACCCGGACGCCGATGAGAATGACGCCGTACATGACCAGGGTGCGAAACAGGGATATGAGCATTCCGGCGCCTCCTTTCGGACAGGGAAATCCGTAGTTTTCTAAACCTAGTATGGGAGAAAACGCCCGGTTTATCCCGTCCCGGAATATTTCGTACCGGCCTGGGAAAAGCTACCGGGAGAGAAGGTGAGATTTCATGGAAAACGTCAAAGAAATGACGACGGTTTCTCCCCGCTTGGAAAAGAACAAAAAGTATTTTCAAGGGAAATTTGAAAACGCCATGGATTTTATGGCCCGGGAGATGGAAATTTCCGGCGTAAGGGCAGCGCTGTTCGGGCTGGACGGGCTCGTGAGCAAGCAGATCATCACCCTGAGTATCCTGAATCCCCTGATGGGCGCGGATATACCAAAACACGCTGTGGACCGGTTGAAGATCATTGAGGAAACTGTTCTGGGGACTATGGAGCAGAAGCGGGAGAACCGCATGGACCAGCTGCTGGTGCTGCTGATGAGCGGTTTCGCGGTGCTGTGCGTAGATGGCTGCGCCCAGGCGCTGGTGTTCGGAGTCCAGGGCTTTGACAGCCGGGGACCGGAAGAACCGCAAAACGAGGTGATGCAGCGGGGCGCAAAGGACGGCTTTACCGAAAGCTACCAGAACAACATAGCCATGATCCGCCGCCGCATGAAGTCCACGGCGCTGAAATTTGAAAAGGCTGAGACGGGCACCGAAAGCCGGACGCCCTTGGCTATCTGCTATCTGGAGGGCATCGCCTCGGAGGCGATCTTAAAGCAGGTTCGGCAAAAGCTGCAAAACTGCGATTTGAAAACTACTCTGGGCGCAGGATATCTCACCGGCTATCTGGAACGGGGCGGGCTGTTCAGCAGCGTTGGGATCACTGAGCGTCCGGACGTGGTCTGCGGAAAAATCGAGGAAGGGCGCGTGGCCATTCTGGTGGAGGGCACCCCCGGCGCGCTGCTGGTGCCCTTCCTGTTTGTGGAGAACTTCCAAACGCTGGACGACTATCTGACACGTCCCTTTTACGCGGCTTTTATCCGCTGGATCAAATATATCGCCTTTTTTGTCAGCGCGCTGCTGCCCGGCCTTTATGTGGGGATCGCCGCCCACCACCCGGAGCTGCTGCCCCAGAGCCTGATGCTGAAGATCGCCCAGTCCGAGGCGGAAACCCCTTTTCCGGTGCTGGCGGAAACGCTCCTGCTCTATTTCCTCTACGAAATTCTCCGGGAAGCCGGTCTTCGGGCCCCGCGTTCGTTGAGCGCCACCGTGAGTATCGTAGGCGGCCTTGTCATTGGGGACACAGCAGTGTCCGCCGGACTTGTCAGCGCGCCGTCATTGATGGTGATTGCCCTGACCGCCATTGCGGGCTATGCGATCCCCCGGCTGTACGAGCCCCTTTCCCTTCTGCGGCTGGGATTCCTGCTGGCAGGCGGTTTTTTCGGCGTGTGGGGCGTGATGATCGGTTTTTCGCTGCTGCTGCTGGATATCTGTGGTACAGACAGCTTCGGCGTGCCCCTGCTTACGCCTGTTTCGCCCTTCCGCGGCCGTTTGGTGCGGCGGGACGTAGCGGGCCGGGAGGGCTGGAAAAGACTGGCCCGCTGGGACGCGAAGATTCAGGATATGCCCGGCAGCAGGGAAAAGGGAGAGTAAGGGGCGAAAATGATTTCCGCAGCCGCCCGTCCGGACCGCTTTGCCAAAAGAAGGAGGAAAGCCCATGGAAGCGCTTGAGCACAGGATCAGCACCGCTCAGTTTTTCATTATGATGTTCGTTTCCAGAGTGGTGACGACCATCGCGCTGAACACCCGGTATCTGGGAGGAGAGAACATGCTGGAAGCCATCGTTTCCTGCATACTTGCCATGGCTCTGGGACTTGCGCTTTCCCTGCCGGTCTGGCGGCTGCACAGCCGATACCCGGAGCTGAGTGTGGGCGGCGCGGCCCAGGCCGTTCTGGGGCGTGCCGGGAAGGCTGTTGTCCTGATCTACATTCTGTATTTTGTCTTCATTGACGGCGCGGCTCTGGGGATTTTCCAGATTTTTCTTACGGATACGGTCAACCCGGAATTTTCCGCCGCGCTGACCATGGCGGCTGTACTGGCAGTGGCGCTGTACGGGGCTTTTCGCGGCATCGAGGCCGTGGCGCGCAGTGCGGTCTGCGTGTTTGCCGTTCTGCTGGTAGGGGTCGGCCTGGTGTTTTCCATCGTGGCTTTCCGGTTTGAGCCGGAAAACCTGGAACCGCTGTTTGTGCATGGCTGGGCTCAAGCCCGGAAAGGTACGGTGCTGTTTGAGGCGGGGAATTCCATTTTCGCCAATATGGCCGTGCTGCTGCCCATGGTGAAGGGCAGGAAAAAAGCGGGATTTCTCGGCTGGACAGGCGGCGTTACCCTGTTTCTTTCCCTGCTGCTCCTGCTGCTTGCCGGGTGCCTTGGACCTTACGCTGCTACCCAGAATTTCCCGGTGTATTCCCTGTCATCAATTACGGAGGTGCAGTCCATGCAGCGGCTGGACGCCATATTCGTGGGCGTGTGGATGACGGGGCTGATCATCAAGCTGGCCTGCGACAGCTACGCCTGCCGGGTCTGCTTTGCTTCCCTGTGCGGCAAGAGGGCACCGAAAACCTTTCTGGTTGCTGCGGGCGGGGCCATGCTGCTGCTGGCCCTTGCTGCCGTTTGGCTGCGGCCGGTGCGGACCATGCTGCTGGATACGCGGCTCCTGTTTGCCGGGACCGTCCTGACCGGGACTGTCCTGCCGCTGCTGGTGCTGGCAGCGGACAGGCTGAGGGGAGGGGAAAAACAGAAATGAAACTAAAACGTCTTTTATGCCTTGTTCTGTGCGCTGCGCTGTTGACGGGACTGTGGGGCTGCGGCGGTCGGGAACTTTACGAAAGGCTGTTGATCCACGGGATCGGCGTGGACGCGGAGGAAGACGGCTTCCTCGTGACGGTCCGCTCCTCCGTTTCTCCCGAGGCGGAGGGCGAGGAATATTTCAAATGCCGGGGCCGTTCCGTGCTGGAAGCGCTGAACAGCCTTTCCCTCTCCACGGGAAGAAAGCCGTTTTACGCCCACAATTACCTGGTGGTGTTCGGCAGGAACTGCGCTCTGGAGGGGCTTGACAGCTGTCTCGATTTCTTTGTGCGATATTACAATACCCGGCCGGCGGTGCAGATGTATCTGGCGGAGAGCAGGGCAGAGGACATTCTTGGCTTTCAAAAGGACGGAAAATACCTGGAAATGGCGGAGCTGCAAAAACTTGGGGACAGCAGCCGCGATACTGGCCGCACGGTGGGCGTGGAAATCCTGGATTTTGTCAACGGCGTCAAACGCCAGGGGTATTCCCCCGTGCTGCCTGTGCTCCGGACCGGGGAGGACGGCGTGGAAATATGCGCCACCGCCTATTTTGACGGCTACATGCTCAAAGGCTTTTTAACGCTCAGCGAGACCCGGGGTTATCTGGCGGTGAAGGATAAGCTGGAAAACGGCGAGGCGGTCCTGGAAGGGGACGGACTGGGTGCGGTGACGCTGTCTCTGCTGGGAGGACAGGGCAAGGTGAAAATGGAGCGGGAGGCGGACGGACTGCCTAGGTTTTCCATAGGGGTGCGCGTCAGAGGAGACGTCAGCTCCGTTTCCGGAGGCCGGGACCGGCTGGAACCGGAAAATTACAGCGTGCTTGAAGCAAAGCTTTCCGAAGAACTGAAGGAAGAAATCGGAAGCGCTATAGAGAAAGCGGTCTTGGAGGACCGCTGCGATATTTTTGGCTTTGGCGCGCTGCTGTACCGCCGGGAACCGGAGTACTGGCTCCAGATCTCGGAAAACTGGAAGGAGCTGATGGCCCAGTGCGGCTATGAAATAGAGGTGAGCGCCGCCGTCAACCGCATGGTGCGGGACAGCGCAAAAAGCATGTGAATCCATGCTGCGCCCGAAGGATATGCTGCGGGTGTTTTTACTGAGCGGTCCGCGCTGAAATATCATTTTGCGGCAGTAGTACAAAACGCGGGGAAAGAGACTTTAGGCCTCTTTCCCCGCGTTTTGTGCGGCAAGGGAATGAAAGGCCGTAAAAAACGTCCCGCCGGAAAGCGCCCCTTTTGAGATTCTAAAGGGTCGTGCCGCGGCATATAACTTGTCTATCACAGTATCATTTCTCAGAAAGCGAGGTGAAACAGCATCCCTGTCTTTTTTACTCTTCTTTTTGAAGGTAAAATTCTACCCCTTCGACATTATCTCCGTATACGGTTTCACCATCTAGATATAGGATTCTATACGAGTCAAAGCTGACGTGCCGCCTGTTCCAATCATAGCCCAGCGAAAGGGAGCTTGCATTGCGGGTACTTGCGGCGCTTTTTGAAAAATGAGCCGGCCAGCCGGGACCCTGTTTCATTTTTTTATTGACAAATCGCTGCGGATAGCCTATACTGATTCAACACAACCAGGGCGTTGAGGGGATTCTCTCAGCGCCCGTGCCTTTCAGGCAAGGGAGGAATACGATGACGATCATTCCACAAGGGTATCGCTCTGCATTGGGACTGTACGAAACGCAAAAGGCCATTGGGCTTATCAAAAACGTCTTTCAGATCAAGCTGTGCGCCGCCCTGCATTTGAAGCGCGTTACCGCACCGCTGTTTGTAGACCCGGCCACCGGCCTGAACGACGATCTGAACGGGGTGGAGCGTCCCGTCAGCTTTGACGTGCCCGCAGTGGGAAAGGACGCCCAGGTCGTCCACTCGCTGGCAAAATGGAAGCGGTTAGCGCTTCACGAATATGAATTTTATGTGGGAAACGGCCTTGTCACGGACATGAATGCGATCCGCCGGGACGAGGAACTTGATAATCTCCATTCCATTTATGTGGACCAATGGGACTGGGAAAAAGTCATTGACAAAGCCACGCGGAACGAAGCCTATCTGCGGGACACGGTGAAGCGTATTGTCAGCGCTATCTGCGGCACGCTGGACGAATTGAAATGGCAGCTTCCAGCTCTCGACACCGAGCTTTGCCGGGACGTTTCCTTCGTCACTTCTCAGGAATTGGAGGACCGCTTCCCGGATATGGCCCCCAGAGAGCGGGAAAACGCCTTTGTCGAAGAGCACAAAACCGTGTTTATTGAAAAAATCGGCGGAAAGCTCAAAAGCGGCAAGCCCCATGATGGCCGGGCCCCGGACTACGACGACTGGGAATTGAACGGCGACCTGCTTTTCTGGCATGAGCCCCTTGGCTGCGCGCTGGAGATCAGCAGCATGGGGATCCGGGTGGACGCGGAATCCTTGGATCGCCAGCTCACCGAAGCTGGCTGCGACAACAGGCGGGCGTTCCCGTTCCACAAGATGCTGCTCCAGAACAAGCTGCCACTGACTATCGGCGGCGGTATCGGCCAGAGCCGCCTGTGCATGCTGCTGCTGGGAAAGGCCCATATCGGCGAGGTGCAGTCTTCCCTGTGGGACGAGGAGACCCGCCGGGTATGCAGTGAAAACGGCGTTGTGCTGCTGTAATTTCAATTCTGATGCTTTAAAGCCGGAAGTCCTTTTGGACTCCCGGCTTTTTCAGCGGATAAGCTGCGCCGCCTTTTCGGAGGCTTGTTTGAGCTCCTCTAAGGGAAAGTATCTGATCTTGTCCTCCAACGAGTACTTCCGAGAATCGTCAAAGGACTGCATATAAGCCAGCCCGCTTCAGGAGCAACTCTTTCTTAAATGGAATAGCTTTTGCACATATCCCCTCGGAAAGCCGGAGCAGCCCTTCCTCGCCGTCTGGCTCTTGTTCAATCCCTTTGGGGTCCCAGCACAGCGAGATACCGTTCCCGGCGGGCTTGGGAGGTAACGCTTCTCAGCGCGTTTGGCGACGGAGAATAGAGAACGCGGACCGCATACGTCCTGCCGTTGATCTTCACCGCTCCGTCCAGAGGATCGCTTCTGTTCCAGGTGTGATGCGTCCTGATCGAACAGAATCTTTCAACGCTTAGATTCACCTGACGGACCACAAACCGACTGGTGTATACCAGTTCGCCGATGGTCGGGTGCTCTGCCAGTAGCGCCGTAATGTCTTTCTGCCGGATATCCAGAAGGGATAAGTCATCCGCCCGGCCGCCGCTGTGAACGCAGATATCCACAATGTCCGTAATGCCGGTTTTTATCTGTTTTAACAGCTCTTTGCGTTCTTCCACCGCTTCTCTGGAATTTGTATAGTGAAGCTCTATGTTAAAAATATCGGACAGTATGGGCCAGAAATAATTGCTTTTCGATCCATAATAGAAATCTACGTCCTCCGGAAAAAGCTGTTCGCTGTCTCGATGGCAGAAACGGTACGGCGGCATGGTCCCGATGATCAGCTTTTTTGCCCCTTCCGGTATATATGGGCCGTAGGGGTGATTTGATTTTTCGTTCATGCTTTCTCTCCTTTTGATTTTAAATAAAGCAGGCGGCCTTTCCGCATAGAAACGCCGCTGCAAGAACGAGTCTTGCGACGATGTGCGGCACTGCCACGAAAATGATATCTTCAGCGCGGGCCGCACGGTAAAAGTATAGAAAGAACCTGCGGTTCGCGACATGCTCACCGCAGGTGTGCGGCACTGCCACGAAAATGATATTTTCAGCGCGGGCCACACGGGAAAACAAGAAAAACTGTGAGCGCGTCATGCCGACCGCAGGTCTGGCGCGCTTGAATGTGTAAACACTTTGCCCGAAAAAGCTTGGTAGCGCCGTGAAGCCGTCGTGAGCTTCTCGCCTGCCGACTCGGCAGTTCGCACCAGCGTCCCACTGGGACGCGCTCACCGCTTGCAAGCGAACCGGCGCAGCAAAGGGGACTTTTCTCGGAGAGGGGCCAAAAAGACTATTCCATAAACTTCGCAGTCACCATAAAGTTCCTGCGGAAACTTTTGATTTAAAGTGCGGTGATTCTTACATGAATTGTCGCAAATGCTAAAGCGTTTGCTCCTGTTTTGCGTTTCATTGTAAAACTTAAAACAATATTGACATTTCTAAAAGAAAATGATATTATAAATATGTAAAAGTTCTATAAAAATAAACTTATGGAGGATAAAAAATGAAAAAGGTAATGAAAGCAAAAGTAACAGTTAGAATTGTGTGTTTTCTTCTTGCAGTATTTGTTATTGGGAATACATCTGTGCCTGTTTCCGCAGAGGTCAATGCAGAGCAAAACGGAGGGCTGCACGAAATGGCACTATCTTTTACTGCTGGGCAACATGGAGTGTATGAATATGATGAAGAAACTGATTCAATGGTATACATTCCTCCAGAGGAATATACCCCGTATGAGCCTTCATCAGATGACGACGTAAATCTCGAACAAGAAGCAGACGACGAACTGGCTGACATATTATTCTCTGTTGCAGCAACTACCCAATATGGAGTTTATGAATCGGTAAATTCTCCCTCTGGAGTAGAAGCGAGTGCGTGCTTAATTGGTGCAAGATTTCAGACTGGTAGTGATAGAACTCATGTAAAAGTCGGAACCGGCTGGTTAATTAATAACACTTATGTTGTAACAGCGGGTCACTGTTTGTATGACCCGAACTATACAAATAATGGTCACGACGGATTCGCTATGCATGTTGCGGTCTATGTTGGTGCCTCAAACGGAACGTCTAAGCAGTATAGATTGGGGCACGTTAAATCTGTGGGGGGAGATTTCAAAAAGTATGCGGATGAAGCCAATTATGCAACCAAAGGCATGTACGATGATTGGGGTGTAATTAAACTTGATTCTGCTGTTACAGTGAGTGTGTCTAAGCTTAAACTGAAGGTTGTTAATGGTTATAGCAGCATGAAAGGGAAAGACTACACAACCGTTGGTTATCCTTCTAATTATGGTGTAAATTCGAGCATCACTGAAAAATGGAATACTTACAGAATGTACAGAGTGAAGGGAACCGTTTACCAAGAGCTTGCCAAGCCGTATGCTGTATCAAACGTTGAACCCAATTTTATTGGTTTGGTTGCGTCTTCAAATCTCAAAGCTCAACCAGGTCAAAGCGGGGCTCCGGTATACACAACGGAAAATGGAGTTTCCTATGCCGAGGGGATAATTGTATGCTCATACGAAAATATACCGTGCATTCTGTATATCAATCAATGGCTATACAATTATCTGACCGGTTTGTTATAAAATGATGAAATCGTCCGCAAAAAAAATTTTGGCGTTTGTGCTGCTTTTGACTCTTGTCATTTCAGGAAGCCTGATTTTTCTTTTGAGTGGAAAGCACAGTTGCACAAACCCGTTCCCCATGTGGTTAGAAATCCCTGCGGGGGAAGATTTGGAATGCCCAGAGTATGCTCAGTTAAAGTATGCTGGGTGCAGTTTTGACGCAGCGGCAGAGGAAGAACAGGCCGCGCTGCAAATTGAATGTACCCTAACCCAAACCACGCAGAAATGGACGAAGAATTTTTATATCCTGTATCGGGAAGGCGAAGAAAGCAGGTGGCATATCGTTTTTGCCACTGCACGCCCGGTTCAGCTTGTCAGTATAACTGATTTGCCCGGGACGGAAACGCTAGAATGCGCCGTTCCTCGGAAGCTGTTTTCTCACAAAGGCATCTACAAAATTGGATTCCCCGAACGGGGAACCTGTGAACTGCCGAGAGAGCGACTTTGGGACGGCCCTGATGAAAAATGCGGGCAATCGGGGGATTTCCCCACGGAAAGCGGTTTTCCCATGTATCAGGACTCAAAACTAGCGGGACCGCCGGAAACGAATCCAGGCACTGAGCTGACTGTGACGGAGCTGGTTAAAGGGAACGAATCGGATACCCTGAAGCTTACTGTAAATGTGCAGGAGAATACAGTTGTTGACACCGGAAGCTATCACGTCCTGTTTTGCCCGCAAAAAGGCGATGGATTGTATATCGTCTACCGTCCGGCAGAAACCTTTTTTCACGATTTTTCAATAGAGACAAACTACCGCGAGCTCGCTTCGGGACTTAATACATTGGAATACTCTGTGCCGAAAGGGCTGTTTCAACAGGAAGGGGTGTACTACCTTGTGTGCGCCCTGGGAGGTTTTAAACTTTTCTGAAATTAGTGTAACCTCGGAACAGCACCGCTCTTGTGTATCTCCTGCGTTTCTCGAATCCAGCTCCTGCATTGCACATATATTGAAAAGATTTCCTTTCGCTGCGCTCCGGGAATTCTTTCGATATAAAATAAGTTTGAATTACTTTCCCTTCAAGAGAACACCTCCGTGCAAAAGCACGGAGGTGTTCTCTTGGCGCGCCCGAAAGGATTCGACCAGGCCGTTATGCGCCTGATAGCTCGCCGACCGTGGCTTCGCCACAGTACCCGTCTCGCCGCGCCTCGCTAAAAATATGCCGCCGGCATATTTTATGAACGCTCAGACTTTCCCAGGTTCGAATCCTCTTATCACCAAAAACACGGAGAAACAACCGCAAGGGTTGTTTCTCCGTGTTTGGCGCGCCCGAAAGGATTCGAACCTTCGGCACCTGGCGTCGGAGGCCAGTGCTCTATCCAGCTGAGCTACG
>CAZXLM010000056.1:0-14447 GCA_964642055.1 uncultured Acutalibacter sp. | reverse complement strand
AAAAAAGGCGCGTCACGCCGTGACGGATTTTACAGATGTCAAAACCCACTGACAGGATTCGAACCTGCGTGTGAGAGCAAACGAACAGAATAAGAATGGAAAGCCCCACAGTTTTTGAAAAAAGACTGTGGGGCTTTTCTGTTTTCAGAAAGAAAGGAATGAACGAAATACCAAGATTCACAGAGAACCGAGAGGATCAGGCGTTTGAGCGGCTCATGCAACGAGTGCCGGGTTTTGAGCCTGACCCGCCGGAAATGGAGATCGTCCAGCGGGAGCTGGACAAGACCCAGCAAAAACTGGGTCTGGCACGAATCAGAAAAGGAGAAAAAGGAGAAACGGACCATGTTTTTTAGAGGTGCAGATCACGCCGAAACCTTCGAGTTTGAAGCGAGCTTCCGTCCCGACTTTGATAACCGCTACACCGCCGCCCTGTATCTGCTGACTGCGGATACCAAGCTCTGGCGACAGGTACGGGACCAGTTTGGATCACGGGCAGTCCTGATTGGAGAGATGCGTCCCCGCCGCTTGAGCGGAGAAGCGTATGTGTTCTATCTGCTGGCAAGGGAGCTCCTTTGCGAGACCAAGACCATCAATGTCATGGATCTGGCAGACCGTGGGCTGTTGCCCGCCCGGTGCTTTCAGGTCGTTACCACGGCTCTCTTCATCAAGGGGTACGGGTTGGCTAGAACGGAGGAAATCTTCAATGGGGGTGATTTTTGAGATGTACAATAGACATTTTATCGAAGGTCTTAAGGAGAGATTTCCTGCCGGGACGAGGATTGAGCTCAAAGAGATGGAAGACCCGTATGATCCCGTCCCGCCCGGCACCAGAGGAACGGTCCTTCTTGTGGACGATGTAGGGCAGCTCCAGATGAAATGGGATAACGGAAGGACCCTGGCTCTCATTCCTGGGAGAGACAGCTTTCGCAAGCTGACCCAGCAGGAGCTGGCCGAGGAACAGCAGCGTGCCGATGAAACGGATGACTTTTCAGATGTTCCTTTTCAGAGACCCCAGGCTGCCCTTATCGGGGCGGATGGCAATATCTTCAATCTGCTGGGGATCGCTCAGAAAGCCCTTCGAAAATGCGGACAGAGAGAAAAAGCCGCTGAAATGAGCGAAAAGGTGTTTAAGTCCAAGTCTTATGATCAGGCATTAGGAATCCTCATGGAGTATGTAGAGCCTGTGAGCGAAGACGAGATTAAAGAAGAAACGGAGGACGAGGACTTCGGTCCTCAGATGTAGCGATCAACGCAGTCGTCCCATGGATCGGCGGCAAGAGGGCGCTTTTGAAAGAGATTTTGGCAAGGTTCCCCTCCAAGTTTTGTCAGATGACGTATCTGGAGGTTTTTGGCGGTGGAGCCAATGTGCTGTTTAATAAGCGCCGAAGCCGCAAGGAAGTCCTCAATCTCTTCCTCTGCGGAAATCAATTCTCCTGTTACCTCAAAGGAAGTCACCTATCAGCCACAAGGCGGTAGAAATGCCCTTGCCTGTTGGCGCACCACCAGCGGCGACACTTCCCAGCAGGACTTCGCCGTTTACACGGACGGGTACGACCCGGTCCATGCGATCATCACGGTAGCCACCAGCGGAGTCCCCACCGGGGACGCTTCCCTCATGAAGACCTCGGAAGATGGAATCGTAGGTGGGATCTCATTCACCATTTCAGGCAGCGATGGCAGCTCTGTGACAAAAACCACTGACAGCTCCGGGTCTATCTCGCTGGACGATCTGCCCATCTATGAGGAAACTCCTGTGCTGGACGACGATGGGAACCCCGTGCTTGATGAGCTGACGGGCGATCCTCTCACAGAAAAGGGAGAAGTCATCACCTACACCGCCAGCGAACACACTCCCGTCAGATACGTCCGGCCTGCCTCTCAGAGCTTTACTCTGGATAGCGGAGCGGTGGAGCTCCATTTCAACAACCGCCTGAAGAAATGGCGTGTCACAGTCACCAAATCCGACCGGGAAACTGGCGCTGTGGCTCAAGGCGACGCTACCCTTGCCGGAGCTGTGTACGGGATCTATCACAACGGCGTTCTGCAGGACAGCTACACGACAGACAGCAATGGCAGATTTTCCTCCAAATACTATGTCTGCGGCACGGGCTGGACGCTCAAGGAGATCACTCCCAGCGAGGGATACCTTCTCAATGCAGGCACAGAGCAGATCGGTCTGCGGCCGGAAGAAACCAGCATTGAGTATAACTCCACCAGCAAGGGTGTCAAAGAGCAGGTCATCAAGGGCAAGATCGGCATCACCAAGCACACGGACGACGGCTCCACGCAGATCGAAACCCCGGAAACCGGGGCTGAGTTTCAGGTGTTCCTCTCGGCTTCGGGCGGCTACAATGCCGCCAAGCCCGCCGAGAGGGACACCATCTGTATCGGGGAGAACGGCTACGGTGAAACCAAGCTCCTGCCCTATGGAATGTACACGGTGCATCAGACCAAGGGCTGGGCGGGCAAGGAGAAAATACTGGACTTTCAAGTTTTCATTTCTGAGGATGGCCACACCTATCCGTTTATCATCAACAACCGTGTTTTTGAAGCTCTCATTCAGATCGTGAAGAAGGATTCCGAGACCGGCCGGGTGATCCCTGCCTCCGGCATAGGGTTCAAAATCAAAGACCTGACTTCCGGCAAATGGGTGAGCCAGCACATCAACTACCCCACGCCCATGGATCTTTCCATTTTTTACACTGACGTCACTGGCCGCCTCATGCTCCCCAGCCCCCTGACCTATGGGCAGTATGAGCTTTACGAGCAGCAGAGCGCCTATGGCTATGTGTTGAGCAAAGACCCCGTCCCGTTTACCGTGGACGGCACAGCAAAAGAGATCACCGTGGAGATGGGCAACGCCCCCCAAAAGGGGAAAATCACCATTGAAAAGCACGGCGAGGTCTTTTCTTCCGTCAAGGAAAAGGACGGCGTGTACCAGCCTGTGTATGAGGAGCAGGGCTTGCCCGGAGCGGTCTATGCCCTGTACGCCGACGAGGATATCAAGACGCAGGACGGCACGCTCAGATACCCGGTGGGAACGCTCATCGAGCAGGTGGAGACCGATGAAAACGGCTCTGCCAGTTTCCCCGCTGTGTATCTCGGAAAGTATACGGTAAAAGAAGTGACTGCTCCTCACGGTTATGTGCTTGATCCCACCCTGCATCATGTGGAGTTTACCTATGCCGGGCAGGAGATTTCTCTCCAGACCCAAACGCTGGACTGCCACGATGAGCGGCAGAAGGTGGAAATTAGCCTCCGGAAAGTTCTGGACGCTGACCGCTGCCCAGCAGGAAGAACTCGTAACAAAGGATTTCTTCGACATGATCCTGCCCGGCGTGGTGAAATTTTATAACGACCATTACATCTGCGGGGACAGCTACCGCTGGAGGAATCCCTTATGAAAAAACTGTTTTCAATCATTCTCGCTTTTTGCCTGTGCTTCTGTATGGGTACTTCTGCTTTTGCCGCAGAGATCAATGCAAACGGCGGTACAGCCAGTACCCCTGTGTATCTGAGCTCTACCGAGGACGGAACCATTGGCGGCGCTCCTGCCGCCACCGCCATGTCCGTCACTGTTCCCACCTCACTGCCCATGGCAATGAGCCAACAGGGTGACGTTACCACTGCCACCGACTGCAAGATCGTCAACCACTCCTACGGCGCCGTGCGGGTCCGTTCTGTCACTCTACCTGTGTCTCTGCATGGGCATTTCCGCTTTTGCGGCGGAAATCGGTGAGAACGGCGGCGCAGGTGAAACGCCCGTCACCCTAACGACAACCAATGATGGGGTCGGCGGCGCACCCGGCGCTTCCGCCACTCGCATGAGCGTGACCGTTCCCACCACCCTACCCCTTGCCATGTCCGATGACGGCACGGTAGTGACAGCCACCGACTGCAGGATCATCAACCACTCCTACGGTGCGGTGCGGGTAAAGAATGTGAGCATTTCCACTGCCAGCGGCTGGAAGCTCACAGCCTATGGCAGCAAGAGCAGTCTTGCGGAAGAAAAGGTGGATTCCAACAAGCTGGGTTTTGCCCTGCGGATCGGAGACGGAGAGCGGGTCAAGACCAGCGGGAATGCCGCCGCTCAAACCCTGCTGGACCGTCCGATACCCGGCTGTTACATGACTGGTGCGGGTAATTCTGCTCTGAGTAAAGCGGACGTCAGCTATGACGCTATCGTCACGCCCCTGTCCAAACCCGTATACAATGCCACTGTTGCAAGCACTGTGTTTGTAGTGGAGTGGGATACGGTCTAAGAGACAATGTGAAAGCGTACCCCGGCAAAGTGCCGGGGTATCGTCTTTCCCGAAAGGAAAGGAGAAAATATGAAGCATAGATTTTTTCTTTCATTTTTGCTGGTGCTGACACTGCTGGTCTCGGTCTGCTGTTCCCCGGCGATGGCGGTGGAAACAGAATATGGCGCCGCCTCGGAAATGGCAACAGAAGTGGAATGTCGTTCCTCTCAACCGATACTAAGGGAGACATAGCTCGGAACTATGGCGGAATCGCTTCTGAGAAATATGGCTACCATGTGGCAGTCATCGACCTCCGCAATCCCACCCGCAGCGATGGTTTCAATCTGCTTCATTTGGTCAACAAGTATATGGACTTGTTTGCGGATAATCCTTCCCAGCTTATGTACCGAGCGAAAGCAGAAAAGTACGCCAAAATCATTGCAAAGACCATCATCATGTCCGGCACAGACGGCGCCAGCTTTGGTCAGAACGCTTACTTTTACGATGCCGCTGAGGGGATTTTGACCGCTTCCATTCTGCTGGTGGCTGAATTCTGCCCGGAGGAAGAACGGCATATCGTGTCGGTGTTCAAGATCATTCAGGAGCTTCTCGCACCCAGCAAGAAGAAAGGGACCACTCAATTCCAGCTTCTCATGTCTATGCTGCCCGCGGAACACAAAGCCAGATGGTTTGCCGGAGCCGCCCTTTCCACCTCGGAACAGGCGATGAATTCCGTCATGTCAACGGCACTGTCAAGGCTCAATGCCTTTTTGGATTCAGAGATGGAGCAGCTTCTGTGTTTTGACACTGCCATCGATGCTGAGAGCTTCTGCAAAGAAAAATCCGCTGTGTTTCTCATCATGCCGGAGGAAGACCCGAACAAATTCTTCATGGTGTCCCTGATTATCCAGCAGCTCTATCGGGAAATTCTGGCAGTGGCAGATGAGAACGGCGGGAAGCTCGACAACAGGGCAATCTTCTTCTGTGATGAATTCGGAACGCTGCCGAAGATAGAATCCGCTGAGATGATGTTCTCTGCCAGCCGTTCACGGCGGCTCTCCATTGTCCCTATCATTCAAAGCCTGGGTCAGCTGGAAAAGAACTACGGCCGAGAGGGGGCAGAAATCATAATCGACAATACCCAGCTTACCATTTTCGGCGGGTTTGCCCCCAACAGCGAGACAGCACAGGTCATGAGTAAATCGCTGGGCAGCCGCACAGCGCTTTCCGGCTCAGTGAGCCGTTCTAAGAACGACCCCAGCCAGTCCCTGCAAATGATGGAGCGCCAGCTTATGACGCCGGACGAGCTCAAGGTCATGCCCAAGGGGCAATTTATCGTGATGAAAACTGGCTGTCACCCGATGAAAGTCAAACTGAAGCTGTTCTTCAAATGGGGAATTTCCTTTGGCGAGCCGTTCCAGATGCCGGACAACGGCAGTCGCCCGGTGAAATATGCCAGCAAAAAGGCGCTGGTGCAGACAATCACGGAGCTCTTTCACCCGGAGAAGCTGGAGCAGGGCAGGAAAAAGCCAGGGAAGGTGCTGAAGTTTACACCCATGGAAATGACAGACCCAGAAGAACTCAAGGCGAGGATTCGTAACGCTAAAGGAAGTGATGCTGACGGGCAAACTTAAATTTCTCTACAAAAGCGACCTTCCCAGCCGGGCTATCGCCGTATATCTGTACCTCAACGACCGAGCGGGGGAGGAAGGTTCCTGTTTTCCCTCCATACCAACGATTGCCCGGCACACGGGGTTTTCGCAAAGCACCGTGCGCCGGGCAATTAAGGATTTGATAAGTGCTGGATTTCTCACCGTGGAAGAACGGTTCAGAAAGAGCGGGGCGGACAGTTCGAATCTCTACAGACTGAGGGTACCGCCTTAAACTACAGGCTTTTCAATTCCGTGCTCTGAACGAATCAAATCCATGTCCCCGTTTTCACCTTTTTGAAATGTGTTTTCCTCATAGAAAATAAAGCAGGAGAGATGCCCCTCTATTAAGTGGGGAATAAGGAAATAGATGCGGTTTACAAGCGTTTCCTCATCTTCAAACACATCAAAATTGACCGTAGGAAAATCGGTGGAAGTAAAGTCCTTCGCCTGCGCCCGTTCGGACTCTGGCAGCCAGTTGACATACGCCTCATGTATCTGTGCTTCCGTCATTTGAATGGTCTCCTTTCCTTTTTCCCCAATATCGCATAAAAACGAACACGTCTTCCACTACTTAAAGAAAATACCAGAAAGCAATAGGAGTACCTGCATTGTCATAAAAGAAATGCATCACATTGCCGTTCCAGCCCTGCCACATCAGCTTGTCCCCGGACAGGTTGGAACGGTAACAAATCTTCCTAAATATCGTTAGCAGAAAAATTAATGGTGGGATTTTCTCCTTTTGGGCTGCAATCTATTCCTTCCGTACGGGGAAATTCTGCACTGAAACGGGACCTATTGCAGCAAGTCAAATACCTTTTTTCCTTTATATTTTCCCTTTTCAAAAACAACACAGAGCAGGTGCGCAGTATGCAAAACATAACAGGCAATCGACAGCTCCGGCCCAAAATCGATTTGATAGAAAGGCGGCATTACGTCCAGCAAAGCTTCCTGCTTTTCGATACAGGATATGACTTCCTCTTCGTCTGCCAAGTTCATATTTTGCGTCCAGATACAGCGGCGTTCCCTGTCAAATTCAGCGCCCGCACTGTCTCTGTCTTGATGCCTGTTTTCCGGAAGCAGCACCACAAAGCGATCCTCTACGGAAAACACCCCAAGTTCCCCGAAAGATAAAGACGGCGTCAGGGGGCGTATTCCATGCCAACGAATGATTTCCTGCCGGAATTGCTCGTACAGCGAATCCACTTCCTCTTTGGTGTGGCCGTACGCGTATAACAGTTCCCGGGGCGTTTTCTGCGAACCTTCGGGCTGAAACAGCAGATAATTTTCCAGCCCTTGAACAGTCGCGATAGCAGAATGGTGTGGGTCAGCCGGATCGTTCTGCAGCACCTGAGAAAACAGCTCCAGCGTGTCTTTCAGAAAATAGCACAGTATTTTTTCAAACGCACTGCCGGTGGGAAGACTGAAATCTGAACCTGTTTCCGCCAAAGCTTGGCATTGCTTTAGAAAAAAATCGATACTATCTTTTTCAAAGCCGTCCTGCTCAAGAAACTGCCGTACGTCCTTTCCTTCTTCCCTCTGAAAAACAAGATAGGTGTGAATACGGTCGTATACCTCCAAATAGGGACAGGTACATTGGCCGGTATCCCGGTCATCATCGCAGTAATCAAATAATTCCTTTGTTTGGTTGATAAAAAGGTATACAATTTCATTTTTTATATCGGTTGTTTGTTTCATGCTGTATGTCTCCCAAAATGAATCAAAAGTGTGAATAGACGCAAAGCAACTTGATTTAGGCAAGTGCAAGTAACAAAAATGATAAAAAATACAACGCAGACACGCCTCCTATACCTACTATTCCGGCATCAGTAATCATTTGTTGATCTTGAGAAAACTCCCAGCCCGGACTGACTTCGGTAGATGGACTGATGTGGTGTTTTCTTGTGCCTCCTTCCGGATATGCATGCCAATGGCTTCCATCTGGATACTCTACTACCCACCCGGGATCTCCATCCATATTGTTATCCGGAACCCACACACCACCATCCTTAGCAGGCCACCCCCACCCCGGACCATTTGGGTTTTTTACTCTTCCTTTATTGTTCTTGGATAATCCTTTTTTGGGAGGTTTATAACCGGACTCTGGTGGAGGCGGGCTTTGAGGATCAATGTACTTTTTCTGTGACTGCACAACATACTTTGACCCTGCTCCATTTACGGACGGTCTACTCCCGTAACAATCCTCAATCCTGGCCTGCAAATTTCCAGTGGCGTCAACATGATTCACCGGGTTATTGCCGCAGTAGAGGAACATGTTATACCCCAGGAAACCCTGGCCGGTGGAAGCGTAGCTGTCTGCATTGATGAACCGTGAGACGATGGGGTCGTAGTACCGGCTTTGCAGATAGTAGAAGTCGGTCTCGGCATCGTAATAATATCCTCTGTACCGCAGGGGATTGATGTTTGCCATGGTGCCGGAGGACTTATACATGGTGCCCCAGGCGTTGTAGGCGTAAGAGGCTAAGACGTTTCCGTCAGGGTCTTCTATCCGCACCACATCTCCCTGCTGGTTGGTGAAGTAATAACCGGTTACACGGCTTCCGCCGCTGGGGAAGTACCAGAAGGCAATAGGAGTACCTGCATTGTCATAGAAGAAATACATCTCATTGCCGTTCCAACCCTGCCAGACCAGCTTGTTCCCAGCATAGGCATAGCTGTACTTTGTACCGTTGTACGTCTTGCTGGTGCGCAGGCCGTTTTTGTCGTACTCGTAGGAAACGGTCCTGCCGGTACTGGTAGCGCTTGCAAGCTGCCGGCCGTTTTTCCAGGTCATGTTCCAGCGCCTGTTTCCGGCCCCGTAATAGCTAATGGGGTTCCCGCTGACCGGCGTTCTACATATTAGAGTTTTTGAGCTTTTCCTTATTATAGTTTAACAAACACACTCAAAATAGCTAAATAGCTATTCAGAATGGATTTCCAAAGGAACTGCCTCGCCATCTTCAATCACATAGATTTTACCGTTGATAGAAAAAGAAGTATTGCTTTTCCAGACAAGGCCAAGGTCATGAACCTTTTCCAAATGGCAGACAAAAGTTTCTTTTCCAGGCTCATCAGCCATTTCTAGCGTAACGTCGATATCTTGTCCCGAAAACCAATCTCCGCCCACTCGATAAAAATACAGTGTACAGGACTTATCCAGCGGCGATCCCTGCATGGCAAGATTGGGACGGCTTTCCAAACGGGAGAAAGCGTCTATGCCTTGCACAAACATGTATATTATGGCTATCGTTGCAAGAAACGTATAGAGCCACCCCAGAAGGGCGTGCGTAGAGTCTTTCCAGGACGTTTTTAAGCTGATAATAGAATACACGATAAAGTGGCACACGACCCATTCCATCAGCAGAAAAACGGCGAGCACACAGACAAAAGCCGGGAAAGGGAAAGCATGTGCGGCAAATTTCACCGGCAGCAGAAGGGCGCACATAAGGAACATTCCGGCGATGATGATTCCAATTCTCTGCGTACGGGAAAGTCTTTTCAGCCGTTCCATTGTCGGATTTTTGAAAAGCATAGAAATCTCTCCCTAGAAAGTAAACTCCAGAACTAAACAAATCGCCGCGATACCAACCATTGAAACATTTGCAACCATATTGCGTGTCTCTCTTTTCCAATGGATTTGAAAGCTGATAACAAGCCATGCCCAGCAGACAAACATCAAGAATATAAAGAGAAAGCCAATAATCACGTTTAAAATCCGGGGAATAGACACGAATATCTGAGAAGTCAAGTAATGTCCAGCCCCTGTAAGAATAAGCGGGATCCAAAATAACATCAGCTTTTGAAAACCATTGAACCGGCAAACTCTTTCCATTAGTTTATTTGTGTACAATAACTTTTTAACTCTCCGCATGATTCCTCCTAAATACTACGACCATATTTCGATCAAATCATATATTACTTTTTCTGTATCCCAGCCAATGCTGAAACGTCCGCCTAAACCCGAATATGCCCCGAGACTCACTCCAAGTAAACTTGGCGCACTTTCTTGTATACTTGAATCCACTTTGCCAAACCACGATACCCATGGTTTAAATTGGTGAACGGAATATCCTGCTGAAACTCCTGGTACAGATATTCCGCCACCCTCTTCCCAATATGACCCAATATTTATTCCATCTTCATAACTATAATGAAATGCAATAAAATCTTCAAGATGTAATATCCAACTGGCTTCAAACGGTTCAACTTTTCCTTTAGCTCCAAGTCCAGCACCAACTCCTGCGTCGACTGTAATTGACGAAATAAAGGACCACGCCGACTGTCTAATCTTTTCTGAGGTACTTACTCTCTTTCCCCCGCCCCCACCAAAATCATCGAGTCTGGCATACCTGCTTCCAGCAGCATCGGCATTGTTCACCGGATTATTGCCGCAGTAGAGGAACATGTTGTAGCCCAGGAAGCCCTGGCCGGTGGAAGCGTAGCTGTCTGCATTGATGAACCGTGAGACGATGGGGTCGTAGTACCGGCTTTGCAGATAGTAGAAGTCGGTCTCGGCATCGTAATAATATCCTCTGTACCGCAGGGGATTGATGTTTGCCATGGTGCCGGAGGACTTATACATGGTGCCCCAGGCGTTGTAGGCGTAAGACGCTAAGACGTTTCCGTCCGGGTCTTCTATCCGTACCACATCTCCCTGCTGGTTGGTGAAGTAGTAGCCGGTTATGCGGCTGCCGCCCTTGGGGAAATACCAGAAGGCAACAGGAGTACCTGCATTGTCATAGAAGAAGTACATCTCATTGCCGTTCCAACCCTGCCAGACCAGCTTGTTCCCAGCATAGGCATAGCTGTACTTTGTACCGTTGTACGTCTTGCTGGTGCGCAGACCGCACGCTCGGTTTTACTAACTCCTATGGATTTTGCGGTTCACCAGCGGCCTGCACCTTGTGAACCGAATGAGCTTGGTCATTGACAAGAAAAGTGTTGTTCCCTGACCAGATCAAGCCCAGTGAAGAAACTCCGCTCAACCGGCAGACCGGGTATTCTTTCCCCGGCTCTTTCGTCATTTCCAACGTAACCTCCACGTCCATTCCGGACAACATGTTTCCAGAGGTTTTATAAAAGTACACCGTACTCGACTTATCTGCAGGTGAGCCGCACCAAACTAGTCCTTTTTCCGCTCTTGAAAAAATATCCCCAGCGACAAAGCTGTTCGATATCGCGCAGATCAGGCAAAAAGCGCCAACTGTCACGATCATTGCAACAAATGTGATGATAGACCAAAGATTACCCGCAAAATTTTTTCCGGAGGGAGACATCATTTGGCCAAGGCTTACTAGTCCATGAAACGAAAATGCGGCCGCACCCCAGAGCGCAATACCGAACAGAACCAACTCATACCAAGGTCCCAAAAACAGATATCGCCCCGAAAGAAGAAAATGCCATATTCCCCACGCCAGCAGAACTACCAGCAAAACGAACGAAAAAATGATACACAGCACACGATAGAGCTGTTTTTGCCGCAAAAACCTGCCCATGAGCCAATTCTTTTTAATCCACATGTTTCTCTCCCTCCACTTTTTCGTTTTCCGGCGGTTTCCAATCTCCCCGCTCCGGGTGCTTATCGCCGAAGGGAATGACTATCTTCCACTGATAATCGTCATAGGTGCAAAAATGAATTTTATCAATAAAAATACAAAACAGCAACAAAATTTCTTTTTCTACGTTTGGGGTGTACTGTACAGAATAAGCGGGTTTTTCCTCAATATAGGCTTTTATTAGCCTCTGGTATAAAGCAATTTGTTTCCCGTTTTTCAACAGCGACACTTTGTCCCGTCTGTGCAACGATAATTCATACACGTCATTCTTTATTGCAAAGGTGTATACGGAAGAACTGAATTCTTTTCTTGAGCGTCCAACATAAATACCGTTTTCGTATATATGGAACGGCACTAGAACAAACCAGCCTATTAGAGGAATGGCAGCTAAAAATTGCAAAAAGAAGTTTTCTTTCCGCAGACACAAACTATTTCCTTGGTTTGACTGGACAGCCATACATTGAAAAAAAGATTGAAAAGTTGTTTTGGTGGTTCCAATCCAGGCAGGAGCATCTGCTGTGGTGTACTGCCACACATCGCCCTCAATACGTCGATAAATGTTCATGTGAATCCCCCTAGTCTACTAACGATGCACCAAAACTGCCTCCAATGATTGGAGTGACCCCTATTTTACTCTTCTTTTCTCGAAAATCATAGTACATTTCGAATCCTAGACCAAACAAATCAAGACTTCCGTTTATGGCCAATTTCTTTTCAGAAAATGGCAGGGGTATCTTAAAACCGGCCATACCTCTGACTAGCCGCCCACCGAGTTTTATACCAATACAATCAGTTGATATGGAAGCTTGTGCTTCTCCAGTAACACATTCTAATCGCCAGCTGCCATATTCGTAATCGCCACCCCCTGCTCCGATTCCTGCTTCTATCCCGCCTAAATCAATACCAACAGGATTCTTTCTCTTTTCCTGTTTAGAAGAATAACTTGAAAAAATATCAAAATTGACGCTTGGAGAATCGGTTTTTACATATGTTCCCCAAGAATAATATATTCCATTGTCCGTATGCTTCCCCTGAAAGTTGGCATATCCATAAACACTTTTTCCACCACTTTCAATCAAAGTATATCGGTTTCCGCTGACATCGGCATTGTTCACCGGATTATTGCCGCAGTAGAGGAACATGTTGTAGCCCAGGAAGCCCTGGCCGGTGGAAGCGTAGCTGTCTGCATTGATGAACCGTGAGACGATGGGGTCGTAGTACCGGCTTTGCAGATAGTAGAAGTCGGTCTCGGCATCGTAATAATATCCTCTGTACCGCAGGGGATTGATGTTTGCCATGGTGCCGGAGGACTTATACATGGTGCCCCAGGCGTTGTAGGCGTAAGAGGCTAAGACGTTTCCGTCCGGGTCTTCGATCCGCACGACGTCGCCCTGCTGGTTCGTGAAGTAGTATCCGGTTATACGGCTTCCGCCCTTCGGGAAGTACCAGAAGGCAACAGGAGTACCGGTTTCCAGTTCGATAGTAGCTGGTAGCTACTCCAGCCAATCCCAGCGAATTCTTTCTTCTTCATCGTCCCACCAGAAGCCGCAGTTGTGATAGTGCTTTTGCAATGTTTCAACTACTTCTTTTGGCAGTTCTGCCTTCAACTGCTCGTTGTCAAGCAATTCTGATAAAACATCTAACCACATAAGTCCTTCTTCGCTATGTAAGCTATTGGCATAGGTAAGAAGCGCCATGAAAGGCTTTTTCAACTTCTTTCCCGAAAAAACCTTTAATCTATCCAGTATGATGAGTGCTCCTGGCCAATTTAAGTCTTCCAGCCATTCCAATAAAGTAGATAAATAGGGCGACAATTCGTCATCAGACTTTTGTGATATTATTTTGGCACAATTCCCCCAAACATTTTTACTATAGGCTTTATTGCAAGGCTGAATAAACACGTTAAAATTTTGAACCTTCTGAGCCAGTTGAACCCCCTTTTCCTGACTTTCCTCGCTTTGATTCCAATCAAGCAAATTCATAATATAATCTATATCAATCATTTTCTCACCCACAATACTTAATAACAACAGATTTGACTGCTTCTGTCCACACTGAATCCGAGCCGGCATCTATCCAGTCTTTCATAGTCCCTCCGAGAGGATATACACTAACATGGTTTGGTTTGTCTTGAACAGCGTACACAACACCAGTTGCATTTAAAGCTTCTATTGTAGTCATCGCAGAACCGGGTTTGGGTATTGTTGAAAAAGATAAACCTGTGTCTTTATCTTTTTCTTTTGGTGTCAAATTTCCGGGGTTTGTACCTCCATGACGGTAAATGGTGGTAGAGGATTTCGGTTTTTCTATAACAGCGTCCTTTTCCCATTCTTTCTCCCAGGAAGTAGTTTTGGATTGTGAAATTGCTTTATTCCACGCGTCCTGACCTGCCGCAATGGCAGAAGATACTGTCCCATAAATAGCAACTCCACCATATATTGCGGCCGCAATTAAAATTGCACCACCGCCTCCACCGCACGTATTAAAATCAAGTCTCTGGAACAAGTCGCCGTTTGAATCCGTTCTGTTCACCGGATTATTGCCGCAGTAGAGGAACATGTTGTAGCCCAGGAAGCCCTGACCGGTGGAAGCGTAGCTGTCTGCATTGATGAACCTGGAAACAATGGGGTCGTAGTAGCGGCTTTGCAGATAGTAGAAGTCGGTCTCGGCATCGTAATAATATCCTCTGTACCGCAGGGGATTGATGTTTGCCATGGTGCCGGAGGACTTATACATGGTGCCCCAGGCGTTGTAGGCGTAAGACGCTAAGACGTTTCCGTCCGGGTCTTCTATCCGTACCACATCTCCCTGCTGGTTGGTGAAGTAGTAGCCGGTTATGCGGCTGCCGCCCTTGGGGAAATACCAGAAGGCAACAGGAGTACCTGCATTGTCATAGAAGAAGTACATCTCATTGCCGTTCCAACCCTGCCAGACCAGCTTGTTCCCGGCATAGGCATAGCTGTACTTTGTGCCGTTGTACGTCTTACTGGTGCGCAGGCCGT
>CAZXLM010000055.1:13948-15251 GCA_964642055.1 uncultured Acutalibacter sp. | reverse complement strand
CCGACCGCAGCTTTGCAGTCATTATAACACACCTGCGGTGGGCAATCGGGAAGCCGCTTTGCTCTATCCGCCGGCAGCCGGCCCGACCACAGCTTCGCAGTCATTATAGCATAAAGAGCTAAGGAATTCAAACGTTTGTTTGTGAAATATTTGTGGTCAGCCGTTACTCGTACAGGGGATATTTGGCACAGACAGCTTCTACCCTGCTCCGCAGCTCCGCAACATGCGCTTCAAAGCTATCTTCCATGGCTAGCGCGATGCAGGCGGCGATCTCGTCCATGTCCTGCTCCTTCATGCCCCGTGTGGTGACGGCGGGGGTGCCCAGCCGCACACCGCTGGTAACGAAGGGGCTGCGCTGCTCGCCGGGAACAGTGTTCTTATTGGCGGTGATGTACACCTCGTCCAGACGGCGTTCCAGCTCCTTGCCGGTCAGCTCGGAGTCTTTCAGATCAATGAGCATCAAATGATTATCCGTGCCGCCGGACACCAGCTTCACACCGCGGTCCAGCAGACCGCCGGCCAGCGCGGCGGCGTTTTTCACGACCTGCTCTCCATAGGCCTTGAACGCGGGCTGCAGAGCTTCGCCCAAACACACGGCCTTTCCAGCGATGATGTGCATCAGCGGCCCACCCTGGGTGCCGGGGAAAATGGCCTTATCGATCTGCTTCGCATACTGCTCCCGGCACAGGATCATACCGCCCCGGGGGCCGCGCAGGGTCTTGTGGGTGGTGGTGGTCACCACGTCGGCGTAGGGCACGGGATTCTGATGGCAGCCCGCTGCCACGAGCCCGGCAATATGCGCCATATCCACCATGAGATACGCGCCGCAGGCGTCGCAGATCTCCCGGAATTTCTGAAAATCAATGGCCCGGGGATAGGCGCTGGCTCCCGCAACGATCATCTTCGGGTGAAGCTCTTTGGCCTGCGCCATCAGTTTGTCGTAATCGATGCGGCCCGTTTCGGCGTCCACCCCGTAGGGAACAAAATGGTACAGCGCGCCGGACATGTTCACAGGCGAACCATGGGTCAGGTGTCCGCCTTCGGCCAGATTCATGCCCAGTACGGTATCACCCGGCTGCAGCAGGGCGAAATAAACTGCCAGATTCGCCTGGGCGCCGGAATGGGGCTGCACATTGGCGTGGTCCGCGCCAAACAGCTTGCAGGCCCGGTCCCTGGCGATATCTTCCACAACATCCACGCACTGGCAGCCGCCGTAATACCGCTTTCCCGGATAGCCCTCGGCATATTTGTTGGTGAGCACGCTGCCCATGGCGGCCATCACCGCCGGAGAAACAATATTCTC
>CAZXLM010000055.1:0-13938 GCA_964642055.1 uncultured Acutalibacter sp. | reverse complement strand
GTTTCTGCGCTGGCGGGCAAGCTCCTGCTTCATAGCGCTGCCGACAGCCTCGTCTTTTTCGGCCACAAAGCCGATGGTATCCATCAAATCGTTAAACATTAGAGGCTCCCTTCTCCTTTTAGAAAGATAATTAGATTTCTTCTGCTCTGAAACTGCTCTTTGGTATACATTATATCCGAATCTTTGGCGTATGACAACCAAAAAACAAAAAATGTCTTTTCTTTTTCCCACCGCTGTTGTAAAATGTTGTCGAAGCGAAGTCTCGGGGCAGGATGCGGCCCGCGAAAAAACAGACGCGGCTTTTGCCCTGCTCAGAAAAACAGAAAAGCGAGGTTTTTCCCGTGACAAGAAAAGAACTTGCCCTGCTGGCGGTAGAGGCGCTGAAAAAGGAATACCCCGGCGCTGTCTGCTCCCTGGAATACAAAGACCCTTTACAGCTTCTCATCGCTACCCGGCTGTCCGCCCAGTGCACGGACGCCCGGGTCAACCTGGTAACGCCCGCCCTGTTCGCCCGCTTTCCCACGCTGGAGGCTTTCTGCGAGGGAACGGAGGAGGAAATCGGGGCGCTTATCCATTCCTGCGGGTTTTATAAAATGAAATCCAAAGACATTCTGGCCGCCTGCCGCATGATTCGGGACGAGTTCGGCGGCAGAGTCCCCGACAGCATAGACGACCTGACAAAACTTCCCGGCGTGGGCAGAAAAACTGCCAATCTCGTTGTAGGCGATATCTACGGCAAGCCCGCCGTTGTGACAGACACCCACTGTATCCGCATTGCGGGCAGGCTGGGCCTTACGAAAAACACCGTGCCGGTCAAGGTGGAGGACGATTTGCGGGCGGTGCTGCCGCCGGAGGAATCCAACGATTTCTGCCACCGGCTGGTGCTGCACGGCCGGGCAGTCTGCACCGCCAGGAAAGCCATGTGCGAAAAATGCTGCATGAAGGAGTTCTGCAAAAAGGCGGGAGTAAACGCCGACGGCACAAAGAAAACTGCTTCTAAAAAGTAAAAAGAAAGCATAGCCGCTCTTGCGCTTTTTTATCCCGGAAGCGGCGATACTTTGTTCGAAAGCGCCGGCTGGAAAGTAGCGGCTCACGCTCCGTCGGGATTCCTCATGTCCCCACGCCGGAAAGCAGGTTTTTGGAAGGAAAACAGCTGGACGGGCCGCCCCTTGCAAAAACCACCGTTCAATTCTCCATACTGGTATGCAAAGCCATACAGCGGCCGTTTGAGAAATCCGCTTTTCACCGGCACGGCTGAAAAGTCTACCACAAATAAGAATAAAACCGGAAAGTGGTTTATAAAATCCAGGAGGTAACAGCAATGAAATATGATTTTGAAACGCTCGTTGACCGTTCCGGCACAGGCTCCGGGAAATGGGACGAAATGAAACGGAAAAAGCCCGGCGTCTCCGGCGACATCGTGCCCTTTTCCGTGGCGGACATGGAGTTTAAAAACGCGCCTGAGATCGCCGAGGGCCTGAAAACGTACATGGACACCCATATTCTGGGTTATACCAGCCCTACGCAGGCGTATTATGAAAGCGTCTGCGCGTGGATGGAGGAGCGTCACAACTGGCTTGTCAAGCCGGAGCACATCGTCTGCACCACCGGTGTGGTGCCTGCCCTGTTTATGCTGGTGAAGACCTTCTGTCAGCCGGGGGACAGCGTGATCCTCATGCCGCCTGTTTATTACCCCTTCTATGCCGCCGCGGAAGCGGGACAGTGCAGAATAAAGCGCTGCTCTCTGATCTACAGAGACGGCGCCTACACCATCGACTATGACCTGCTGGAAAAGCTGGCCGCGGAAAGCGACAGCAAAATGATGATCTTCTGCAGCCCCCACAATCCTGTGGGCCGCGTCTGGACCCGGGAAGAACTGAAAAAGGCGGGCGATATCTGCAAAAAGCACGGGGTCAGGATCGTCAGTGACGAGATCCATTTTGACCTGATCATGCCCGGCCGCACCCACACGGTGTTCGCCACCGTAGAGGGCATGGAGGACGTGATCGTCTGTACCGCTCCCAGCAAAACCTTCAATCTGGCGGCCATGCAGACTTCCAATATCATCATTCCAAACGAGGAAGACCGGAAAAAATTCCGGGAGGTCCTGGGCATTGGCGGTCCGCCCGCCCTGGGGCTGGAAGCCTGCCGCATCGCTTACACCCGCTGCGCTTCCTGGCTGGAGGAGGTCTTGCAGGTCATTTGGAGCAATTACCAGTTTACCGTGGAATTCCTGAAAGAACACCTGCCGGAGATCAGGCCCATAGAATTGCAGGGCACCTATCTCCTGTGGCTGGACTGCACCGCTCTGGGCAAAACAAAAGAAGAGCTGGAAGAAATGATGGTGCAGAAAGCGGACCTGTTCCTGGACGAAGGATATGTGTTCGGTGAAGAGGGCGCGGGCTTTGAGCGCGTGAATCTTGCGTGCCCTCAATGGGTTCTGAAAGCGGCGCTGGAACGGCTGGAAAAGGCCGTCAGGGAGTGAATCTGCAAACACCATCAAATGTGATATGGAAGTCCCGCTTTAAAGTCCCCGCTTTCAGGAAAGCAGGGCGCGGCTGGGAACCTTTTTCCCGCCCGCCCCGTCTAATGGTTTGTGAGCCGTATTTTTGTACGGGCAGTCTGGGGGTCACTTGATCCCCAGCGCCGCTTTCGCGAGACCGTCGGCGTAATCGTTCCAATAATTGCCGGAATGGCCGGTCACCTCGATGAATTTTGTCTCTACATGGCTCATGGCCTTTTTGCAGAAAGCGGCGTACGCCTGGGTGCCCGGTTTGTTTGCTTTCCAGGCTCCGGTGGCCCAGCGGCCCACGCCGGCGTAGTCGTGGTAGATCTCCACGGCGGGAATACCCTGCTCCATGCAGTAACGCAGCACCATTACCGCGGCCATGATCTCTCCGGCCACATTGTGCATTTCCGCCATCTTGGGATCGGCGCTTTTCTGAGCGAGCTCCTCCTTTTCTCTATTGTAAAAGAGGACCGCTGCCCCGGAAAACTCGCCGGTGGCCTTGTTGTAGCTGCCATCGGTATAGGCAATGGCGGTATTTTCCCGGTAGGGGAATTCGGACGGCGCTTCTTTTCCTTTTTTCTTTCTGCCTGCCGCTGGTTTTTCACCCGGTCTTTCAGCAGCCTCTCCCCGCAGAAAGGCCTCCGCTTCTTCTAACGTGGGAAAGCTTTTATACTGGGCGCCGGATACGCCGGCCACCTGGGTTTTGCACTCCTCCCAAGTCAGATAAATACCGCTGACGCCGCCGTTCCCGCCTTTTACCGCATAATATTTTTTCGCCACGATACGAGCCCCCTTTCTTTCGTGCGGGTTTTGTTTTTCTGATTTTTTCGTGTCGCTTTCACAATTTCTTCACTTTGGAAGTTTATTATAATCCGCGCCGGAAAAGAAATCAACTGCCCCGTTCTGCGAAAAGAATCGAAAAAGGACGGGGCCCGGATGCGCTTTTACTTACTATTATTGAAACGGCCGGGCGTTCCCGTCCGCAAAGGAGGTCTTGACGATGAAACATAAGCTGAAGTCCGCAGGTCGATCTCTGCTCTGCGCGTTTCTTCTCCTGTGCTTCCTTTCCGCCTGTGGAGCGGATCCTTTCGAAAGCTCCGCCGTTTCTTCCGTGCCCGGCGCATCCAGGAAGGCGGTCCTTTCCGGTTCCCAGACGATAAAAGGCTCTCCCGCCGCTTCAGCCGCTTCAGCTGATCCGGAAGCCGGTGAAGCCGATATTTCCTTACAGGTTGAATTTCCGCCGCTGGAAGCCCAAACCCCCAATGGCGTGCCCGTCTACGCGAACCCCGCCCCCGGGGAAATCCTCGTCTGGACGGAAGCGGGACAGACCTTCCAGCTTGAGGGGACCTCAGACCCGCTGTGGTATTCCACCGTTTTGGACAGCGGCGCCACAGGGTACCTCTATGGGGAAAGCCTGTTCCGGGTCGATCCGGACGGGACCGTGTCCGGGGCCTCTCTGTTTTTGGAAGCGGCCGAGGAAAAGCTTGCCACCCTCAAGGCACAGCTTCCGGAAGGAATGTACTGGAACCACATGTACGACGACAGCATTTCCTACGGAGAAGAGACTCCCTGGTATGTCACGGACATTCCCTGCGAACATTCCATCTACGGGGAATCTTACTGCAATTTCTATAACGGCGCAACAGAGGAGATTTTCCCCTACAGCACCCTGTGCGAGTGCCTGGGCTTCGCAAGCTTCCTCAGCGATCAGCTTTTTGGCGAGGAAGCCCCGCTGCATCTATTTTACGACTACTCCCTGCTCCGGGTGGGGGACCATATCCGGCTGGACGAATACGAGCACTCCATGACAGTGGTGGAAGTATCGGAGGATTCCATCACCATCGGGGAGGTCAACCAGGATTACGAGGACTGCCTGATCTCCTGGTCCCGCCAGCTTTCCTGGTATGAGCTGGATGACCTTGCCTGGGATTCCGAATATATCTCCCGTTACCCCCTGTACCCGGCCGGGGACGGCACTTATGTCCCCTGGGATATGGCGGAGTAGACCCGGAGAACTTCTCAGCGCCGGGTTGGTCCGGAATTTTCACGCGCCTTTTCCCCGCTTCAGGGGCACTGGCGCTTTTGCATTTTTCGAAAAAAGTGTAAATTTGCAAAAATCAGGTTGATATATAGTACGTTATGCGCTATAATAGCACTGTATATTGATGTTATTCTGAAGGAGCAGCCTGTTTTATGAAAAGTAAAAGAAAACCCCTCGTCATCGCTCTGATCTGCGTGGCCGCACTGGCAGCCGCGGCAGTCTGCGTATGGTTTTTCTGGCTGAAGGATTTCCTGAGTCTTTCGGGGGCTTCTCCTGTTTATGTAAACCCCGTTTCCTCCATCGTAGGCCTGGATACCGGGGTTAACGCCAGATATTCGGGGATTGTGGAGCCCCAGGAGACCTATAAGATCAATAAGGACGAGACCAAAACCGTAGCCGAGATCCTGGTGCAGGAAGGCGACGAGGTCCACGTTGGGGACGTGCTGTTTCGCTACGATACCCAGGAAATTCAGTGGTCTCTGGATCAGGCCGAGATAGACCAGGAGCGCATTGCAAGCCAGCTCACCACCTTAAGAAGCCAGCTTGCGGAGCTGAACGCAGACAAGAAGAAGGCAAGTAATGACGAGCAGGCGGCCTTTACCCTGCAAATCCAGGCCAAGGAGCTGGAGATCAAGACTCAGGAGTACGACAGCGCCCAGAAGCGCAGTGAGATCGACAAGCTGAGAGAATCCCTGAACAATGCCGATGTTCTCTCCGAGGTAGAGGGTATCGTCAGAGAGATCAACTCCGGCTCACAACAGGACGGCTACGACCAGCAGAAGCCCTTTATCAGTATCCTTTCCAGCGGGGAATACCGCGTAAAGGGCACCATATCGGAGCTGAACTTCGCGTCGCTGTCCGTGGGACAGGCCGTTATCGTCCACAGCCGCGTTGACCCTTCCCAGACCTGGCGGGGCGTTGTGGATTCCATCGACCAGGAGACTGCTGCGGACCAGAATAACGGTATGACCTATTATTACGGAATGGACTCCGGAGAGCGGAGCTCCAAGTATAATTTTTATGTAGTCCTGGAAAATCCGCTAGACCTGATACTAGGCCAGCACGTGTACATAGAACCGGATCTTGGAACCGGCGGAAAAAAGGAAGGTCTCTGGCTTCCCGCCATGTATATAGCCCACGATGACGGCGGCAGCTTCGTCTGGGCCAGAAACGACAGTGAAAAGCTGGAAAAGCGGGATATCCTTTTAGGCGAATACGACAAAGACAACGATACCTACGAGATCAAGAGCGGCGTCACCAGCGCAGATTTTATCGCCTATCCCAGCGACAGTCTGAAGTCCGGTCTGCCCACCACTACGGACGCTTCCCTTCAGGGAAACTATATGGGCGGTCCGGAAGGGCCTGACGGCAATGCGGGCGATGGCATGGGCAGCGCTATGGACGAGTCTGTCCTGCCCGAAGGCGATCAGGGCGATTATACCGGAGGGGCTGCTATGCCGGAGGACGGCATTTACACCGACGAATATCCGACGGAGCCAGACGGTGGTTCCCTTCCCTACGGCGAGGGAAACGCTTCCGATGGGGAGGTTTACTAGATGATACTGGAGCTGCGGAACATCTATAAAACCTACACCCAGGGAAAGCTGGACGTACCCGTATTAAGAAACGTGTCCCTTTCTGTGGCGGAGGGGGAATATGTGGCCATCATGGGGCCCTCCGGTTCCGGAAAAACCACCTTGATGAATATTATTGGCTGTCTGGATACCCCCACTTCCGGAGAATATCTGCTGGAGGGAAAGGAACTGTCCGGACAGAGCGACGCCATGCTGTCTCAGGTCCGCCTGCGCAGCATAGGCTTTGTTTTTCAGAGCTTCTATCTGCTTTCCAGGCAGTCCGCGGTAGAAAACGTGGCACTGCCGCTTCTGTATGCCGGCGTACGCCGCAAAGAAAGGCTGGAGACTGCCCGAAAGGCTCTGGAACGTGTGGGGCTGGGAGACCGAGTGGATTTTAAGCCCACCCAGCTTTCTGGCGGTCAATGTCAGCGTGTCGCCATTGCCAGGGCTATTGTGAACAACCCGAAGATTCTGCTGGCAGACGAACCCACCGGTGCTCTTGACACGAAGTCCGGTGAACAGATCATGGAGATTTTTGAAAAGCTCAGCGCTGAAGGCGTTACGATCGTGATGATCACCCACGAGCAGGAAATTGCCGCTCACGCCAAACGGACGCTGCATATCCGCGACGGGCGTCTGATCGACGCCTATGGGAATTTTCTGTCTCCGGAGGAAGTGCCGGAGGAATCTACAGAGGAGGAAGTTCTGCCGCCGGATATTATCCCCGCCAGAGAATTTCTTTCGGAGCCCTTGCAGACCAGAGATTCCGTCTCTGCGGACCCGATCCCTGTTTCCACTGCAGCGGAGCTCTCCGACCGTCTGGAACCGGAAACGGCTTTGGAGACTGTTTTCCCGGAGCTGACAGAAACGCGGCCCTCCTCTGCCGAGGAGCTTTCCCCGGAGGAGCCCGCTGTTTTCCGAGAAGCTGCCGCGCCTGCAGGCGATGTGTCAGAGGAAGAAAAGGAAAGCGGCGCGCCGGAAGAAACAGAAGAAAAGAAAGCTGCTGTTGCGGCGGAAGCGCCTCGGCAGGAGCAGTCTCCGGAAATCCTGGACATCGAAACCATAGAGATCGAACCTGCCGAGTCTACCGAGACCTTCCTGGACGCGGAGATCGCCGCGCTGCTGGACCGCTCGCCGGATTATGACTCCGGCAACGCTTTCCTGGAAAAGGTCGGTATCAAGCCGGAGCATCCCATGGTTGAGCAGCAGAAGGAGCCTGCCGAAGGCCCGGAAGACTCTCCCGCTTTGATCACGCGTCCCACCAAAAACGGCGCGCCGGATCAGATAACCTTCAATATTTGGGAACCGGAAAAAGACACGCCCGACGAAAGCGGGCAAACCACTCAGGCGCAGTCTTCCCCGATTGAAGAAACCATCAAAATGGAAAACTCGCAGCCCTCTCAAGAGGAGCAGCCTGAGGCTGCGATATCTGGTCCTTCCCAGGAGGAGCAGCCTGAGGCTGCGATATCTGGTCCTTCCCAGGAGGAGCAGCCTTTTGATACCGCTTTTGATGCCATCGATTCTTATACGCCCGGCCCTGTTCAGGGGCAGTTTGGCGCGCCGATGAAAACAGATGTGGACCTTTCCAGCGCCTTTGGGCGCGGTGTGCCCGAACAGGCGGAGGAAGACAGCGCCGTCCAGACGGAAAGCAGGACCCGCAAGCTGGTGGAAATCGACGGCCTGGGGCTGAACGGCGGGGAGCCCTCCGCCCACAGGGAGGATAAGCCATGAGCAGAAGCAAAAAATCAAGAAACCGGCTTATCGCCATAAGCATCGCCCTTGTGCTGGCCGCTGCCGCCATATTGGGCAGCTGGTTTTTCATTCAATACAAAAACGACAGCAAAACCGTGGAAGTGATCCCGGTCTCACAGATCGCAGATTCTTACTGGGGCGACCAAAATTCTTCCTCCGGTATGATCATCAGCGACTATGTGCAGGAGCTGTACCACTCTCCCGACAAAATTGTCAGCGAAATTTTCGTGGCGGAGGGCGACCGGGTCCAGATTGGCGACCCGCTGCTGCAATATGACCAAACCAGGCTGGAGCTCGATTTGGAATCTAAAGAGCTTGCCTTAAAACAGGCCGATTTAAACATTGATACCGCGCAGAAGCAGCTGCGAAAGCTGCAGAACACCCGGCCTGTCGCAACCGCACGGCCTACGGCGACGCCCCGGCCCGGCCGCCCTACCACCCGGCCTACGGCCCGCCCCACCGCCACGCCGCGGCCTACAGCCATTCCCCCGGCGGACGTCACTCTCCACAGCCGCCTGGATTTAAACGCCGTGCCCTATGAGGGCAGCGGTACAACGGACGACCCCTATGTATTCCTTTGTACCAAAGACTGCGTCATCGCTCCGGAGTTTTTGCAGCTCTTGCTGGGAATAGAAGCGGACCCCACGCCGGAACCTGACAACACGGAGAACGGCAATGATCCGAACAGCAGCGATGGTTCCGTGGATTTTCCAGACGAGGAAGCTCCGCCCACACCCGAACCCTCTATGACGGCTCTTGCGTCTCCTTTTGCCGCCGTATTTGAGGTGCGGGAAGGAAACTCCAATTACGGGCGCCTTATTTCCGCCTTCAAGCTTGACGGCACGCAGCTTTCCGCCGGTATACTGGACAGCGGCACTCTGTCCGGCTACAATACTTTGGAATCCATCGCGGCCCTTCTGGGCGCCACGCCTACCCCCTCCCCTACCTCCAACCCCAACAACTACAACGACATGGGCTATACGACTGCAGAGCTGAACCGGCTGATCACGGAAAAGCGGCAGGAGATCCGGGATCTGCAGCTTGCGAAGCGCCAGGCCCAACTGGATCTGGATAAAGCAAGGCTTCAGCTGAACAATTCCACTGTGCTCAGCACTGTGGACGGCATCGTTCGCTCCCTGACCGACGAGGACGCCGCTGCTATGGAAAACAAACCCTTCCTCATTGTCTCCGGGGAAAGCAGCTATTACGTTACCGGCGCGCTTTCAGAAAGCATGCTGGGCAGCGTCCTGGTGGGAGACGAAGTCACGGTAATGGACTATATGGCGGGCGGCAGCTATTCCGCTCAAATCGTCAGCATTTCCGACTATCCACTTGACGCGGATTCCAATCTGTACTATTACGGCTCCGGCAACCCCAACAGCTCCAGCTATGAGTTTACCGCCGTGATAAATGGCGCGGAAGACCTGCAAAACGGGCAGTATGTGGATATCACCTTAAACGTGCAGAATACAGGAAGCTCAGACGCTCTCTATATTCAAAATGCCTATATCCGGGAAGACGCCGCAGGCACTTACGTTATGAAAGCCGGTGCGGATAATCGGCTTGTAAAGCAGTATGTTCAGACCGGGCGGTCTCTATACGGCTATTCCATGGAGATAAAATCGGGTCTGAGTCAGGAGGACTATATTGCCTTCCCCTATGGAAATGATGTGAAGGAAGGGGTCCGCGTGATCCTTCAGGGCACGGAAGAAGGACCCTATGGCGGCGACAACGTGCCCTCTCTGGATATCCAGGTAGGCGCGGGGTCCTCGGCCGACAACGGCTTTGAAGCAGGCTCCAGCGCCAGCAGTTCCGGCGGCATTCCTGAAGAAGACGGCGAAGATGCCGACGGCGATGCCCGTGTTGCGGGCGTGCCGGAGGGCGCGGTCATTACCGGACAGGACGAAAGCGCCGTCTATTTTGAAACTGAAAACGGAGGAGGCGCGGTCTTTGATTGAGAATATTCGTCTGTCCTTTCAGGGCATCTGGTCCCATAAAATGAGGTCCTTTCTCACCATGCTGGGCATTATCATCGGCATTGCCTCCATCATTTCCATCGTGTCCACCATCAAGGGGACCAACGAGCAGATCAAGCAGAACCTGATCGGCGCCGGAAACAATGTGGTGCGTATCCAGCTATACAGGCAGGATTACGACTATGCCTATGAGATCGGCGACGAGGGGATCCCCGAAGGGATCCCCCAGGTAAGCGATGATGTGTACAACGCTATTCTGGATCTGCCGGACGTGGAGTCCGCCGCCGTATACAACCGGCGCACCAGCTATAACAATTCCTTCTATTTTGGCAACACGGAGCTTGCAGGCTGTGAGGTTTTCGGCATTGACAATTCCTATTTTTCCACCTGCGGCTACACGGTGAAGCGGGGACGCACTTTCGTCCCCAGGGATTTTCAGCAGTTCAAGCCCGTGGCCGTTATCGACAGCGACACGGCCAAAATGCTGTTCCAGGGCGAAGAACCCATCGGGCAGACCATCGAATACAACTCCATCGCCTTGTCCATTGTAGGCGTTGTGGAGGAAAGCGCGGCTTTTGAGCCCGTTATCAATTCCATTGAGGACTATTACACCTATGTGGGAAACTCCACCGCGGGCAAGGTCTTCATTCCAAACAGCATTTGGCCCTCTCTGTTCGCCTATGACGAGCCACAGGAGCTGGCGGTTCAGGCCTCTCACACGGAGGCCATGTCCGCCGTCGGAAAAAGCGTGACCGATCTGCTCAACGCTCAATGCACAAATGAAAACATTGTTTACAAGGCTGAAGACACCCTGAAAAAGGCCCAGGAGCTGCAGGATCTGAGCAATGCCACCAATCAGCAGTTGATCTGGGTAGCCTGTATTTCCCTTCTGGTGGGCGGCATCGGCGTGATGAACATCATGCTGGTGTCCGTGACGGAACGGACCCGGGAGATCGGTCTGAAAAAGGCAATTGGCGCCAAGAAGGGCCGCATTTTGTGGCAATTCCTCACTGAGGCGGCCGTTCTCACCAGCCTGGGTGGAATTTTAGGCGTGGGGGCGGGCATTGGTCTTGCGGAGCTTATCTCCAATCTGACCCAAGCACCGGTAGCCATCAGTATTCCGTTTATTTTCCTGGCGGTGCTGTTCTCCATGGTCATCGGTATCCTGTTCGGACTGCTGCCCTCGGTAAAGGCCGCGAACCTGAACCCCATCGACGCCCTGCGGCACGAATAGGCCCGCGACTTCAAACTCTCTGAATTGCTCTGGATAGCTAAAAGAGCCTCCGTGGCTTGCGGAGGCTCTTTTCTGTTATTCTTTTTACTTTCCCTGCCAGAGCCGAATGCTCTGAATGCCGGAGCGCATGACAAGAGAGCGGACGGGCGGCGTGTACATGAACCAGCGCTTCAGCATTTTCAACGTGAGCTTCGATCGAAGCTTCAGAGTCTTCCTCCGGTAACGGCGGGCGATATCCCGGGGCGTTCCCCCGGCAAGAAAAGCCTCCGCCAGCTTGCTGCCGCTTATGATGGCGCTGCTGATGCCCTCAAAGGAGCTGGGGCTGATAAAGCCCGCCGCTTCTCCTACGAGGTAAACGCCGTCGCCGCCGGTTTGAAAATCCCGGGGACTTTTGGGCCGCAGGGCCAGGCAGGCTTCTGTTCTTTCGCAGTGGGAAAAATCAAAAGCAAGATATTCGGCAAGCCGTTTCTTCTGTTCTTCAAAGGCGGTCCGACAGTCCTTTGGCGCAAAACAGCCGCCATAAATGAAGCTGCCGTCCTTGCAGATAGACCAAGAACAGCTTTCGCTGGTCCTTTCGTCAAACACACAGGAGTAAAAGGGCGTGTCTGCCTCGCTGTTCTGATACCACTGCTGGATCGCCACATAGCGGAAGATGTCGTCCCGGAAAAATGTCCTTCGGGTCAAGGAATTGGCCCCCTCCGCGCCTACCAGCAGCCGGGCGGAAACCTGCCGTTCCTCTCCGCCCACCCGCACAGTGAGCAAAAATCCTTCCGCCTGCCGGCATACCTTCACGCACCGGCCCTCCAGAATCTCCACCGTTTCGGGCACCAGCGACACCAGCCATTTGTCAAAGGCATAGCGGTCGATATTCAAATAATGCCGGGGATAATAGCGTATTTGGCGGCGGGCCACATCTATGGTCTTTACAGAAAATATCTGGGGGTCTACCAGCACGCTTTTGGGCAGGGTAAGGTCGAAATGGGCCAGCGCCTTTTGGGCGTCCGGGGCCAGAAGCCCGCCGCAGGGCTTTTTATTTTTTGCTGTCTGGCCATCGATCAGCAGCACCCTTTTGCCGCTGGTTCCCAGCATGCGGGCCAAAGTAGAGCCCGCCGGGCCTGCGCCCAGAATCACAATATCATACATGGTTTTCCTCTCCCCCAGAAAAGCACTCACCCGTTCAGGACCAACATGCCCGCTTCGCCGTTTTTCATGATCATCAGCCAGCCGTCCCCCTCTTTTACCAGGCTGACCATCTCCCCTTTGCTCACTTCTAAGCGGGCGTCCGTTGCGGAATTCACGCGAAGGCCCTTTTTATCCTCATACAAAAAGTCATTGGGAACGCTGAGTACCGCGCCGTTCTTCTTGACACGGCACCGGGAGAAGACTTCGCCCCGCTCCAGCAGCTCCACAAAATTCTCAGGCCATGTGACGACCGTGCCTGGCCGGGCCTTCTGGGAACAGGGCGCCTGTATCTTTGGTAAGTTATCCACGCCGGTCCAGTCCCAGGATCCCGTTTCGTTGTTCAAAATCACACCTACCAGCTGGCCGAAACGCTTGATGGTGTTTCCGCCATCTATGGAAAGGACATTTTTGCTCTTGTTGTATACAGGGGCGCAGCTCAAGCTGTCCGTTCGGAAATTGCCCACGGGCCAGTGACCCACCAGCAGCATTTTGTGAAACCTGCAGGCCGCTGTTTCGTGAAAGCGCGGGACAGCCAGCACATATTCCAGGTTCTGTTCCTCCAGATTCTCGCTTTCCAACCCGGCATGGGCAAAGAGAAACCTTTCCGTTTCCAGAATGTGCGGCAGTCCCCGCAGAAAAGTCAATTCCTCTGAAAAGACGGTTTGCGCCTTTTCCCGGAGAATATGGGTCTCCTCCGCGTTTTTGGGAAAGGGCTCATCCATAGCCGCGGCCATTTCTCCCAGCACGGAGCGCTCCTGAAAGTGAGAGCCATGCGCAAAGATCTCCTCGTCCGGCCCTTCCAGGGTAAAAAGGTCGTTGTTGCCCTGGAGGACAAACACGTTTTCGTTTTTGGAAAGCGTCTTGACGAAACGGACTGTATCCAGGTTCTGAGAACCTTTTTGGACCAGGTCGCCAATGACGACAAGGGCATCTTCTCCCGGCCGGTACTTCATCTTTTCCAACAGGGCTTTAAGCAAATCTGCGCAGCCGTGGATATCGCTGGTGACCAAAGTCCTTTTGGTGTTCAGCTGTGCCCGCACCACGCGGACGGCGTGATTAAATTCCACTTTCGCTCTCCTTCCCTCGCCCTTCAAGCCGAGCAGCACAGATATAAAAGCGCTCCGCACCTGCGGTGGGCACACGGGAATCCGCTTCACTCCAGTTCGCAAGTGGACTGCCCGGCCGCTGCTTTGCGATTATTATATTATTATACAATATAAAAAAAGATCCCGCAAGCTCTCTTGCGGGACCTTTCAGTTTTGCAAAAATTTTAGATCTCAGCGAAGTACTTGATGGTGCGGACCATCTGGCTGGTGTAGCTGTTCTCGTTGTCGTACCAGGAGACCACCTGGACCTCATACAGATCATCGGCGATCTTGGCGACCATGGTCTGGGTGGAATCAAACAGAGAGCCATAAGTCATACCGATGACGTCGGAGGAAACGATGGGATCCTCGTTGTAGCCATAGGAGGCGGAAGAAGCAGCCTTCATGGCGGCGTTGATGCCTTCCTTGGTGACGTCGGCGCCCTTGACAACGGCGGTCAGGATCGTGGTGGAGCCGGTGGGTACCGGTACACGCTGGGCGGAACCGATCAGCTTGCCGTTGAGCTCGGGAATGACCAGGCCAATGGCCTTGGCAGCGCCGGTGCTGTTGGGCACACTGTTGGCG
>CAZXLM010000054.1:0-15696 GCA_964642055.1 uncultured Acutalibacter sp. | reverse complement strand
ACACCTTCCTGTATCAGGGCTATGAGATACCGCCCTATTACGATTCCATGCTGGGAAAGATGATCGTCTATTCCTCCACCAGAGGGGAAGCGATCCGGAAAATGCAGGCGGCCTTGTGTGAGCTGATCCTGGACGGCGCCAAGAATAACGTGGAAGAACAGATCGACATTATTCGGGACGAGCGATTCCGGGAGGGCGATTATTATACCGATTTTATGAGACGCTTCAGACGGATCAGAAACTGAGGAAAGGAGCGCTGGCACTATGAATTTGATGGGACTGTTCCGCTCTCCCCAGAACGAGCTGGAAAAGGGCGGCACCGAAGCGGAGGACAGCGGCATTCGCAACGCCTGTCCCCACTGCGGCGTGCTGCTGCCCCTTTCTGAGCAGCAGGAAAATATGAACGTCTGCACCTCCTGCGGCTACCATTTCCGTGTGGGCCCCAGGGAGCGCATCACATATCTGACTGACGAGGACACCTTTCAGGAGCTTTTCGGCGATCTCAAAAGCAAGGATATCCTGAATTTTCCCGGTTACGACCAGAAGCTGCGAAACGCAAAGCTTGCTTCCCGGGAACGGGAGGCGGTGGTCTGCGGCACGGCGGAAATAGAAGGCCAGCCCTGTGCCCTGTTTTTCATGGATCCCAATTTTATGATGGGAAGCATGGGAACCGTTGTGGGCGAAAAGATCACCCGCCTCTTTGAATATGCCACGGAAAACAGCCTGCCTGTGACAGGGTACACCGTTTCCGGCGGTGCCAGAATGCAGGAAGGGATCCTTTCTCTGATGCAGATGGCGAAGACCAGCGCCGCAGTCCGGCGGCACAGCGAAGCGGGGAATTTCTACCTCACTGTGCTCACCGACCCCACCACCGGCGGCGTTACCGCCAGCTTTGCCATGGAGGGCGATATCATCATGGCGGAGCCCGGGGCCACAGTGGGCTTTGCGGGCGCCAGGGTCATCGAGCAGACCATTCGAAAAAAACTGCCCCAGGGCTTTCAGAAGGCGGAATTTCTGCTGGAGCACGGCTTTGTGGACCTGATCGTGCCGCGGCCGCAGCAGAAGGAAACGGTCGCGAAGCTGCTGTGGCTGCACAGGAGAGGAGGCGCTGCGGTATGAGCGCTTATGACAAGCTTCTGCTGGCAAGAGCAAAGGGACGGCCCACAGGACTTTCGTATATCGAGCATATTTTCGAAGATTTTACAGAGCTCCACGGAGACCGCCGGTACGCCGATGATCCCGCTATCGTAGGCGGCATCGCCGTTCTGGACGGGAAACCCGTCACTGTGATCGCCATGGAAAAGGGCAGCGACATGAAGGATAAGGTACGCAGGAACTTCGGTGCGCCCAACCCGGAGGGGTACCGCAAGGCCCTGCGGCTGATGAAGCAGGCGGAAAAATTCCGCCGGCCGGTTATAACCTTTGTAGACACCTCCGGCGCGTTCTGCGGTCTGGGTGCGGAGGAACGGGGCATGGGCCAGGCCATCGCGGAAAACCTGATGGAAATGGCGGATCTGAAGACCCCAATTGTTTCCGTTCTGATCGGAGAGGGTGGAAGCGGCGGCGCTTTGGCCCTGGCTGTGGCGGACCGGGTGTGGATCCTGGAAAACGCAGTGTATTCCGTGATCTCGCCGGAGGGCTGCGCAAGCATTCTTTGGAAGGACACGAAAAAGGTGAAGGACGCGGCGGAATGCCTGCGCATCGCCGCCCAGGATATGGAGGAATTGGGCGTGGTGGAAAAGGTGTTCCCCGAAGAAAAAGAGATCGCTTCGACCTGCACCCAGCTCAAAGCGGCCCTGCTGGAAGAGCTTCCCGGACTGGAAAAGCTGCCGGTTGAAGAACTGCTTCAAAAACGGTATGAAAGGTTCCGGAAATTTTAAAGAAACAGCCTGCTTTATATAGAGCAGGCTGTTTCTTTAAAACAAAGCGAGGGAAAAAACCTCTTTACTCCTCTTGACCGGGCGATCGATCCGGAGTTCCGGCGGCCCTATGCGCCCTGAACAGCAGGACTGTTCCCAAAACCACCGTGACGATGGAGATCCACTGGGATAGGGAGAGGGGCCCAAGAAAACCCCGGTAATTGTCGTATCGGAAAAATTCCAGCGTGAACCGCAGTACTCCGTATGCGGCCAGATAGCCGCCCAGCAGGGCTCTGCCCGGCGCGCCCCGGAGGGAAAGCGCCAGCAGCACTGCGAACAGCAGAAATTCCGCCGCCGCTTCCAGAAGCTGCACCGGTACCAGTGCTACGCCGTTAGGCGCTATTGGGGAAACGTGGAACGTTACGCCCAGGAAGCTGTCTGTCGGACAGCCATAGCAGCAGCCCATGCAGAAGCAGCCTACCCGGCCCATGCCGTGGATCAACTTAGACCGTCAGCGTTTCAACCAGGTCTGTCATCAGTCGGTCCCGGTCAATATGATACACATAGCGAATGAAGTGCCTGTTTCGGTCAAAGGCGTAAACGCCCTCATAGGTGGGAATAGGGCTGGGCTTCAGGCAGTCCTGCATAAAGCCGCCGTCCAGAAGCCAGGCAACGGCGGTCACGTCCCAGATGATCCGGCTCCAGGTTTTCGGACAGCTGCTTTCCCGTTCCCCCACCTCACAGCTGTAGGCGCAGAGGTGGTCACACAGGGCGTTTTTGCCCTGAAGCCAGGCTTTCAGCTCCGGTCCGCTTACGGAAAAGCCGGAAACCACCCCCATGCAGGGCAGCTGCACCACCGCCGCGCCGCAGCCGAAAACCACCCGGGCCGCCGCAATGTCCTGCTGCAAATTAAATTCCATGCAGTTTTCCCATTCCAGAGCGTGGCCTCCCAGCCAGACAATGACCACGCGGTCCCGGATCGCCGGGTTCATGAGCAGGGCGGAAGCCACGTTGGTGATGGCCCCGATGGCCACAACGTAAAGAGGCCGCTCCGGTGTATAGCTCATGGCTCGCCGCGCAAGATCTTTGGAGGCTTGGGATTCCACCGGCCGGGTCTCATCGGGGAGATACTGTTCTGAGCCCCGGAAAACGGCGGGCTTTAGGTCCTCCCGCCCGGCAAGGGCCAGAAGCTTTAAAATTTCCTGATAGCTTTTTTCCATGCCATCCGCCGGGGAGATGGATTTATCATTGAAAAAGGGAGCGGCATACAGCGCCTTGAGCCGAAGCTTTTCCGGCTTTTTCAAAAGGTAGGCGACGGCGAACTGGTCGTCTATCTCGTTATAGGTGTCGGTGTCTATCACCACATCCACCGGTCCCTGGGGCTTTTCCAGCCGCAGCAGCAGAGAAGGCTCGTCGATGGGGGCGGAAAAAATTTCCCGTCTTTTTTCCGCTTGCTCCAGAACGGAACGGCTTGTTTCGTTTCCGTACTGCCTTTCATAGGAATTCATTTTTTAAGCGCCTGCCCTTCCTGAAATTTTTCTTAAAATGCGGAATGATGATAGAATAACACAGCGCCGCAAAATGTCAAGAAAAATGACTCGGCTTTCCATTGCGTTATCTTTATCTGTGTGCTATAATGACCGCGAAACAGTCTCTTTTCCCTTCGGAAAAGTACCGGGCTTTTTTAGAAAATCTCAGTATGTATAATGGACCGCAGCGTCCATTGCATGATAAAATTGTTTTGTAAAGGAGTATTTTTATGGCAATGCAGGAATTTCCCCGCACAGAAGTAGAAGGGCTTTCCCTCTCCCGCATGATCATCGGCACCAACTGGCTTTTAGGCTGGAGCCATACCAGCGTTTCCGCCGACGAAATGATCAAGCGCCGTTATGACAGTGCGGAAGCGTTTAAGCCGGTCCTGGAAGCGTACCTTCGTCATGGAGTGGACACCATTATGGCGCTCTTCGCGGCGTCTCCGGAGCTGACGAAAGCGGTAAAGGAAACGGAACAGAAAATGGGCCGGGAGATCATCATGGTGGATACCCCCATTATCGATGTGAGTGATTCTGCCGAAGCCCGGCGGGAAGCGGAAGCCGCCATAAAGGATTCCGCCAGGCGCGGGGCAAAGATCTGCCTGATCCACCATTCTTCCGCGGAGCAGCTGGTCAATAAGAACCTGGGACAGATCGTCCGGCTGGACGACTATACTAAAATGATCCGGGATGCCGGTATGATCCCCGGTCTTTCCGCCCATATGCCGGAGCTGATCGTATATTCCGACCAGAACGGTTACGACGTGCAGACCTATATTCAAATTTTCAACTGCATGGGCTTTTTGATGCAGGTGGAGATAGAAACGGTAGCTGCCAACATTCAAAAGGCCAAAAAGCCTGTAATGACCATTAAATCCATGGCGGCAGGACGCTGTTCTCCCTATGTGGGCCTCACCTTCTCCTGGAACGCCATACGGTCTCAGGACATGGTGACGGTAGGCGCTTTTTCTGCCGACGAGGCAGAAGAAGACATTGAAATTTCTCTGGCCGCTTTGGAGCACCGCTTCCCCAATATGGAAAAGCGTTCCAGCCCCAACACCAAACAGGCCGCCTTTGGGAAATAAGTTGTTAGTTGTTAGCTGTTAGTTGTTAGAAAAGCCTCCCCTTGTTTATTCAAGGGTTGCTGTGCCCCGGTGGGGCACGTTCAGCAACGTTCTCCGCTGCTGCGTCGGTCGGTGCAGGACAAACGCCACCGGCGTTTTGCACCCGAAGCGGCAAGCGAGACAGGGGGACCGCCGAACAGCACCTTTTCTTCTTGCCTCCCCTGGAAGGGGAGGGGCGCTGGTCTCCTGTGGAGACCGTTTAGTGCCGACCGAAGCGGCAGCTGAGACCGCCGCCAGGCGGTGGAGGGGTTGCGAAGGGCAATGAAAAATGAGAAATGAGAAATAGAAGCTTATGAAAACGGAACGAAGCTACCCCGCCGTGGTCATTCATCAGCGGGGCGCGGAGCGTGCTAAAGCGGGGCACCCATGGGTGTTTGACAATGAGATCATGCATATTGACAAAGTGCCGGAGGACGGCGGACTTTGCGATGTGCTCAGCCCCAAGGGCCGGTATCTTGGCACCGGTTTTTATAATGGCAGCTCCAAAATCCGGGTACGGATCATCTCACAGAACGCAAATGATGATTTCAGCCCGGATTTTTACCGGCGCAGGCTGGAATACGCCTGGCAGTACCGGAAAACCGTTATGGGGTCCGCGCTTGAAAGCTGCCGGGTGATCTTCGGAGAAGCCGACCGTTTTCCCGGACTGACGGTGGATAAATTCGGCGATATTTTGGTGACGCAGACCCTCTCTCTGGGCATTGAAAAACGGAAAGCCATGCTGTTTCCCATGCTGGCGGAGATACTGGAGCGGGATGGCCAGCCTGTTTCCGGAATTTTCGAGCGCAATGATGTGAAGATCAGAGAGCTGGAGGGAATGGCGGAAAACAAGGGTTGGTTCCCGCTTCCGGGGAAAAATCCGCCGGAGCGCACAACGGTGGAAATTGAGGAAAACGGGATCCAATATCTGGTGGATTTTGAAAACGGGCAGAAAACCGGCTTCTTTCTCGACCAGAAATTCAATCGGGCCGCTGCCGCCCGCCTTGCCCCCGGCAGGAATGTGCTGGACTGCTTTACCCATACCGGTTCCTTTGGACTCAACTGCGCAAAAGCCGGAGCAAAGCGCGTTCACTCCGTGGATATTTCCGAAGCCGCTGTCAACTGTGCCCGGGAAAACGCGGCGCGGAACGGGCTGTCCGAAATTGTGGACTATGAAACGGCCAATGTCTTCGATCTGCTTCCAAAGCTTTCTCCGGGAGAATATGATTACATCATTCTCGATCCGCCCGCTTTTACAAAGTCCGGAAAAACGGTCAACAGTGCGGAGCGGGGCTATAAGGAGATCAATTTCCGGGCCATGAAGGCCCTGCCAAGGGGCGGGTATCTTGCTACCTGCTCCTGTTCTCACTTTATGACAGACGAACGCTTCCGTAAAATGCTGCAAAGCGCCGCTCGGGACGCGGGAGTGGAGCTGCGGCTCATCGAAGCCCGGCAGCAGGGGCCGGACCACCCGGTCCTCTGGAATGTGCCGGAGACGGACTACCTGAAATTCTACCTGCTGCAGGTAGTGTAATGATCGCTCGGCGGCTATCACGCAGGGTCCCTGGACTGCGAGTCGGCTGTCACAAAAAATCAATTCCCCAAAAGAGGCCCGCTTGGCCGGGTTTTCCGGCCCCGATTATAGAAAGGAAAATGCCCTATGTCGATGAAGCAAAACAGGGAACTGCCTGTTCCCGCTGATTTAAAGGCAGAATACCCGCTGTCAGAGACGGTCAAGGCTTGCAAAGTCAGCCGGGATCGGGAGATAAGAGACGTATTTGAGGGCCGGTCAAACCGGTTTCTTGTCATCGTGGGCCCCTGCTCGGCGGACAATCAGGACGCTGTGCTGGACTATGTGGAAAAGCTTGCGAAAGTCAACGAAAAGGTGAAGGAAAAGCTTCTGATCATTCCCCGGGTGTACACCAATAAGCCCCGCACCACCGGCGAAGGGTACAAGGGCATGCTGCACCAGCCCTCTCCGGACCAGGCCCCGGACATGCTGCAGGGCATTATCGCCATTCGGAAAATGCACATCAGGGTCATGAAGGAAACGGGGCTCACCGCTGCCGATGAGATGCTGTACCCCGAAAACCGCAGCTATCTGGACGACGTGCTTTCCTATGAGGCGGTGGGGGCGCGGTCTGTGGAAAACCAGCAGCACCGTTTAGTGGCAAGCTCCATGGATATTCCCGTGGGCATGAAAAACCCCACCAGCGGAGATCTTTCCGTCATGCTCAATTCCATTCAGGCAGCCCAGGCCTCCCACACTTTCCTGTACCGCGGCTGGGACGTAACGACTTCCGGAAACCCACTGGCCCACGCCATTCTCCGGGGCGGCGTAGACAAGTACGGCACCTGCGTGCCTAACTATCATTACGAAGAGCTGGCAAGGCTTTGCGAACTGTACGAAAAACGGGATTTAAAAAATCCCGCCGCCATCATTGACGCCAACCATTCTAATTCCAACAAGAAGTACAAGGAGCAGATCCGCATCGTCAGCGAGGTGCTTCACAGCAGGAATTACAATCCTGCCCTGAAAAAACTGATCAAGGGCGTGATGATCGAAAGCTATCTGGAGGAAGGGAACCAGCCGATAGACTGCGACCGGGTGTACGGAAAGTCCATTACCGACCCCTGCCTGGGCTGGGCCGATACGGAAACCCTGCTGTACTCCATGGCGGAAAAGATATAGGGGAGATAGATATGTCTGAACGGGTTTACAACAAGCTGGTGCGGGACAATATCCCCGATATCATTCGAGAGCAGGGGGAAACGCCTGTTGTCCGTACCTTGGACGATGAGGAATACGCCGCCTGCCTGGCGGAAAAGCTGCGGGAGGAAGTGGAGGAATTTCTGGAGGAAAGCAATCTGGACGAACTCAGCGATATTCTGGAGGTATTGGACGCGTTATCCAATCTGCAGGGCTGGACGGACGGGGAGATCCAGAAGGTCCGCCGAGATAAGGCCGAAGCCCGGGGCGCTTTCCGGGAACGCATTTTTCTGGAAAAGGTGATAGGATAGCGCCGGAAAACGAAAGGCTGCTTTCTATCATGAAGGAAGGTAATTATGGAACAGGCTGTTTTGCTGAAAGAGATATCCGACAGAGAAGAAAAGCGGCAGATCGCCAAAAAAATTCTGGAGGCCCTGCCCGACTGGTTCGGCATTGAGGAATCCCGGAAAGAGTATGTTGAAAAAAGCGCTGGGTTCCCTTTCGCGGCGGTTTTTCGGGGAGAAAGCCCCATCGGCTTTCTGGCGCTCCGTGAAACGTCCCGCTTTGCGGCGGAAATATATGTGATGGGCGTACTGCCGGACGAGCACCGCCGGGGGGCCGGAAAGGCCCTGACAGACTGGGCGAAGGCTTTCTGCCGGGAGAAGGGATATGCATTTTTGCAGGTGAAAACACTGGACGCCTCTGCGGAAAGTGAAGCCTACGCCCGGACCCGCGCCTTTTACAGGGCCGCCGGTTTTCAGGAGCTGGAATGCTTTCCCACGCTCTGGGACGAACAGAATCCCTGCCTTGTCATGGTACAGGCGCTGTAGAAAAAACGGATAAAATCGCAGGGCGCCTTTTTGACAGACTGTTTGAAAGCGAGGCACAGCATGAGCGATTTGAGCTTTATCGAGTACAAAGACGCCGGGGCGCACAGGCGGAAGCTGCGCAGGCTGTATAAGACCGCGTTTCCGCGGGAGGAACGGGCGCCGTTTAGAATGCTGAAGGCCGGGATAAAGACAGGTAAGGCCAGTCTCTATGCCATAGAGGACGCGGGAACGTTTGTGGGCCTTGTTTATCTGGTGCCTTACCGGGATATTGTCTATCTCTTTTATCTGGCGATCCATGCATCCCTGCGGGGGAAGGGCTGCGGCAGCCGGATCTTAAAGGCCGTTACTGAGAAATATAGCGGACGCCGGGTGATTTTAAACATTGAAACGCTGGACCCAAAAGCGGAAAATTATCCCCAGCGGGTCAAGCGGAAGGAGTTTTACGAGAAAAACGGGTTCCGGGATTTGGGCTATGCCACCGTAGAATTCGGCGTGGCGTATGAGATGTTCTCTTACCAGGGAAAAACCGTGAGCAGGGAGGAATACCTGGCGCTGATAGAGAACCTGTTTGGCGAAAAATATTTCCGGCTGGGATTCGTTCAGGAAACGGAAGAATAAAGAATAGCCAAAAAACGGCAGTTTTCCAAAGTAAGGAAAACTGCCGTTAAACGTCTCGCTCAACAACGCGCGCCGGAAAGCTCAGATGGCGAACTGGAATACGCAGAATGCTGCGTAAATTGCTAAAAGCATCACGCCCTGGGCACGGTTCAGTTTACCCCGGATCAGGGCCGGGACGGTTAGAATGACCATGACCAGCATCATCACCGGCAGGTCTACCAGCAGGGAAGCGTTTATCCCGGCAAGCATCTTGCTCTGGGGGACGGTGAAGGGCGAGAGAGCGGAGGAAACGCCGCTGACAAGGACCAGGTTGAATAGGTTAGCGCCTATGACATTTCCCAGTGACAGGGCCCCGTGCCCCTTTATCAAAGAGGTCACAGCCGTTACAAGCTCCGGCAGGGAGGTTCCCAGCGCCACGAAGGTCAGGGCGATAACAGATTCCGGCACTCCCAGCCATTGGGCAATTTTTGTTCCGTTATCTACCAGAAGATTGGCCCCTATGGCGATCAGCGCTGCGCCTACCACCAGAAGCACAATGTCATGTACCAGGGTGGCCTTTTTCGCTGTTTCGTTTTCCGGACAGTTGGATTCTTCAATTTCCACGGTTTCTGGAACCGTGGATTTTTTTGCCTGCCAAACAGTTACGACCATGTAAATTACAAACAGCGTCAGCAGCAAAAAACCTGTGAGCCTGCTGAAGCTGCCGAAGAGATAGGCGGTGATCAGGTAAAAAACAGCGGCCGCAAAGAAAAAGAAAACCGGCGTGCGCAGGGCCTTCCGGTCTACGGTGGAGGGCCGGACCGCAACGACAATGGCGGCGATCAGGGCAGTGTTGCAGATGATGGAGCCGATAGCGTTTCCGTAGGCGATCTCGCCGTGCCCGCTGACCGCCGAGGTGGCGGAGACCATGACCTCCGGCAGCGTGGTGCCGATGGAGACCACCGTTGCGCCGATCAGCAGTTCCGGCACGTGAAAGCGGTGAGCGATGCCCGTAGCGCCGTCCACGAACCAGTCGCCGCCCTTGATGAGCAGCACCAGACCCAGCAGGAACAAAAGAATCGGAATGAACATTTTTCTTTCCCCTTTCAAAGTTTTCTCTATTCAGAGTGTTTTCCCCGGAAGCGCAAAAAATCCGGGTACAGCCGCAGCCGTATCCGGGTTTTTTAAACAGAGACCCTGTGTACAGCTTGCGAAAGTTATACACGAGTCTCGCAATTAGACAAAAGTCCTCAGGCAAGCCAGACATTAGTCGGGGTTGTTGACTTGCCGCGCGGTATCCGCGCCTGCTACTCCCTCATTAGAAAAGTACTTCCCAATGGTACCAGAATCCGACAGAATTGTCAATCCTCCAATTTCTAAAATTTTGGAAAGTCCTGCCGCCGTTTTTACGTTTTTGAGAGCAGCACCACGCACTCCACATGTCTGGTATGGGGAAACATGTCTACAGGCTGGAGCTTTTCCACACGATAATGATTGGCTCGAAGAAAGGCAAGGTCCCGGCTTAGAGTTTCGGGATTGCAGGAAATGTAAACGACCTTTTTCGGAGCAAGAGAGCAGAGGGCGGTAAGAAATTTCCGGCTGGCTCCCGCCCGAGGCGGGTCGAGGAACAGTGTGTCAAAGCCCTCGCCGGACAGGGCGGCCTCCTCCAGGAAAACTCCGGCGTCCTCGCAGAGGAACCGGACATTTTTCAGGCCGTTTTCCCGGGCGTTTACAATGGCGTCCCGCACGGCGTCACGGTTGAGCTCCACACCCAGAACTTCTCCGGCGCCGTTTTTCGCAGCGATGATGCCGATGGTCCCCACACCGCAGTAAGCGTCCAACACCCGTTCTTTTCCCGTAAAGGCCGCAAATTCCATGGCTTTTCCGTACAGGACTTCCGTCTGGATGGGGTTGATCTGGTAAAAGGCCCTGGCGGAAATACGAAAACGGCAGCCGCACAGCACGTCCGTGATAAACCCGGGACCGTGCAGCGTCTTTTCATTTGTCCCCAGCACCATAGAAGTTTTGCTGCCGTTGACGTTCTGCACAATGGTGGTGATATCCGGGTGCAGCTTCAAAAGCTCCGCTGTAAAATGCTTTTTTGCCGTAAAGACGGGGGTCCCTGTCACCAGCACCACCATGATCTCATTGGTGCCGAAGCCGCGCTTTACGAGCACATGGCGGAGAAACCCCCGGCCCGTGTCCTCATCGTAGGGACGGAGCTTGAAATCCTTCAAAAGCTTCCGTACGGAAACGATGATTTCATCGGCTTTTTTGTCTTCGGTCAGGCAGGAGTCTACAGGCACCACCTGGTGCGTGCCGGACTGGTACACGCCGGAGACGATCTTCCCGCCCTTCCTGTCCCAGGCAAAGGCCGCCTGAACCTTATTGCGGTAATGGTAGGGGTGTTCCATGCCCAGAATAGGCTCTATTTTTCCGAAGCTTCCAAGCAGCTTTCGGCAAAGCCCCTGCTTCCATTGAAGCTGCTTCTCATAGCTGAGATTTTGAAGCTGGCACCCGCCGCATTTTCGATAAACCGGGCACTGCGTTTTTGAGACCGGCTGAGAGCTGCGCTGCTCCATAACAATTCCCCTCCTATACCTTCGCAATAATCGCTTTGCGATTATTTTTAACCGATTGGAGAAGCCCGATGCTTTTTCCGCAGGGAAAAGAGAAGCGCTTCGCGCTTCAGGGGTTCTCCGTAATAATCGCTTTGCGATTATTTTTAACCGATTGGAGAAGCCCGATGCTTTTTCCGCAGGGAAAAGAGAAGCGCTTCGCGCTTCAGGGGTTCTCCGTAATAATCGCTTTGCGATTATTTTTAACCGATTGGAGAAGCCCGATGCTTTTTCCGCAGGGAAAAGAGAAGCGCTTCGCGCTTCAGGGGTTCTCCGTAATAATCGCTTTGCGATTATTTTAGCACAAAAACCGGCGCAAGGGGAGAGCTTTTGCAAAGATTCCGAAATTGGCGCAGGAAACGCGGGGCAGGGAAAAGGGATTGTTTTTTCTCCCGGAACATAGTAGAATGAAACCGATACATTTCAGAATACCATAAAAGAGAGGAAAATCGCCGTGGAGCCCCAGCGGGAACTGCCGAAAAAATATAAAAAGGAATTTGACCACTCCTATACTCTGGGGCCGTTTCCAACCTTCGAGCTGCTGGAAAGCAGGCCGGAGCAGGCTCGGGCGGTGTACTTCGACGAAAGCTTTCGGGAAAAGGAAAAGCTTACGGCCCTGTGCGCCGAGAAGCAGGTGCCCTGCTTTTGCTGGAAAAGGGCGCTGGAACGCATTTCTCAAAAGGAGATATGCTATGCCGCAGGCGAATTTGGAAAATACCCGGGAAAGCTGCGGGAAAACCGGCCCCATGTGGCGCTGGTAGAGCCTTCGGATATGGGAAATCTGGGGACTATAGAACGCACTCTGCTGGGCTTTGGTATCCGGGATCTGGCGATCATTGGGGACTCCGCCGCCGATTTTTGGAACCCCAAGGCGGTGCGGGCTTCCATGGGGGCCCTGTTCCGGCTGGAAGTCGAGCGCTTCCCGGACTTTCCGGCTTATCTGAAAAAATATGGGGCCGGGCGGGATATTTTTCCCTTTATGCTGGACGGCGGCACGGTGCTCACCCCGGAAAGCTGCCCGGAAACCGGGCTGTATACCCTGGTGTTCGGAAACGAGGCAAGCGGTCTCCCTCCGGTGTTTCAAACCTATGGGCAAAGCCTGTTTATCCGCCAGAGCGATGATGTGGATTCCCTGAACCTGGCGGTGTCCGTGGCGATAGGGGGCTATCTGTTCACACAGAAAAATGGGGGCTTGGAAGGATAGGAAGAAAAAACCGGCATAAATAGAGAAATGGAAATGGAGAAGCTGCTGTGATAAAAAATGTCGTCTTTGATATGGGAAACGTGCTGTTGCGCTATGACCCGGAGCTTCCTCTGAACGCGTTTTGCGGTTCGGAAGCGGAGAAGGAACTGATCCGCAGGGAATTGTTTCAGGGGCCGGAATGGGTGCAGGGAGATCTGGGGCTTATCAGGGAGAAGGACAAGTTTGAGCTTGTGAAAAAGCGCGTACCGAAGGAGCATTGGGAGGCGCTGAAAAACTGCTGCGAAAAATGGGATCGCTACCAGCAGCCCATGGATGGGGCCCTTTCTTTCTGTCAATACCTGAAGGGCCGGGGATACCGGCTGTTTGTGCTTTCCAATGCCAGCGATGCGTTTTACCGGTTTTTTCCAAAGAGGGTACCGGTAGAATATTTTAAGGGCATTGTTGTTTCCGCCGGCATTCATCAAGCCAAGCCCAACCGGGAGATCTATGAATATCTGCTGGAGAAATACCATTTAGCGGCGGAGGAATGCCTGTTTCTTGACGACGTATCCGAAAACGTGGAGGGCGCCCGGGCCGTTGGAATGAAGGCTTACAGATTTCAAAACGATTTTGACCGGGTCAAAGAGCTGTTTCAGCTGTAAAATCTTTTTGAATGGGGAGTTTTTATGCGGCCTTGGATCTTGTTGATCGTGGCGGCCTATCTGTTTACGAATCAAAAGAAGGAATTTCCATGAGCGGGCCCATGGAAATCGCTGTGCTGGCGGATATCCACGGAAATTACCCGGCTTTGGAGGCCTGCCTGGACTTTGCCCGGCGCCGGGGCATTGGGCGCTATCTCTTTCTGGGGGACTATATCACCGATTTCCCCTATCCCCGGCAGGTGCTGGACCGGCTTTACGAGATGGATAGAAGCTATGACTGCCGATTCATTCGTGGAAACCGGGAGGAATACATGATAGACTACCGGGCAAACGGGGAAAAGCAGAGTGACGGCACGGCCTGGACGAACTGCTCTGCTCAGGGAGCGCTGCTCTACTGCTATGAAAATCTCACGGACCGGGACATAGACTGGTTTGAAAGCCTGCCCATTTTTGGGCGCTGGCAGCTGGAGGGCGCGCCGCCTTTTGACTACTGCCATGGTTCGCCCGTTACCACCCGTTCCAGCTATGCGAGGGACCCCGCCGTGCTGGAGCAGATGGCGTCTGTTCCCGAGAAATTTCTCGTCACCGGCCATGTTCACCGGTTCCGGGATATTTGGTTCCGGGGCGGCAGGATTTTAAGCGCCGGTTCGGTGGGGGTTCCCACCGGGGAGCGGGTCAGGCTGGGAAAGCCGGGGAAATGCGACTGCGCAAGGGTCGCCCAGCTGGTGCTGCTGCATCTGGAAAACGGCGGCTGGAAGCCGGAGCTTGTCCAGGTTCCCTATGACTGGCAGGGAGCGGTGAAAACCCTGGAAAGCGCCGGGCTGCCCCGGCGGGCGCCAGTGTGGGCGGCGCTGCTGCGCCATACCGTGTGCACCGGGGAGGATCCCTGCGGGGCGGTTCCTACCAGGGCACAGGAGCTGTATCGGGAGGAAACGGGAGAAAAAGCGGACTGGGCCCATGTGCCGGAGGAATACTGGCGCAGGGCGGCTAAGGATTTCGGCGTGGAATTGTGGGACTGACCGTTTTCGTTTGTGCGGAATATCGATGACAGGGGGAAATCATATGTGGCTTTATATTTTGGCGGCGGCGATTCTCGTGCTGGTTTTGGCGCTTCTGGGAGCGGGGCGGTACCTGTTCCGCTTTTCCATGGTGCGGGCAAAAAAGGAAGACACAGGGCAGGAATACGAACAGGACAAGGACTCTATCTGGAACCCGTTTACGGAGCGCATGAAAACGGCCCAGGAATGGATACGGGCGCATACGGCGGAAACCATGGAGCTTACGTCCTTTGACGGTTTAAAGCTGAAAGCCCTGTATATACCGGCGGAGACAGAAACGCCCAGGGGCGTAGTATTGGCTTTTCACGGCTATCGCTCCCTTGCCACTGTGGACTTTGCCTTGGAAGCAGAGTTTTTCCACGACCTGGGCTATCGGGTGGTGCTGCCCTATCAGCGCTCCCACGGGGAAAGCGAAGGAAAGTATATCACCTATGGTGTCAAAGAGCGGTTTGACTGCCGGGACTGGGCCAGGTACCTGGCGAAACGCTTCCCGGACGAGGATATTTTCCTCATGGGCATTTCCATGGGGGCTTCCACCGTGCTGATGGCGGCAAATCTGGAACTGCCCCGGCGGGTGCGGGGGATCGTGGCCGACTGCGGCTTTACCTCTCCCTGGGACATTATGGCCCACGTTGCCCGGAAGGATTACAAGCTGCCCGCCTTTCCCCTTTTGGGCGTGGTGGACCTGATGGCCCGGGCATGGGCGGGCTGCGGCCTGAAGGAGGCCGACGCCCGAAAGGCCCTGGCGGAAACCGGGCTGCCGGTGCTGTTTATTCACGGAAAAGCCGATGATTTCGTGCCCCTTTCCATGACGGAGGAAAATTATCGGGCCTGCGCCGGAGAAAAGGAAAAATACCTGGTAGAGGGGGCGGGCCACGCCCAGAGCTTTGCCAGGGACACAGAAGGCTGTGAGAAAAAAATGGCCGGTTTTCTGGAAAAATTCGGCGCGAAAAAGCAGTAAAGTCAAATATCCGGCGCAGGAAGTCGACACTCTCCGCGCCGGTTTTTTAATTTTTTCTTGGGAAATGAGATTTTTTGAAGACTTGAAAGGTACTATAGGTGAAACGCGTTTCACAGGGAAAGGGGCGGCGCTATGGACGACGGGAAATTTGCAGAATGTGTCAGGACCTATCAGGATACCGTCTACCGGGTGGCGTTCCATTCCTGCAGGAATCCCGCGGATTCCGAGGACATCGTACAGAACGTGTTCTTAAAGCTTTACAGGGAAACAAAGGAATTTGAAAGCGAGGAGCATCTGCGCCGGTGGATCATACGGGTGGCGGTGAACGAATCCAAAAAGCTGATGAGCTCGGCGTGGTTCAGAAAAAGCATACCGCTGGAGGAATACGCTGAAACCCTGGAGTTTGAAAGCCCGGAGGAAAGCGAGCTGTTTTTACAGGTGATGGCTCTGCCCAAAAAATACCGGGTGCCGGTGTATCTGTTCTACTACGAGGATTACCCGGTAAAGGAAGTGGCCGCTTTGTGCGGACTGAAGGAATCCACGGTCCAGACCCGTCTGCAGCGGGCCAGGGAAAAGCTGAGAC
>CAZXLM010000053.1:0-15798 GCA_964642055.1 uncultured Acutalibacter sp. | reverse complement strand
CTTTCCAGCTGAGCTCTGGCCAGGGCTTCCTCCATTGATGCGCCCTGTAAAAGCTGCTGCCGGTAACAGTTTTTCGCGTCCAGGTCGTCGTAATCCTCGATGGAGTCAAAACGGACGTTGGTCATTCCGATCTCCTCCCCCTGGTACACAAAGGGCGTGCCGGGAAGCATGTGCAGCAGCATGGCCAGGAGCTTCGAGGAAACCTCCCAGTACTGCCGGTCGTCTCCGTAGAGGGAGACCTGCCGGGGCTTGTCGTGATTGCTGAAAAACCTGGCCCACCAGCCGGAATCCTTCAGCGCGGCATAGCTTTCCAGCACATCGTCTCTCAGCTTTTTCGGAGACCAGGTGTTCATCTCCACCACGGGCGGCACAAAGGGGATCGCCATATCAAATTCCTCTCGGCCGGTATCTACATAGTTTTTTAGCTCCGCGGCTGTGGGCGCGGACACCTCCCCCACAGTCAGCACGTTTTTGGGTGTGAAAACACGCCGGTTCATTTCACGAATATAGGCGTGGGTGCCGGGTCTTCCCGCTATGTCGGGGAAGGAATAACCGTCCGGGTTGGGCGGCAGAGGAGAATCCGGAAAATCCGCGGGTTTATCCAGGTAGCTGATCGCGTCCACTCGGAAACCGTCCACGCCCTTTTCCACCCACCATTCCATCATGCGGAAAATTTCCTCCCGCAGGGCCGGGGCGGCCCAGTTCATGTCGGGCTGCTTTTTGGAGAAAAAGTGAAAATAGTACTGTCCCCGTTCCTCCGCGTATTCCCACGCGCTGCCGCCAAAAGCGGAGGCCCAATTGTTCGGCTCTCTGCCGTCTATCGGGTCCCGCCAGATATAGTAGTCGCTTTTGGGATTCTCCCGGGACGAACGGGACTCCTGGAACCATCTGTGCTCATCTGAGGAATGGTTCACCACCAGGTCCATGATGAGTTTCATACCCCGGCTGTGGCAGGCGTCGCGAAGACGCTCCCAGTCCTCCATGGTCCCAAATTCTTCCATGATCTCCTGATAGTCCGAGATGTCGTAGCCATTGTCATCGTTCGGGGACTTGTACACGGGGGAAAGCCATATGGCATTGATCCCCAGCTCCTCCAGATAGTCCAGCTTTTTGAGGATCCCCGGCAGATCGCCGATGCCGTCCCCGTTGGAATCATAAAAGCTGCGGGGATAAACCTGATAAATCACCAGATCCTTCACCCAGTCTTTTTCTGTGATCATTCAAACTACCTCCCTGAAGAAAGGTTCTTGTCAGCCGATGAGGCCGCCTGCGGCTGCTTTTTCATGGTGAGGGAAATGCGCTTCTTTCCTTCGTCCACTTCCAACACCGTTACCTCCACCACGTCTCCCACGGCCACCACGTCCGATGGGCGGCGGACGAAACGATCCGCCAGCTGGGAGATGTGGACCAGCCCGTCTTCATGGACGCCGATATCCACAAAGGCGCCAAAGTCCACCACGTTCCGCACCGTGCCCAAAAGCTTCATGCCCGGCTTTAAGTCGGAGACGGTCAGCACGTCCCGGCGCAGCAGCGGGGGCGGCAGTTCGTCCCGAGGGTCCCGGCCCGGCTTTTGCAGCTCGGAAGCAATATCCTGCAAGGTGGGCAGCCCCACGCCGCAGGCCTCCGCCGCCTTTTGCGGGCCGTATTGCGTCAACCGCCGGTCCAGGTCTTCCAGCTTTCCCACTTCCTTTTCCCCATATCCGCAGAGGGAAAGCAGCTTCCTTGCCGCTTCATAGGATTCCGGGTGGACGGCGGTGTTATCCAGCAGGTTTTCGCTTTCCGGCACCCGCAGGAAACCCGCGCACTGCTCAAAGGCTTTCGGACCCAGCTTCGGCACCTTCAAAAGCTCCCGCCGGGAGCCAAAGCCGCTGTTTTCCTCCCGGTAGGCAACCACGTTTTTCGCCACCGCAGGCGTTACCCCCGCCACCCTTTGCAGCAGCGAGGGGGAGGCGGTGTTCAGGTCCACTCCCACAGCGTTTACGCAGTCCTCCACCACGCCGTCCAGCGTTTCAGACAATCTGGCCTGAGGCATGTCATGCTGATACTGCCCTACGCCAATGGCCTTGGGGTCTATCTTCACCAGTTCCGCCAGCGGGTCCTGAAGCCGCCGGGCAATGGAAACAGCGGAACGCAGGGAAACGTCGTAATCCGGGAATTCCTCCGCCCCCAGTTTAGAGGCCGAATACACAGAGGCTCCGGCCTCACTGACCACCATGTAGGAAATGTCCCCGCCGTATTCCTGCAAAAACTCGCTGACGAACAGTTCCGATTCCCGGCTGTCGGTGCCGTTTCCAATGGCGATGCAGCCGATGTGGTGCTTGTCGCACAGCTGCCGGAGCACCTTTTTGGCTTCCTCCACCTTGTTGTAGGGCTTGGTGGGATATATGACTGCCGTTTCCAGCACTTTTCCCGTGGCGTCCACTACCGCCAGCTTGCAGCCGGTACGGTAAGCGGGGTCAAACCCCAGGGTCACCTTTCCTTTTACCGGCGGCTGCATCAGCAGGGGCCGCAGGTTCACAGCGAAGGTGTGTATCGCCTGTTCGTCCGCCCGCTCCGTCAGGCCGTTCCGCAGTTCCCGCTCCAGCGAAGGGAAGATCAGCCTGCTCCAGGAATCCTCCGCCACCTCCCGCAGCAGCTCCTGAAATGGATTTTTGCGGGATACTCCGTGCTCCAAAACAAGCTGGACCGGTCCCCACTCTCCGGGAAGGACGGAGACCTTCAGCGCCCCTTCCCGTTCTCCCCGGTCTATGGCCAGGATCTGGTGGCTCTGCAAGCGGCGCAGGGGTTCCTCAAATTCGTAATACAGCCGGTAGACCGTATCCTCCTCCGTGGCAGCGGCGGAACGGAGAGTCCCGTTTCTCTGCAGATTCTCCCGCAGGCGTTTGCGGATATCCGCGTCGTCGGAAAACTGCTCGGCGATGATGTCCTTCGCGCCCTGCAGAGCTTCCCCCGCGTCCATTACGCCCTTTTCTGGGTTTACATAATTTTCAATCAACGCTTCCAGTTCTTCCGGCTTCAGCCAGCCGCCCGTCTCCTTTTTTCCGGTAAAAATCAACTGCGCCAGGGGCTCTAGCCCCTTTTCCCTGGCCACGCTGGCACGGGTCTTCCGCTTGGGGCGGTAAGGCCTGTACAGGTCGTCCACCTCCGCCAGAGTACCGGCGCCGCTGATGGCCTCTTCCAGTTCCGGGGTCAGCTTTCCCTGCTCTCCTATGGCGGCCTTTACCTCTTCCTTTCTGGCGTCCAGGCCCCGCAGATATTGCAGCCTGTCCGCCAGCATACGAATGGTCTGGTCGTCCATGGAGCCATGCTGCTCCTTGCGGTACCGAGCGATAAAGGGGACCGTGTTTCCTTCGTCCAGCAGCCGTATGACCGCCTCGGCATGCTCGGGCCGCACTTGCAGCTCTTGGGCCAGAATTTCTGTGGTTTTATTCATTTGCTCCTCCCCGGTTCAAATCTTCAAAATAGGAATGATACTCGATCTTCAGCTTACTTTCCGGAAACAGGTAACGGTACAGAGACAGGAAATAATCGTCCGTCATGCTGGCGATGTAATCCGCTACGATCTGTTCCGGCCTTTCCTCCAGATAATCCCGGCGGCTGCCATAGAATTTCGTCTTGCCCTTTACATACTTCACATGATGGCGGAAAACGGGAGAATCCGCTTTCTCCTCCTTCACGTCCTGCAGCAGCCATTCAAAGACCTGCCGGAACATGGGCCGTATGGTGTGCTCATACTCGCCCTTTACTGCCTCGTTCTGATAAATTTTCTCGCTGTTTTCCTGCTTGGCGGTTTTCAGGTCCTGATAGGTCTGCGGGCTTAAGAGGATATAGTCCTTCCCGTAGCTGTTTTCGATGATATCTACCGTCATATTGTTGATGATGGCGGCGTTCTTGTCGCCGATCTCCTGGGTGGTAAAGGCCGTGTCCGGGCCGATGATATGGGCCGTCGCAGCGTCCTGCCGGTCCTTCCCCAGATAGGCGATCATGTCGCAGATCCGAACGACGCAGCCCTCCAGCGTGGAAGGAACGAGGGCATTGACCGCCGGTTCGCCCCGGACAAGGCAATCTTCCATGCGGCCGTCCAATTCTTCAAACCCGCTCAGGGGCCGGGGCCGATACTCCTGCCGCGCAAGTTCCCCGTTGTGGCAGAGGATCCCGTCCAACGTCTGCAAGGTCAGGTTCCGCTGGAACATGGGGTCCAGCACCCGGACGCTCTGCACGTTGTGAAAGAAGGATATCCCGGCATACTCCTGCAAAAGTTCGCTGAGATACCGTTCCCCAGCGTGGCCGAAGGGGGTGTGGCCGATATCGTGCCCAAGGGATATAGCCTCGATCAGGTCCAGATTCAGCCCCAGCACGGCCCCAATGTTCCGGGCGATGCGGGACACCAGCTGCACATGCAGAGCCCGGCGGGTGATGTCGTCGTTTTCATAAAAGGAAAGCACCTGGGTCTTATCCGCGTACCGATTGTACACCGGCAGGTGCAGTATTTTTTCCGTGTCCCGCACAAAGGCGGGCCGCCACAGATTGGCCCGGTCCCGTTCGTTATCCCGGCGGACGGTGTTTTCGTCCCGAAACCGCCAGGGATTTTCCCAGTGGGCGGCACGGTCCGCCCGTATCCTTTCCTGCAAGCCTTCGCTCAGCCTGTTGTATTTCAGCGTACCTTCCAAGTTTCTTCCTCCCTTCCAAAAACGCAGCTTATACAAGAAACCCCCGCAGTCCCGGAGGAATTGCGGGGGAACGGAAAACCATGCTTAAATGGAGAGCTTCGCGGAAATGCGGTACAGGTTCTCGTCAAACACCCGGGGCATATTCAGGGCTTCGGTGATATCGAAATCCACGATCTGCTCACCCTTCATGGCGACTACGCGGTTGCTCATGCCGTTTTGCAGCAGCTCCACGGCGTGATAGCCCATACGGCTGGCCACGACACGATCCCGCAGGGTGGGAGAACCGCCCCGCTGCACATGGCCCAGAATGGTGGCCCGGCTCTCAATGCCAGTCTCGCTCTGGATCGTCTCCGCGATCTCTTGGGTATGGCCCACGCCCTCGGCCACCACAACGATGAAATGCTTTTTGCCGGTGGTCTGCGCCATACGGATCCGGGCGATCACGTCTTTTTCAAAATCATAGGGGATCTCCGGCACCAGCGTGGCGATAGCACCCGTGGCAATGGCCGTATGTAACGCAATATCCCCGCAGCGGCGGCCCATGACCTCCACCACGCTGCAGCGGTCGTGAGATTCGGTGGTGTCCCGAATGCGGTCGATCATTTCCATAGCGGTGTTCAGCGCCGTGTCATAACCAATGGTGTAATCCGTGCAGGCGATGTCGTTATCGATGGTGCCGGGCACGCCCACACAGGCCACGCCTGCGCCGGTCAGGTCCCGCGCGCCCCGGAAGGAGCCGTCGCCGCCGATGACCACCACGCCGTCGATGCCCAGCTTTCTGCACATGTCTGCGGCCTTCTGCACGCCTTCCGGCGTGTTGAACTCCGGGCTGCGGGCGGTAAACAGGGCTGTGCCGCCGTGCTGCATGATATCGGAAACACTGCGCAGGTTCATTTCCTGGACGTCGCCGTGAAGCAGACCGTTATAGCCGCGCTTCACGCCGTACACCTTCATGCCGAAGGAAATGGCGGAGCGCACTACGGCCCGCACCGCCGCATTCATACCGGGGGCGTCTCCCCCGCTGGTCAGAACTGCAATATTTTTCGCACCCATATTTCTTTCCTCCACTGTGATATGATTGGACGAAGCGGCTTTTACCTGCCGCTTCTCCTAAAATAAAGCTTGAAAAAGCTTATGTTTCCTGAAATATTATACCAAAAGTGAAAAAATTATCAAGAGGTTCCGCCAATATTTTTACTTTGGGCGTATCGAAAAATTTCTTCCGTCACGCCGCCGCTTTTCTGAAAACCGGAGCACCTTTGGCGTATCACCGCCGGTAAACTGCATTTTCCCCGCCCAAAAGCCGCTTGAGGGCCGAAAGGAGCACATCGTTCATTTCCGTTCGGAACCGGGCCGGCGCCTTCATCAGCTTGCCTGTATCCCGGAAGAACAGATAAACGTCGGTCGTTCCCCCATCAAACACCGCCAGATACCGCATGGCCTTTTTGTAGTTCGGATCCTCCCGGGAATCCACCTTGAGAAAAAGCCCCGGCCGGTCGGAACCGCTCGAAGCGGGACCGGCTGCCTGCCCTGCGCCGGAAGAAACCGCTCCCGGCTGGGAGAACCGCTCGCACATCAGCTCCGGCTCCCTGTCCTCTGTAAAGCTCAGCCTTCCGGAGACCTCCGCAACGGTCCCTTCCTGAAGCAGATTTCCATACTCCTCCAGCGTTTTGGGGAACACCAATCCGGTGAGGGAACCGTACATATCCTCCATGGTTAAAAACGCCATTGTTCCTCCACTCTTCGTGGCTTTCCGCCGAGCCTCCGTCAGCATGACGAGCATCTGGACCCGCTGGCCGTCCCGGTATTCGCCGGTCTCCTCTGTGGCGCTGCGGACGATCTCGTCGCTTCTGGCGTAAGCCCCGATCTGGTAAAGAGCGGCATGATCCATCATGGGGTGGCCGGAAAGATACATGCCGGTCACTTCCTTTTCCATACTGAGCTTGTCCCCGGCAGAAAAATCCTCCGCCCGCTGAAGCTGGGGTTCTCCGGCCTCCTCCGCGTCCGGCGTATCGAAAAAGCCCATCTGCCCCTCGATGTTCCGCCGCCGGTCCGCTTCCAGGGAATCCATCACCAGCTCCAGAGAGAGCAGCATTTCCCGGCGGTTGCTGCCGAGGCCGTCCAGCGCTCCGCATTTGATCAGGCTCTCGATGGCCCGGCGGTTCAGGTCCTTTCCGGACATGCGCCGGCAGAAATTGTAAAAGGACGTGTAAGGCCCGGCGGTCCGCCGTTCCTCCACCATGCGGACGATCACCGCCCGGCCCAGGTTTTTTACCGCCAGCAGGCCGAAGCGGATCCCGCCCTCCACCACGGTAAATCCCGCACTGCTTTCATTGACATGGGGCGGCAGCACGGAAATTCTCAGCCGCTTGCATTCCTCCATGTATTCCGCCACCTTCCCCGTCCAGCCCAGCACGCTGGACAAAAGGGAAGCCATATATTCTCTGGGATAATGGCGTTTGAGGTACGCCGTCTGGTATGCCACCACAGCATAGGCCGCCGCGTGAGATTTGTTAAAGGCGTAAGAGGCGAAGCTTTCGATCTCCTGGAACAGCTCCTCCGCCACGGCCTTGTCAATGCCTCGGTTCAGGCAGCCCTCCACTTCCCAGCTGCCGTCTTCCCGCTGCTGGCCGTGGAGAAACACCTGCCGTTCTTTTTCAAGCACGTCCCGCTTTTTCTTGGCCATAGCCCGGCGCACGATATCCGCCCTGCCCAGGGAATAACCTGCCAGCTCCCGGAAGATCTGCATGACCTGCTCCTGGTAGATGATGCAGCCGTATGTCATTTCCAGAATGGGTCGGAGCTTTTCATGGCGGTAGACCACCTTCTCCGGGTGCTTCCGGTTTTCCACATACATGGGGATAAACTGCATAGGGCCCGGGCGGTACAGGGAAATGATGGCGATCAGGTCTTCGATGCTTTCCGGCTCCGCCTGGGTGAGCAGCCGCTTCATGCCGCCGGATTCAAACTGGAAGACCCCCACAGAGTCCGCGGCGGCCAGCATATGGAAGGTGGCTTCGTCGTCGTCCGGCACGGTCTCGATGGAAAAATCCGGCTCCCGGCGGCGGATCAGCTTCTGGGCGTTGTCGATAACGGAAAGGTTCCGAAGGCCCAGAAAATCCATTTTTAAAAGGCCCAGCTCCTCGATGGCCGTCATGGTGAACTGGGTCACCACCACGTCGTCGTTTTTGGCTAAAGGCACATAGTCCGTCACCGGCCTGTCCGTGATCAAAACTCCTGCCGCGTGGGTGCTGGCGTGGCGGGGCATGCCCTCGATCTTCCGGGCCATCTCCACCAGCGCCCTGATCTGGTCGTCGCTCTCCACCTGCTGCCGGAAGCTCTGGGAGCGCTTCAAGGCTTCGTCCAGAGTGATGTGCAGCTCCATCGGCACCTGCTTTGCCACCTGGTCCACCTTGCCGTAGGGGATCGCCATCGCCCGGCCCACGTCCCGCAAAACGCCTCTGGCCGCCATGGTGCCAAAGGTGACGATCTGCGCCACATGGTCCGCGCCGTACTTATCCAGCACGTACTGAATGATCTCGTCCCGGCGCTCATCGCTGAAATCGATGTCAAAATCGGGCATGCTCACCCGCTCCGCATTTAAAAACCGCTCAAAGATCAGGCCGTAGCGAATGGGGTCCACGTTGGTGATGCCCACGCAGTAGGCGCAGAGGCTCCCCGCGCCGGAGCCGCGGCCCGGCCCTACCGGTATACCCACGCTTTTGGCGTAGCGGATAAAATCCCAGACGATGAGGTAGTAGTTTACATAACCCATGCTGGAGATCACGCTTATCTCATAGCGCAGCCGCTCTGACAGGCCGGGATCCGGCCTGTCTCCGTAACGCTTTTTCAGACCGTCAAAGCAGAGGTTTTCAAAAAAGGTTTGGTTGTCCGTGCCGTCCGGCGTTTCAAACCTAGGCAGCTTCGTTTTGCCGAATTCAAATTCCACATGGCAGCGTTCCGCGATCTTCGCCGTGTTATCCGCGGCCTCCGGCAGTTCCGGGAACAGCGCCCGCATTTCTTCCTCAGACTTAAAATAAAACTGGTCCGAGCCAAATTCCAGGGTATTTTCATCCTCCACAGTGCGGCCCGTCTGAATGCAGATGAGGATATGGTGCATTTCGCTGTCTTCCCGCTCGATGTAATGGCAGTCGTTGGTCACCACCGTTGGAATGCCGGTCTCCCGGGACAGGCGGATCAGTTGTGGGTTTACATAATGCTGTTCGTCCAGGCCATGATCCTGCAATTCCAGATAGAAATTGCCCTTTCCGAAAATATCCCGATAGCGCAGGGCCGCTTCCTTCGCCCCGGCGTAGTCGTTCCGGGCCAGCGCCCGGGGGATCTCCCCGGCCAGACAGGCGGAAAGGGCGATCAGTCCCTCATGGTGCTGCTCCAGCAGTTCAAAGTCCACCCGGGGACGATTGTAAAAACCCTCCGTCCAGCTTTTCGATACCATCGCGATCAAATTCCGGTAGCCGGTCTCGTTTTCGCAGAGCAACACCAGGTGCCGGTTTTCGCTGTCCAATTCATGGACCCTGTCAAATCGGGTGCGTTTGGCGACATACACCTCACAGCCGATGATGGGCTTAATACCCCTCTTTTTGGCGGCCTTGTAAAAATCGATCACTCCGTACATGCAGCCATGGTCGGTGACAGCTACCGCCGTCTGGCCCAGCTCCACGGCTTTATCCAGCAACCGCTCGATGCGGCAGGCGCCGTCCAGCAGGCTGTATTCCGTATGCAGATGAAGATGCGCGAACGCCATGCTTTCGCCGCCTTTCTGAAAAAATCCGTCTCCGCTCTATTCCGCCAAGGTCCGGTAGATGGTTCCCAACAGCTCGCCGGAGAGATCGCAGCCGTGCTCCCAGTACATAATGCCTAAAAGGCCCCGTTCCTTCACAAAAGCTGTCTTCAGCGCGATGGCCCGGGAGCTTTCAAAGCTGATGAAATCTCGACCGTTCCAAAGAAACGAGGCCTGAGCGTCCTCGTCCCAATACTCTGTAAAGTTATTTTCCTTTATGAACTCCGGAGTCAGGCCGCTGTAGGCCGGCCCGCCCTCGCCCACGGTCTCCGCCTCCTGGAGCAGCCCGTGGTTTTCAGCGGACTTGACCCCTTTCCAGCATCGGGAATAAAAGGCCGCTCCCACCACCAGCTTTTCCAGCGGCATCCCGGCTCTATGGAACAGCTCCACGATATCCCGGGTATTCAACCCGCTTTCGTCGCCTGCAGCAGGGTAAAGCCCCGCATGGTGCCCTGTCCGATGTGTAAAACCGCCCTGCATGTCGTAAGTCATCAGCTGTACATAGTCCACTGTTTCAGCCACTTTTTCCATTTCAGCACCTTGAATAAAATACTCCCCCGCGCCTGCGGCCACAGACAGAGTTTTGCCTTGAAGCTGTTTTTTCAGCTCCCGGAGCAGCAGCGTGTAATTTTCCCGGTCCGCCGGGTTCGCACCGATCCCCGCCTGGTCGCTGCACGGATATTCCCAGTCGATATCCAGGCCGTCCAGCTGGAAGCGCTCCACCGCCTCCATGCAGGAACGGGCGAAGCTCTCCCGGCCCTGGGCGGTGGCCGCCATTTCTGAAAAGCCCCCGGCGCCCCAGCCGCCCACGGACAAAATAATGCGCAGATCAGGGTTCCACTGCCGGAATTTCGGCAGCAGGTCCAGGTGGGTCAGCCCGCTTATATCCAGCGCAGCATCTTTGACGAGCCCAAAGGCCAGGTTGATATGGCTTAACTGCCGCACCGCCTCCGCCGTAAAAGCAGGCAGGCTGTCGTTCATGGCATAGGCCAGCACAAGATGTTTCATAAAAGCTCCTCCTTCGGCGCGGCGCGCCGGAAAATTTATGGGGAACACAGTCTCCTTTGGAATATGCCTTCTCTTACAGCGTTTCTTTCCTCTGTTCCAGGTGTTTCTCTCCCAGTTCCAGCAGGCGGCTGAGCCGGTGGTTGACGCCGCTGCGGCTGATCCCCAGCCTCTCCCCCATCTGCCGCAGGGTCATTTCCGGGTTTTCCAGCCGCATCTCCGCCAGCTCCCGCAGTCCATCGGGAAGCTCGGACAATTCTCCCGCGTCGCTGAGGGCGGCGATGGCCGCGATCTGCCGGGCCGAAGCAGAATAAGTCTTATCCATATTCGCCGTTTCGAAGTTCGCCTTTCGGTTGATGTCGTTTTTCGCCTCTTTGTACATGCGCACCTGCATCATCTCCATAGCGGCGCCGGGCGCGCCGAGGTAAGTCAGCAGGTCCTCGATCTGCCCGCCGTCCTTCCAATAGACCACATAGCTTCCCTTGCGCTGGGCAATAGATGGACCGACTGTAAAAGCGGACACCTCACACAGCAGCGTATAAAGGCTGTTGGCTAAGTTCTGGTAGGGAACGGCAAATTCCAGATGGTATTCCTTCCGGGGATCCGTGGCCATGCCGCAGGATAAAAAAGCCCCTCGCAAAAACGCGGCACAGCAGCATTCGTTTTCCAGAGCCGCCCGGTTGATGCGCAGGCTGGTCTCCCGCCCGCTGTGTCCGAAAGCTTCCAGCAGTCTCCTGCGGGAATCCTCGTCCGGCAGGCAGACTCGGTAGGCGGGCTTTTTCCGGCGGCTCACTCCATAGGAAAGCTCCCCGCCGACGCCCGCGGTCGAGGCGGCCAGTTCCAGCATCCTCCTGGCCGCCGGTCCGTTTTCCGTGATCGTGGCGCCTTCCTTCAGGGTAAAACAACGGGAAAAAAGCCACATGCCGTAGCATTCCGCTTTCCGGCAGCAGTCCTTTTTAACAGTCAGTTTACATAATTCTGATTTGATGTCACCGGAAAATGACATGTTCCGTTCCCTCACTTTGTCCCGCAGAAACCCAGAATTTTCTGGGCTATCGCGTGATGATCCACTGCGGAGAAGTCCGTCGCGTCCACCGTGATACGGGGTCCGCCCACAGTAAAAGTGTCCATGCCCCGCTGGCGAAATCCCTCTACAAACTTTTCCAAGCTTATCGGCGCATAAGTCCGCTTCTCTCCCTCCGGCTCGGGGAAGCAGGTGTTGACCACATGTCCCCTGTGCCGCTGGGGAGAACTATCCCGGGCAAGGAACCGCCGGTAGACCACCTCATGGTCGCCTGTAAGCACTACTGTCACTGTGGGACAGGAATGTTTTTCCAGAAGGGCAAGCAAGCCGGGCTTGGAATCGTTTTCAAAATTATTTTCCAAAATGACGGACTGTCCCAGCGTCAGTACCTGCTCCGCACAATACAGGAGTATCTCCATGCTGCCCTTCCCCAGCGCCACCTTTTCTTCACGGGAGCGAAATCCAACCGTGTCAAACAGCAGTTCCTTCACGCTGTCCTTGGAGAACATGGGAAACCCAAGCTCTTTGGAAAGTGCGGCAGCCAGTGTGCTTTTCCCTGTGGCAGGAAAGCCCGTTACCAAAACGCACACCATTTTACCGTCCCCTAATATTTCTGAATATCCCGGTGGGTCACGCTGGTCTTCACGCCTTTCGCGCCCAGATAGTCGCACATATACTGCGCCAGCGCCACAGAGCGGTGATGCCCGCCTGTGCAGCCTACGGCGATAACCAGCTGGCTTTTCCCCTCTTTTTCGTACAGCGGCAGAAGGTAATCGATCATGTCCGTAAAGCGGGACACAAAACCCGCCGTTTCCTCTTTTTCCATCACATAGTCCCGCACCTCCGGGTCCAGCCCGGTCAGAGGACGGAGCTTCTCATCGTAAAAGGGATTGGGCAGACAGCGCACGTCGAATACCAGATCGGATTCCATCGGAATACCGAACTTGAAGCCAAAGCTGATGCAGTGGACCGTCAGCGAATCTCCGGGGCTGCTCAAAAACAGCTCGGCAATTCTGGTTTTCAACTGGGCTGGGGACACGCCGGAGGTGTCGATCACATAGTCGGAACAATCCTTCACCGGCCCCAGCATTTCCCGTTCCAGCTTCACTGCCTGTTCCAGAGAGCCGTTCAGGTCATCGGAAAGCGGGTGCTTGCGCCGGGTTTCCTTGAAGCGCCGGACCAGCACCGCGTCTGAAGAATCCAAAAATAAAATTTTATAAGGCTTTTTATCGCGCTTCAAGGATTCCATGGCCGTAAAAAACGACTTGAAAAGCTCTCCGCCCCGGGTGTCTGTCACCACAGCCACCCGGTTCCGCAGCCCCTCTGACTTGACGCACAGATCATAAAAGACAGGTATCAGCGCGGGAGGCAAGTTATCCACACAGAAAAAGCCGATATCCTCCATCGCATGCATGGCCCGGGTCTTTCCTGCCCCGGAAAGCCCGGTAACAATTACAAATTCCACTGTATCCACGTTCCTTTCTCAGTCCGGAGCACCACTTTCGCAGCAGCGCCTTTCATGCTCTCCTTTAATTTCTCCTGTCACTCTGATCTCACATTCCAATTCAATGCCCCTTTTTTCGGACACTTCTTTTTGGATCGTTTCAACCAGCGCCAGCACGTCCTCACAGCTAGCTCCCCCTGTATTGACGATAAACCCCGCGTGCTTCGGGCTGACCTGCGCGCCGCCCACCTGCCGGCCTTTTAAGCCGCATTCTTCGATGAGCGCGGCGGCATAACCGTTTTGCGGGCGTTTGAAAACGCTGCCCGCGCTGGGCATTTCATAAGGCTGTTTTTCCTTTCGGCGGGCCATCAGTTCTTCCATTTTTGAAGAAATATGCACTGGGTCCTCCGGCTCCAAAAGATACTCCACCGAAAGGATAATATCCCGCCCGCCTGTATACCGGCTCTTCCGGTAGGAAAAGGCAAGCTCCTTTCCGCAGACCGTCTCCACTTTTCCTTCCGGAGTCATGTGCTGGACCCGGCTCACCACGTCCTGCATCTCCCCGCCGTAAGCACCTGCGTCCATGTAAACTGCGCCGCCTGCAAGCCCCGGGATCCCCCAGGCAAATTCCAGGCCGGAAAGGCCTCGATCCCTGGCAAAGGAACACACTGAGGCGAGAGGCGCGGCAGCCCCCGCCCGAAGGCTCCGGCCGTCGGCGAGCAGGTCTATCCGCTTAAAATCGCCGTCCAGAGAAAGCACAGCCGCACGTATCCCCAAATCGGACACCAGCAGATTGGAGCCGTTTCCAACCACCAGCCAGGGAAGCTTCTCCTCCCCCATCACCCGCAGCAATTCACGGAGCTGGCGCTCATTGAACACGGTGATAAACCGGTCTGCCGGACCTCCGATCCGGAAGGTGGTGTGCCTGTTCATGGGTTCGTCCCGCAGGCAGCCACAGCCCAGCTCTTGGGCAGTATGGTCCAGAGACGTATAATCTATTTTCAAGCTTTTCCCCCCTCACTGTTTTGCCTTTGCTCCCGCCTTCACAAAAAGAACATATATGCCTGCGGCCGGGCAGGCAGTCGTCGCCCGCATTTAAATATCCAGATCCTTTTTGACGTCTGTGCCCTGCAGATCTGAAATATCCATACCAAGGCTTGAAAGCAGCTCTTGAGCGGCATTGTAGCCCATTTTCTTTTGCCGGTTATTCATAGCCGCCACCTCGATGATGATAGCCAGGTTTCTGCCGGGTTTTACGGGAATTGTCAGCACCGGTACCCGGATCCCAAGAATTTCCGTAAATTCGCTGTCGATCCCCATGCGGTCGTACACCTTTGTGGCGTCCCAAAGCTCCATATTGATGCACATATCGATCTTTTCGGAAAGCTTTACCGCGCCCATACCAAAAATGCGGCGTGCATTGATGATGCCGATGCCCCGCAGCTCGATGAAATGGCGGATATTCTCTGGCGCCTGGCCCACCAGCGCCTTCCGGGAGGTCCGGCGGATCTCCACGGCGTCGTCCGCGATCAGCCGGTGGCCGCGCTTGATAAGCTCAATGGCGGTCTCGCTTTTTCCGACGCCGCTGTCTCCCACCAGCAAAATTCCTTCGCCGTAAACCTCGATCAACACGCCGTGGCGGGTGATCCTGGGGGCCAGCTCCACATTCAGCAGGGAGACCAGGTCCGCCACAACGCTGGAGGTGGAATCCCTGGAGGACAGCAGCGGGATATCATATGTTTCAGCTGCCCGCAGCATGGTGTCAAAGGGGTTGATCCCCCTGGCCACGATGACCGCCGGAGGCTTTAATGCAAAAAAGTTTACAATGGACTGCTCCTGCTTTTCGGGCGGAAGCCCTCCCAGCAGCGCCATTTCCGAGCGGCCCATGATGGCGATGCGGTGAGGGTCGAAATAATCACAGAAGCCGTTGAGCTCCAGGCCGGGACGGTTTACGTCTCTGGACCGGATCAGGATCTCATCGGCGCTGCCAGGCAGATGAATTTCCTGCAGATCCAGCTCCTTAATGATTTTGGCAAGGGGGATAGTATATTCTTCCGTCATGTCAAACGCCCTTTCTGTATTTTTTACACACCGCTTTTGGAAACTTTCCGCGTTTTCATCGGTTTTATTTATTATAGTCGAAACGCCGGAAAAAATAAAGAGGAAGCGTCAAAGCAATTTCCAGTTTTTAAAAAATCCATGGAGAAAGGAAGCTTTTCCCCCGAAATCAGCCTTAAAAAGGGAAGCTGAAGAACCATCCCATAAAAAATATCCCGCTTTTTCAAAAATAATTCTTGCATTTCCAGTAAAGATATGGTATAGTATATAAGCTATCTGATAGAAGCAGTAAAAAGATATCGCGGGGTGGAGCAGTTCGGTAGCTCGTCGGGCTCATAACCCGAAGGTCGTAGGTTCAAATCCTGCCCCCGCAACCATTGATATGTACGCCGAGTTCCACGGTATAAGAGCCGTCGGGGTCGGCGTATATTTTTTGCACGAACTGCCGGACGATGCTTTTCATGTTCCCGGCTTCCATTTCTTTTACGGCGGCGCGCATCACCTCTACAATGGCGGCAGGGTCTACGGGCGCGCCCTCTTTTGCTTCCCGTGTTTTGATGATGTCCTCCAGCTCTGCTTTCCGGTTGCGCAGCCGGTCGATCTCGTCCCGCAGCTCCGGGATATCCAGCCCGGTGGTGACTGCTTTCAGACCGTTATTGATCTGCCCGGTGACCTCGGCCAGCTCCCGGCGCTCCTTTCCCAGGTCGGCAGACGCGGAATTGACGATCTCCGCGATCTTCTGGGCTTCCTCCTCAAAATCCACCTGCCTGAGATACGCCTTGATCTGCGCCGTCAC
>CAZXLM010000052.1:0-16990 GCA_964642055.1 uncultured Acutalibacter sp. | reverse complement strand
CTGATTTGACGATTCCCAATTCCTTTAGGTAGCGGCAAATCCGATATACTCCATATCCTTCAAAAACGTATTTGTGAAAGATAAGGCGAACGATTTCTGCCGCTTCATCGTCTATAGCTATATCATAGACTTCCCGGTTCTTCTTATTTAACCGCCCCTGCTTGACAAGATGATAACCGTATGGAACTACCCCGCCGGTAAAGCAGCCGCTCTCTGTCAGTTGCTCTAAACGGGTCTTTACACGGACAGAGGTTTTGATACTCTCGCCGGAAGCCTGCCAGTATCGGATATAATTCAACAGCTTGTCAACGTGAGTATCAAAACGCTGCTGTCCCTCAACTGCACTCCATACCTCAATGCCATTGTTTACGAACCATTCAACAACAAACGGCGTTTCATCATCTCTCCGGCCTAGGCGGTCAAACATATAAACCAGCAGAATGTCAAACTTCTGTTCCACAGCGTCCTTTTGGATTTCTTGAACTGCGTCCCGTTCCTTTGCGGACAATTTGAAACCGGAAACGCCCTTTTCGTAAAACTCCTTTTCAATCGCCCAATCCGGGTGCTGGGAGACAAATTCTCTGCAATATTGTTTCTGCATGGGAATATCGTCTTTTTCTACCTGCCCAATGGTGGAAACACGGTATAGACAGTACACTCTTTTTTTATCGTTCATAACATACACCTCATTTCGTCCTGCAAAACAAGCTGTATGTTCTTGTTTTCTATGTAATTTTCAAGGTTCATATCTTCACCTATATTATCTCATATTTGGCGAATTTACGCAAATTTTGGATAATTGACTAGGCATAGAACCTTGACGAAATAAAGCTTCTTTGATCCCCTTCATAACAGTCAAATCAGGATTCAGGGTATATCGGATATGCACTTTGCAGCCGTCTATAATGACGGTTTCAGTGTGTTCAGAATCAGAAGTCTTGTTCATTTGAAAAGTCCCCCTTTGATATGACAAAATCCGCACTGCTATGCAGTGCGGATTTCATATTCACATCATAAGATCAGGAGCCGTACAGACAGCGGCTGACAAAACCGCTTCATAGGATTTTTGTGCCTCCCCCCATGCTTGTGGCGGGGCGTTCTACGCAGTGACGCATAGCCAACGCAAGTATCATTATTCCCGTATCTGGTTCCTGGCCCACAGCCCTGCCATGGCTGTTTTGCGGCGCTGGTATTTCTCGTCAAGCGTACCCGCCGCCCGGCTCACCACATACGGAATGTATCTGATAGCCCTATTCAGTTTTCCTTCGGCTGTGTTATCAGCCTGTGAAAGCGTACCATGGGCTGATACGCTTTGACAGACGGATAGTCAATCTTCCAGCGTTTCGCCCTCCGGCAGCTTTGCAAGGTCAAATTTGTAAATGATACCAAGCATGAGCTTTTCTTCAATACGCTCTTTAATTTCCGGGTCAACACGCTCCGTTCGATTTCCTTCTGAATCAATCACGGTTCGTTTGGAGCAGTGACAAATATAGTTTTCAAAGTTTTTCAGGATAGCTTGCATGGCCTGCTTGCGCTCTCCCAGCTTTTCAAGCTCCATCGTATCGGTATTAGTAATGCTCTGGATCTCCGGCAAGGTGAAAACAGATAAACGGACTGCGGCACTCACCAAAATACTTTTGGCGGTTTTTCCCGCCGCCTGCTTGAAAATCTTGTACTGGCGCACAGCGATATGTTCCGGCTGTTCCTCTTCCAATGCTTCAAAGAGCAAGTCCAGAGGGGATTGATAATCGTCGTCGTCCTCTTTAGCCCCGCCGTACTCAATCATGGTGAGTATCATTTCCATGGTCTGTTCCTCCGGCGGCGCTTCATGTAAAAGGTACAGCATAAGAGCGGAAAGCAGGGCAGTTTCAGACTTCTCCCAAAAGGGGTCGCTGCTGGCGGATTTTTTCGGCGTGGTGTTCTTGATGAAATTTCATAATTCTTTAGTATATCGGGAGGTTCAAATGAATATATCCAATAGCCTAAAAGGAGAAATTCTTGCTGATATTGTAAGATGTAAAGCCCAAATCGAAATAAAGGGTTCCGAGACACTTTTTACTGAACTAGTATCCAAATATAGCGTTATTGACCCTGACTTTCAAAAAGGCATACCAACAACTGGGAAAGTTGCACTTCCAGGTTCTGAATTTGATTATCGTCGTGAAATTCAAGCGATTGCTTCAAAATTGGATATGTGGATAAAGGTTTATTCAGAATCTGGCCAAGAGAATGCAAACCCTCTAAAAGATAAAATAGTATCATTTATAGATCGAGGAGAGGAAATCAAGGCTTTAGAATTTCACCCTGCCTCTGATGACTTCCCCTTTTCATATATTTCTGGTCCAAAATTCGATACTTGGATGGCAGAAATTCACTCTTTTAACTCCCGCCATTTAGCGGATTACCCTTTACATGATGACATAGAGAAGATTTATTCTACCTATAAGCAGGATCCGTCGTCTTATGATGCTATGCTTGCAATTCTGCGAGCCATTCAAGCTGACGATGAGTTTTTTAGTAGTAGTACCTTTTCAAATGATAAAGGTGAAACCAATTCGAGAAATATGAGCAATCAAGTATTTATCGTTCATGGACATGATGATACTGCAAAAATAGAATTGGCCCGAACGCTTGAAAGCCTCGGCTTTGATGCAATAATCCTTCATGAACAGGCAAGTGAAGGCCGTACCGTTATTGAGAAGATTGAAGCGAAAAGTGATGTTGCATTTGGTGTAGTTTTATATACAGAATGTGATTTGGGACGTGCAAAAGAAGCGAGTATAGACGAGGAGCAAAGTCGTGCCAGACAAAATGTGGTTTTCGAACATGGCTATTTGATTGGAAAACTGGGCCGATCCCATGTTTGTGCCTTAGTAAAAGGCAATATTGAATTGCCTGGAGATATTTCTGGTGTTGTTTATATTCCATTAGACCCTCAAGGAGCATGGAAATTTGATCTTGTAAAAGAAATGAAAGCTGCTGGCCTTAATGTTGATGCAAACAACCTATTAAAATAATGTAGACTCTCTTAAAAACTCGTGGAATAACCTGATCAGTGCAATGGAAAAATGCGTCTCAATTTGGGTCGTTTTCTCTCCAAGGAAGCGCCCCTTATAACTTGGTCATTGAGTTTGTTGGGGCTGTAATTTGCTCGGTAGGCAACTGCGTTACGCCCCCAAAAGGCTCCTTCTTTTTAGGGGGCAAAGAAAAAGGTTCCTGTCAGCTAGAAAGCCAGTGACAAGAACCTTGATAATATGACAAGAACATACATCATTCCTTTGCAGAAATTCGATTTGTTTTTTCAAGTTTTTGCTTCATTCTTCCCATTTTTTAGGGCTTAAACTGCCCCGTTTGGTAGAGCGCTGCGTTCGCAACGCAGAGGTCGAGGGTTCGAATCCCTTCGGTTCCACCAAACAGTCAAAATCCGAACCAGAAAGGTTCGGATTTTGTGCTTTTTACTCCACCAGACCTGCGGTCGGCAATTCGCGATCGCAGGTTTTTCTATGCGTTTTCTGTGCGGCGCGCGTTGAAAATATCATCTTTATGGCAGAACCCCATAAGCAAAGGCCCACCCGCAAGGGCGGGTTTTTATTTTGGTAGAGATGTTGAAACAGCATGGCGCAGCTGAACGGAATCCGCTCAGCGGATTTCATGAGCGCACTGAGCAGGCAGAGGCGGCTCGCAGAAAAACGGCGATGCGCTTTGGGCGGTAGATCTGACCTTTGCGCCGGCCCAGCTCATAGGAGCTCCTTTTGTGGGTATACTGTAATGTATTACACTGTAGAAGGCGATAAGATGAGCAACCATTTGAAAAATGAGACCAGCCCCTATCTGCTTCAGCACGCTGAAAACCCTGTAAACTGGTATCCCTGGGGCGACGAAGCTTTTCAGACGGCAAAGAAGGAAAACAAGCCGATCTTTCTCAGCATCGGCTACAGCACCTGCCACTGGTGCCATGTGATGGCCCGGGAAAGCTTTGAAAATGAAGCGATCGCTTCGTTTCTCAACGAAAAATTCATATCGATAAAGGTGGACCGGGAAGAGCGGCCGGATATTGACAGCGTTTACATGGAGGTCTGTCAGACGTTTACCGGCAGCGGAGGCTGGCCTGCCAGTATCTTTATGACGCCGGAGCAAAAGCCCTTTTACGCCGGAACCTATTTTCCCCTTCGTTCGCAGTACGGGGCCATTGGTTTTTGGGAACTGCTGCATGCGATCGCAGACAAGTGGGCAAATGACCGCCCGGAGCTTTTGCGTTCGGCCGATAAAATCATCGGGCAGTTAAAAAACAGTGAAACAAAAACGGGCGGAACGTATCCGGGTCTGACAGAAAAGGCCGTCGAACTTTTTTCCCAAACCTTTGATGCGGAATACGGCGGGTTTGGCGGCGCTCCCAAATTTCCCTCGCCCCACAATCTGCTGTTTCTGCTGGCCTATTCCCAGATGAAAAATGACCCGCACGCTCTTTTCATGGCGGAAACCACCCTTTCCCAAATGCGCAAGGGCGGTATTTTTGACCAGATAGGCTATGGGTTTTCCCGGTATTCTACCGACCGCCGTTTTCTGGTCCCCCATTTTGAAAAGATGCTGTATGACAACGCTCTGCTGATTTTGGCCTATACTGCGGCCTATAGCGCGACAAAGGATCGCCGGTATCTGGATACGGCGGAGAAGACGGCGGCCTATGTGCTCCGGGAAATGGCCTCTCCTGAGGGCGGATTTTATTCGGCGCAGGACGCGGACAGCGGCGGGGTAGAGGGAAAATACTATCTATTTGGGTATGACGAGATCCTGTCTGTGCTGGGCGAAGACAGGGGAAAAGCTTTCAGTCAGTATTACGGGATCACACCAAAGGGCAATTTCGAGAACCGCAATATTCCAAACCGTCTGCACGCGGACGAGGCGGGAAACGCTTTTGACGATACTTTGCCGCTCCTTTACGAATACCGCAAAAAGCGGGAAAAGCTTTCCGTAGACGACAAGATCTTAACCTCCTGGAACGGGCTGATGACAGCGGCCCTTGCGCTGCTGTACAGAGCGACCGGAAGGGAGGCGTATCTTTCCGCCGCCCAGGCGGCCCAGGGGTTTATTGAGAAAAATCTGACGGCGGGAAAGAACCTGTTTGTCAGCTATCGGGAGGGCAGGTGGACCGGGAACGGGTTTCTGGACGATTATGCCTGCTGCGCCGGCGCCCTGCTGGAGCTTTACGGGGCCACCGGGGAACAGGCCTATCTGCGCAGGGCGGAAAGCATCTGCCGCGAAGCGGTCGAACAATTCGCCGATGCGGAAAACGGCGGGTTCTATCTGATCGGAAAAGACAGCGAGCAGCTGGTCGTGATCCCGAAGGAGACCTACGACGGCGCTATGCCCTGCGGCAATTCGGTCATGGCCTATAATCTGGTGCGGCTTTCGCAGCTGACGGACAGCAGCGAATGGGAGCAGCTTGCCCAGCGCCAGCTGGCCTTTCTTTCCGGTCAGGCGGCCGGCTATCCCGCCGGGCACTGCATGTTTCTGCTGGCTTTGCTGATACACGAGAACCCGCCGCCCCAGATTACGGTGGTACTGCCGCCGGAGATGAAAAAGGAGGAGCTTAACAACAAGCTCCCCCTTTACGCGGATATTCACATTCTGCCTGCGGATAACGGAAGATACAGGCTCCTGAACGGCCAAACGACATATTATGTCTGCCAGGGACATAATTGTCTCCCGCCCGTCAATACGTTATAGAGCGAGGGTCCTTCCGCCCTGCGGCGCTTCGGCCTCAATGGCAGCCGTTCTCGCGGCAGCGCCAGTAGGCGGTGGGATCGGTGGGGTCCCAGGTGTGCCAGGAGGGAATTTGAATACCGGCGGGTTTCCCCAGCGGGCCGGAGCTTTCCGATGTAGTGATGGTCACCTTGGTGCCCAGCTGGCAGTTGTCGTAGATCCATTTGGCGTCCCGGCAGTTCAGGCGGATACAGCCCAGGGAGCGGGTTTCTCCCAGGCAGTTGTATTCGTAAACCTCCAGATCCATATTGCTCTGGGTCCAGTTGGGTACGGAATGGAACAGGTAATTGCCCGAGATCTGGGTACACCACTGGGCCCAGGTGTCCCCCACCATCTGAAGCCAGCGGTAGCGGTCCGGGGTGTAGAAGGTCCCGGTCGGAGTGCTGTAGCCGCAGGAGGTCCGCATGGCCCGCACAGGTGTGTTATAGCGTCCCATTTCATCTTTTGCGTAAACGATCAGGTAGTTTGCATTTTTGTAGACCTTGATAAAATATGGGCCGTGTACAACGCCAAGCCCGGAAATGTCCTCCCGCATCAGGCCGTTTTTGTAATACCGCCGCCAGGAATTCACCATGCGGAACCCGGTAACGGCCGCGCCGGTGCCGGGATCCAGCAGATATTTTTTTCCGTCGATCACCTGTTCTCCCCGCAGGAACTTCCTGGTTTTGGCGTCCAGGTAGTACAGCGTGGAGCCGTCCTTTACCCAGCCGCTTTTTTCAGGGTACGCGGTATCCGGCTCGTAGCCGGTCCAGACCTCCTCATTGGCGCCGCGGGTATAAAAGTGGTCGGTGGCGGCTTCCAGAATATTGCCGTAGGCCCAATGCTCGGGGAACATGTCGTAAAAGTTTTTTACGTCTGTCCGGTCCAGAATTTCCGTGTCCACGGAGCGGCCCAGCATGTTGTTGATGATGGTGACAGCCTGGGCCCGGGTGATCCTATCGTTAGGACGGAAGGTGCCGTCCTGAAAGCCGCTGATCCAGCCCTTTGCCGCGGCGGTAGCGATGTAAGGCGCGCCCCAGAAGGAAGCTGAAACGTCAGGAAAGGAAGAACCGCCCTCCATGATGGTATCACAGTTGACGGCCATGGTGACGAATTCCGCCCGGGTGATCTCCCGCCCCGGTTTGAAGCTGCCATCGCTGTAGCCCTGGATCACGCCCAGCCCCGCCATAACGCCCACAGCTTCGGCATACCATTGAGAGCCCACGTCGGAGAAAGACTTTTTCTCCCAGCTTTGGTCCCGGAGCAGGGAATAAAGCATTTGGGCGGCCTCGGCCCGGGTCACGCTCTTGTTGGGCTTGAACATGCCGTTTTCATAGCCCTTGATATAGGCGAAATGCCGGTCCGTATCCAGAAGCTCGGAGACCTGCCGGGACCACCGGGCCGTGTAGACAGCGTCCTGTACGGCGGGAAGGGAGCCGGGGTCCACGGGATCTCCGGCCTGATCGAACCAGCCCGTGACCCATGCTGCGGGAAGCTGCGGGATCTCCGGAATATTTGACGGGTACTGCCCCTTTTCCACCGTCAGCGTCTGGGTGCCGAAGGCGCCCAAACGGAAAGTGAGCGTTACCGTATCAGGAGGAGCGGTATCATACTGCGCTTCGATCTCCGGGGCGGAAACAGGAAGAGTCGGAGAGACGTCTTCTTCGGAAAGGCTGTTTCCGGCGGACGTTTCCTCCGGCGGTTGGGCTTCCTCAGGGGAAACCGGCTGGGACAGATCCGTTTCAGGCGTGCTTTCCACTGCGAACGAAGGGTCAGCCTCGTTTGGTTCCGCGCCCAGCACCGGCATCGCATAACAGGAAACTGCCAGTATCAGGGAAAGCAGAAAGGCCGTGGCGCAGCGGGAAATTTTCCTGGCTTTGTGACGAAAGGGCGTTTTTTTCATGGCGGATATCTCTCCTCAGGTATTAATATCATCGGGCCGGTTCGGCTCTTTTTTTCGGAAAGGAAGCTGCCGGAGCAGCGTTTCGGACAGGGACACAGGCGAAAAGCTTCGAATCTTGGGAAGGGGCGCTTCCGGCAATGGGAATGGGCTTTTTGGCAGGGGCAGGTTTTTCAGGGATATGGAAAGCAAAGAACCCACCGTCCGCAGGATGCACGCGTAGGTGCCGCTGTCTAAGTCTTTCAGGCCGTTCAGAGCCTCCCGTGCGGCCTCCCACCACTTGTCCGGCGCGTCTGCAAAGGAATCTCCGGGGAGAGCGCAAAGCACCTTATATAAGGCGTCTGCAAAGGAGGAAAGCTCCTGCGGGGACAGGGAAGAGATCCACGCGTTCAGGTTTTTATCCAGAAATCTGGCTCCGGAGGACAGCTCCTCCAAATATTGAAAATCTCCGTTTTCCACTACCCACGAAAAGGGGTCGTGCTGCATGATCCAAAACTGATCGCTGCGGATCACCCGGTAATTTTCCTGGTGCTGTAAGAGGATACCCACCAGGGAGGACTGCGGTATCGTCTTGTGAAGCCTGCCCCGCATTTCCGAAAATTCCGGACTTTGCAGAACGCCCTCCGGAAATCCAGGGCCGTCGTGACTGTATACACCGGCAATTCGCTTTCGCGTTTCCGGGGCGCAGAACAGAGAGGAATATACGGCTATATTCCCACCCTTGGAATGGCCGCCCGCCCTGAGCGGGACGGAAACGAGAGAGGCTGCCCAGTCTAAATAAGCTGCGCCTGCCGCCTGGGCCGGTACCGGGCAGATAAAGGCCAGATTGAAATCCTCCTTCCACGCCACATAGGAGGCGTCTGTTCCCCGGTAGGCCACATAGGCGAAGTCTCCCAGCAGGAAAGTGACGGCGGAAAACTGCTCCTCCGCTTCCGGATCAACGATATTCACATACCCTCCGGCCCGCAGATCCCCAAATCTGGGGTTCGCGGCCACTCGGTATGCCAGTTCGGCATTTTCTTCCGGAACTCTCGTGCGCCGGGTCAGGGACGTCAGGGCGTTCTCCCCGCACAGGCTTCGGAAAGGCACAAAGGCCCCCTCGGGGCCCGGGAGCAGACCGTCGAAATTCAAATAGGACAGCTGGGAAAGGATCAGGCTGTCCACTTCGTTAAAGGGCCGCACCGAGAAGGAAACGGTGACGTCCAGCAGGTAATCCAGAATGGTTCCCATAGTTCCTCTTTCTCTTATCCGGCATATTTCACAGTCAGTATACAATATATGCGATTCGAACAAAGCGGGACGTTTCGTGGTTCAGCGCAGCTGAATGCCGGTCGTTGTTTGACCGGCAAACGAAACTTCCTGATGACCGCTTGCGGTCATGATACCATATATGTAGATCGAACAGAGCGGGACGTTTCGTGGTTCAGCACAGCTGAATGCCGGTCGTTGTTTGACCGGCAAACGAAACTCCCTGATGACCGCTTGCGGTCATTATACCATATATGGTGGAAAGAAGAAAGTCCTATCCTGCCGGAAGAAAAAATTTTTTATCAAGGATACCTTTGTTTTTGTGACGGCGGGTCAGGGAGCAATTTCTTCTTGACATCTGAACAAATGTTTGCTATGATAAAGGCCTGAAAAGGGGGCGTGAAAATGGGAAAAAAAGCGGAAAACCAGGCGATTCAGGAAACCCCGGAGGAAAGAAGCCGCCGCAGGCTTCTGCGGGAAGCCCTGGGGTATATCCTGCCTGCCGGGGAGGTCGATTTGGCCTGCGGCAGCCTGTTATCCGCCCTGGGCAGCTTTGACGGCGTGTTTGCCGCGCCGGAGGAGGCGCTGCGGGACATTCCCGGCGTAGGTCCCGAGACGGCCCGTTTCCTGAGGCTGGTGGTCCGCCTTTCTCAGACCTACCTGGAAGAACGGTCCTGGAATCTGCGGCGCATCTATGACACGGCTTCGGCGGTGGAGCTGTTCCGTCCCAAATTCCTGGGACGGAAAACGGAGGCGGTTTGTTTAATGCTGCTGGACGGCCGCGGCAGAGTGATGTACAACGAGATCATCTGCGAGGGCTCCATCAGCGAGGTGCCTCTGTATCTCCGGCAGGTGCTTCAGCTCTGCATGGAATACAAGGTAGAGGAAGTGTTTCTGGCCCACAACCACCCCAGCGGCCTGGCCGTCCCTTCCCAGAACGACCTGGTTGTGACGGACCGGCTGCTGGTGGCCTTGGGCAGCATCAATATCGCCCTTTGCGACCATGTGATCTTTGCGGACGAAAGCTATTATTCCTTTTTGGAAAGCGGCGTGCTGGGCCGGCAGGAGGACATTATGAAACAGGCCCAGCTGGAAGAAACGGAAGCGGTCCGGGCGCTTGAAGCCCGGCTGCGGGGACAGAACAGGAACGGGTAAGGAGGAAGCGGCCTTGGATTTTAAGCTGGTTTCAAAATTCAAGCCTACCGGCGACCAGCCGGAGGCCATAGACAGTCTGGCCCGGGGGCTGGAGCAGGGTATGAAAGAGCAGAGCCTGCTGGGCGTTACCGGTTCCGGCAAAACGTTTACCATGGCCAACGTCATAGAAAGGCTGAACCGGCCCACGCTGGTGCTGGCCCACAACAAAACGCTGGCGGCCCAGCTCTGCTCGGAGTTCCGGGAGTTTTTTCCCGAGAATGCCGTAGAGTATTTTGTTTCCTATTACGACTATTACCAGCCCGAGGCGTATATCCCCCAGACGGACACCTATATCGAAAAGGATTCCGCCATCAACGATGAGATAGACAAGCTCCGCCACAGCGCCACCAGCGCTCTCTCCGAGCGCCGGGACGTCATCATCGTTGCTTCCGTGTCCTGCATCTATTCTCTGGGCGATCCCATCGACTACCGCACCATGGTGATTTCCCTGCGCCCCGGCATGGAAAAGAACCGGGACGAGCTTTTGAAAAAGCTGGTGGAGCTGCAATATGAGCGCAACGACGTGAACTTTATCCGCAACAAGTTCCGGGTGCGCGGGGACGTGGTGGAGATCTTTCCCGCCCAGTCCAGCGACCGGGCGGTGCGGGTGGAGTTTTTCGGAGACGAAATAGAGCGCCTGCGGGAATTCAATCCCCTGACCGGGGACGTGACCGCGGAACTCAAGCACATTGCCATTTATCCCGCTTCCCATTACATCGTGCCGAGAGAAAAAATGGAAGCGGCCATTCTGAACATCAACGACGAGATGGAAAAGCAGGTGGAGTTTTTTAAGTCTCAGGGGAAGCTCATCGAGGCCCAGCGCATCGAGCAGCGCACCCGCTACGACATGGAAATGCTTTCGGAGATCGGCTTCTGCAAAGGGATAGAAAACTATTCCCGGGTGCTTTCCGGCCGGGAGCCGGGCAGCGCGCCTTTCACCCTGCTGGACTATTTTCCCAGGGATTTTCTGCTGTTCGTGGACGAATCCCATGTGACCCTGCCTCAGGTGCGGGGCATGTTTGCCGGGGACCACGCCAGAAAGGAAATGCTGGTAAATTACGGTTTCCGCCTGCCTTCGGCCTTTGACAACCGGCCCCTGAATTTCGACGAGTTTTACAGCCACATCAACCAGGCGGTTTTCGTCAGCGCCACGCCGGGAGACCTGGAGCTGCAAAAATCCGCTCAGGTGGTGGAGCAGGTCATTCGGCCTACCGGGCTTCTGGATCCGAAGATCACCGTAAAGCCTACGGACGGGCAGATAGACGACTTGATTTCAGAGATCAACCTGCGGGTGGAAAAGAAAGAGCGGGTGCTGGTCACCACCTTGACCAAAAAAATGGCGGAGGACCTCACCTCTTTTCTGGAGGGCTACGGCATCAAGGTGCGGTACATGCACCACGATATCGACACGGTGGAGCGCATGGAGATCATTCGGGACCTGCGGCTGGGCGAGTTCGACGTGCTGGTAGGCATCAACCTCCTGCGGGAGGGATTGGATATCCCGGAGGTGTCCCTGGTGGCCATTCTGGACGCGGACAAGGAAGGCTTTCTGCGCAGCGGGCGCAGCTTGATCCAGACCGTGGGCCGGGCGGCCCGGAACGCGGCGGGCCAGGTCATCATGTACGCCGACGAAGTGACCCCCTCCATGGAATACGCTATCACAGAGACCGAGCGCCGCCGCGGGATACAGGAAAAATACAATCAAGAGCATGGGATCACCCCGAAGACCATTACAAAAGACGTGGCGGAGATTTTGGAAATTTCCACCCACAAGAATGACGGGAAAAAGAAGAAACGGTACACCCCTGCCGAGCGTGTGGAGCTGATTGAAAAGTACAAGAAGGAGATGAAAGCCGCCGCGAAGCTGCTGGAATTCGAGCACGCCGCCTATCTGCGGGATAAAATCAAGGAGCTGGAAGGACAAGGGGGAGCGGGGCACGCTCCGGTGCCCAAAAGACGTGGCTCCCGATGAAAGGAGAAGCTTATGAAAAAAATTCTGCTCACGTCCGCCGGGTTTGAAAATCCCCGGGTGATGGACTGCTTTCTGGAACTGCTTGGAAAACCGGCCGAAACCTGCCGGGCGCTGTTTATCCCCACAGCGGCCATTGACGACGGCGCCAGGGCCATGCTGCCCAAGTGCAGAAACGACCTGCTGAACGCGGGGTTTTCGCCGGAGCATATCACGACCTATGACCTTGACCATCCGATGACGGTCAAAGAGCTTTCGGAATATGATACGGTCTATTTCTGCGGCGGCTCCACGGAATATCTGCTGGAGCGGGTGCGGGCTTCCGGCTTTGCGGAGCCCCTTGACTGCGCGCTGGAGCGGGGGTTTCTGTATGTGGGAGTAAGCGCGGGCAGTATCATTGCCGCCCGGAACCTGCCCAATAACCTGGGCTATCTGCCCCGCTTTTTGGAGGTGCACTGTGAGGAAGGCTCCGCCCTCGGTCCTCTGCCGGAGGGAGAAGTCAGGCTTACCAACGCCCAGGCGGTGAAAATCGTGGGCGATAAGCGGGAAATTATCGGATAGCGTGGAGGAAAGCGATGGACAGGGAAAAGGCCTTGGAAATTGGATACCGCCAGCTGGCGATCGACTACAACGCCCGGCCCGGGGACTTTCAAAAAGAGGGCGTTGCCTTTACCGCTCCCGCCCTGAATCCAGGGCGCCGGGTTTACTCTGACAAACTGCCTTTTTTTGAAATGGCCGCGGCGGGAAGTTCCGTCGTTATGATGGCGGACGAGCGGCTTTACCCAGCGCTGCGGGAATGGACGCAGGACGCAGAGGAGCCCCACTGGCTTCTGGAGTTTCCCCGGTTGCTGGCTCTGTGTAAAATATTGAAGCCCTATGGATATGAATTGACCCAAACCCACCATGGATATCTGCCTGCCGGGGAATTTACGCCTGGGACCGCGCCGAAGGGGTTCACGCTGGAATGGCTGGAACGATCGGAAATCAAACGATTTTACCCCAATGAAAGCTGGCCTAACGCCCTGCAGGAGCGGGAAAATTCCACCCGCCCGGACATGCTGGCCCTTGCCGCCATGGACGGGGAACATGTTGCGGGGATCGCGGGGGCTTCCGCCGACGGCCGGGAAATGTGGCAGATCGGCGTCGATGTGAGGCCGGAATACCGGGGCAGGGGGCTGGGTACCGCGATGGTCGGGAATTTGGCGGCAGAAATTGAAAAGCGGGGAAAGCTGCCCTTTTACTTTTCCAGCCTTTCCAATATTCATTCGCAGAATATTGCCGTAAGCTGCGGTTTCCGCCCGGCCTGGGTGGATATTTCCGCATGGAAAAAGGAGAACTGACGCTGTGGGAAAGAAATTATCGGAGATGACTTTGGAAGAGCTGTGGGAACTGTTCCCCATTTTCCTGACGGAGCACAATGACAACTGGTGCGAGTGGTTTCGGGAAGAAAGGAAGACGCTTCTAAAGTTTCTTCCCCCGGAAAACCGGATCGGCCATATCGGCAGCACAGCAATACAGGGCATTTGGGCCAAGCCCATTGTGGATATTTTGATCGAAGCGCCGGACAGAGCGGCGTTTTGTGCGGCGAAAGCGGCGCTGAAGGAACAGGGATATATTCTGATGTCGGACGGCGGCGAAAGAGTTTCCTTCAACAAGGGCTATACAGAGCACGGATTTGCGGAGAAGGTATTCCATCTGCATTTACGGCTTGCGGGAGATCACGACGAACTGTATTTTCGGGATTACCTGAACGGTCACCCGGAAGCGGCAAAGGAATATGAAACCTTAAAGCTCCGACTGTGGAAGGAATACGAGCACGACCGGGACGAATATACCCGGCAGAAAACCGAGTTTGTCAGAAAGTATACGGAGCTGGGGAAGAAGCCGGAAAGGAGAAGCGGTGTGGAAAAAAGGGAAGAAATGATAAGGGCTTATTTCCGCTGCTGGGTAAAGAACGACCCGGCGGTGCTGAAGGAAACCTTTGCGGAGGATATCGTTTACAGCGAGTGCTACGGCCCGGAATACCGGAGCCTGGAGCAGATAAAGCAGTGGTTTTCCGATTGGAATCAAAAAGGAAAAGTGCTGGAATGGAACATCAAAGGTTTCCTGCACGAGGGGAGCCGCACAGCGGTGGAATGGTACTTCCGCTGTGAGTATGACGGGGAGACAGACGGCTTTGACGGCGTTTCTCTGATCGAGTTTAATGAAACCGAAAAGATCGTTTCCTTAAAGGAATTTCAGTCGAAAGCGGAGCATGTATTTCCCTATGGGGAAGAAACGCACGCCGGGCTTTTGCGCGGCGCTTCCTTTTAGCTGTTGAAAACGGAAGCGGAGCTATTATCAATCAAGAAGGAGCGGAAATAACCAATGAGCCTTGATAAGATCGTGGTGCATGGAGCAAGGGAGCACAATCTGAAAAATGTGGACGTGACCATTCCCCGGGACAAGCTGGTGGTTTTGACCGGGCTTTCCGGCTCGGGCAAATCTTCCCTGGCCTTTGACACCATTTACGCCGAGGGACAGCGCCGGTATGTGGAAAGCCTTTCCTCTTATGCCAGAATGTTTTTAGGGCAGATGGAAAAGCCGGATGTGGACCTGATTGACGGACTTTCTCCCGCTATTTCCATCGACCAGAAGACCACCTCGAAAAATCCCCGCTCCACCGTGGGCACGGTGACGGAAATTTACGACTACCTCCGGCTTTTATACGCCCGGATCGGCATTCCCCACTGCCCGATCTGCGGCCGGGAGATCAAGCAGCAGACGGTGGACCAGATCGTGGACCAGGTCCTGAAGCTGCCGGAAAAATCAAAGATCCAGGTGCTGGCTCCGGTGATCCGGGGAAAGAAGGGAGAGCACCAGAAGGAATTTGAGGCCGCCCGGCGCTCCGGCTTTGTCCGGGCCAGGGTGGATGGCCTGATCTACGATCTGAACGAGACCATTTCCCTGGAAAAGAACAAAAAGCACACCATCGAGATCGTGGTGGACCGGCTGGTGGTAAAGCCGGATATCCGTTCTCGTCTGGCGGATTCCATCGAGGTGGCCGCGGGGCTCACCGGCGGTGTGGTGGTGGTGAACGTGGCGGACGGAGAGGACATCACCTTCTCCCAGAATTACGCCTGCCCGGAACACGGGGTCAGCATCGACGAGCTTTCCCCCAGAATGTTTTCCTTCAATAATCCTTTCGGGGCCTGCAAAAAATGCACCGGCCTGGGCGTGTTTATGCGGATCGATCCACAGCTCATTATCCCGGACAAGCGCCTTTCCATCAACAAAGGGGGCTTAAAGGCCAGCGGCTGGGCCATGGAGGGCAGCACCATCGCCGCCATGTATATGCAGGGGCTAGCCGAGCACTACCATTTTTCGCTGGATACCCCCATTGGCGAGCTCCCAAAAGAGATCGTGGATATTCTTCTGTACGGCACCAAAGGAGAGAAGATCAAGCTCCGGCGGGTCAGCGAGTATGGCAGCGGCACCTATCAGGCGGAGTTTGAGGGCGTCATCAACAATCTGGAGCGCCGTTTCCACGACACATCTTCCAGCTGGATCAAAGAGGAGATCGAGACCTATATGAGCGCCGTCCCCTGCGACGAATGCCACGGCAAACGACTTTCCAAAGAAAGTCTGGCAGTTACGGTAGGCGGCATCAACATTGCTGACTTTTGCGATAAATCTGTAACGGAAGCCCTGGAATTTATGGAGGCTTTGGAGCTGACAGAGCGGGAAAAGCTTATTGCCGCTCCCATTGTAAAGGAAATAAAAGCCCGGCTGGGATTTCTAAAAAGCGTGGGGCTGGAATACCTGACCCTCTCACGGTCCTCCGGTACCCTTTCCGGCGGCGAGAGCCAGCGTATCCGTCTTGCTACTCAGATCGGTTCTTCCCTCATGGGCGTGCTGTATATTCTGGACGAGCCCTCCATCGGCCTGCACCAGCGGGACAACGAAAAGCTCCTTGGCACCCTGAAACGGCTGCGGGACCTGGGAAATACGGTCATTGTGGTGGAGCATGATGAAGACACCATGCGGGCCGCGGACTATCTGGTGGACGTGGGACCCGGCGCGGGGATCCACGGCGGCGAGATCGTGTACGCGGGGCCTGTAAAGGGCATTGAAAAATGCTCGAAATCCATTACCGGCCAGTACCTCAGCGGCAGGAAGAAGGTGGAGGTCCCCAAAAAGCGCCGGAAGGGCAATGGGAATTTCCTGGAAATAGTGGGCGCAGCCCAGAACAACCTGAAGCATATCAACGTAAAGCTGCCGTTAGGGGAATTTGTCTGCGTTACCGGAGTGTCCGGCTCGGGCAAATCCTCTCTCATCAACGAAATACTCTACAAAAAGCTGGCGGCGGAGCTGAACCGCGCCCATACCTTCCCGGGAGCCCACAAGGAGGTGCGGGGCCTGGAGCATCTGGATAAGGTGATCCAGATCGACCAGTCTCCTATCGGCAGGACTCCAAGGTCCAATCCCGCCACCTATACCGGACTGTTTACGGATATCCGGGAGCTGTTCGCCAGCACCCAGGACGCCAAAATGAGGGGCTTCAACGCTTCCCGGTTTTCCTTTAACGTGAAGGGCGGCCGGTGCGAGGCCTGCCAGGGGGACGGCATCATCTGCATTGAAATGCACTTCCTGCCGGACGTGTACGTGCCCTGCGAGGTGTGCAAGGGGCACCGCTATAACCGGGAGACCCTGGAGGTCAAGTATAAGGGCAAGAGCATTTACGATGTGCTGGAAATGACCACCGAGGAGGCCTTGGACTTTTTCCGGGATATCCCGAAGCTCAGCAGAAAGCTGCAAACTCTGGTAGACGTGGGCCTTGGCTATGTGAAGGTGGGCCAGCCCGCCACTACCCTTTCCGGCGGCGAGGCCCAGCGGGTGAAGCTGGCTACAGAGCTTTCCCGCCGCCCCACGGGCAGGACCATCTATATTCTGGACGA
>CAZXLM010000051.1:0-17401 GCA_964642055.1 uncultured Acutalibacter sp. | reverse complement strand
CCCGCCACATTGGGACCCATGGCGTGCATCAGCAGGAAGTTGGAGGGATCCTCCTTCTGGCCCACCGTCTGAGAAACACGGGCCGCCATAGGAACGGCGGACACGCCGGCGGAACCAATCAGGGGATTGACCTTTTCCTTGCTGAACACGTTCATCAGCTTGGCCAGGAGCACGCCGCCGGCAGTGCCGAGAGCAAAGGCCACAACGCCCATCACCAGGATCTTCAAAGTATCCGGGTTCAGGAAGTTTTCAGCCGTGGCGGTAGCGCCCACGGTAACTCCCAGGAAGATGGTGACGATGTTCATCAGCTCGTTCTGGACGGTCTTATTAAGGCGCTCCACCACGCCGCATTCCCGCATCAGGTTGCCCAGCATCAGGCAGCCCACCAAGGGGGCGGCAGAGGGCAGCATGAAGGAAACAAAAATTGTAACGATAACGGGGAACAGGATCTTCTCCGTCTTGGAAACAGGACGGAGCTGCTTCATTTTGATCCGCCGTTCTTCTTTGGTGGTCAGCAGCTTCATGATGGGAGGCTGGATCACCGGCACCAGCGCCATGTACGAATAGGCAGCCACAGCGATGGGGCCAAGGAGATGAGGGGCAAGCTTCGAAGCCGTGTAAATTGCGGTGGGGCCGTCCGCGCCGCCGATAATGCCGATGGAACCGGCCTCAGCGCCGGTAAAGCCCAAAAGCTGGGCGCCCACAAAGGTGATGAAAATACCCACCTGGGCGGCGGCGCCCAGCAGCAGGGTCTTGGGATTGGCGATCAACGGGCCGAAATCGGTCTGGGCGCCAACGCCAATAAAGATCAGGCAGGGATAAACACCCAGCTTTACGCCCAGATACAGCACGTCCAGCAGTCCAACGTTTTCCGTCACGCCGTTTGCAAGGGGCACGCCGGATGAAAACATTTCCCAATGTACATGCCCGCCCTCAAAAAGCGCCGCATGGTACATACCCGCACCGGGCAGGTTCGTCAGCAGCATACCGAAAGCGATAGGCAGCAGCAGCAGAGGTTCAAACTTTCTGACAATGGCCAGATACAGAAGCACACAGGCAATCCCTATCATCACCAGGGAGAGGGGGTTATCCGCCAGCTGAGCAAAGCCTGTGCTCTGCAAAAAGTTCATAATTGCGTCCATAATTACACTCCTTATTTATTTTGATTTGGCGGAACCGCATTTAAGCGATGGTGCAAAGGAGTGTGCCTGTCTCAACAGAAGCGCCCTTGGCTACGGAAACAGCGGTCACGGTGCCGTCCTTGGGAGCCATGATCTCGTTCTCCATCTTCATAGCCTCCAGGACCATCAGCACGTCGCCGGATTTTACAGCCTGGCCGGCGGCGACCTTTACGTCCAGAATGGTGCCGGGCATGGGAGAAGTGATCTGCTCCCCGGCCCCGGCAGGAGCGGCGGGAGCTGCGGCGGGAGCCGGAGCGGGTGCAGCAGCCGGAGCGGGCGCAGGGGCCGCTCCGCCCTTGACTTCTTCTACGGTAACTTCATAAGGGGTGCCGTTGACATTTACATTGTACTTTCTCATAACAATAATTCCTCTCTTGAATTTTGATACTTTGCGCAGCCTGTCAATAAAGATCGCGCAGCTTTTCTCCGCGCCGGACCCAGCCTTCGTTTTCAGAGCCCTGGGCCGCGGCTTTCATACCCGGCTTACAGCCTGCGGATAGAATGAATTTTGAGATGGTCCACGTCCGTGCCCATGTCCTCCGCGATAGCGGCAGCGACAGCGGCTACCAGCTTCTGCTTGTCGGCAGAGGCAGTCTGTCCCACAGGAACGGGAGCAGCGGCCGGAGCCGCAGTCTGAACCGCGGGAACCGCCTTCCTCTCTGCAAGCTTCACCATGACCAGGCCCATGAGCTTGATGATGCCGATCAGGCAGATCAGCACAACAAAGACGGTGATCAGGCCCATTAGAACCACTTGCAGCGTATTGGGTTCGCTCATTGCTTTTCGACCTCCCTTCCGTGCAGGATTATGTGAAAAACAGCTTGGTACAAACCATGCGGGCCGCCCAAAAAGGCGTTTCCCGGGCGGCCTCTGAATCTGAAACCGACCGCCATTCTGAAAAAACACCATTCTTCCGCATTTTATCAGAATGGGTTTATCATAGCACAAACCGGAAAAATTTACAATGGGCCCGCGTGACGTTTTTCAAAATTTTTTCATTTTCCCATTTGGGAAAATGGCTTCCTGCCATCAGTAGACAGGAAGCCTTTTCTTGATACAAGAAAAGGCGGGCGCTTCCCATTTTGGGAAGCGCCCGCTCTTTTACGCTTTTACAAGCTTTGCCGCCCGCTCCCGGGCCCGCTCGTAATCCAGATTTTCCAGCAGATAGGGTTTTATGGGGCGCTGAGCCTGCGGGTCGGCGGGAGTCAAAGCATACTCCAAAACTACCTCTCCCGCCGCTTGCTGCCGGACGGAAAAGCCCATGGCAGAAAAGAACCGGAGTGCGGCGGCGTTTTCCTTTTTCACATAGGCGGCCGCCTGTTTCCGACTGCCGAGCTCCAGCATGTCCCGCATCAGGGTCCAAAGGGCTTTCCCTACGCCGATGCGCTGAAATTCCGGTTTCACATAGAGCTGAAACTCCACGGAAAAAAGGTTTTCCGGGTCGTTCCGGTCCTCTGCCAGGTGGCAGAAGCCCGCCGGGGTGGAATCTATCTCGCACATGAGCCAACCCAGGCCGTATGTATACCGGTCGATCCGCATAATATAGTCCTGCAATTCCGGCGGCTCCTGTTCCGGCGCGCAGAACGTGCCCGTATAAGGCGTGTAGATCTTCAGCATCGCCGGGCCGTCCCATTCATTGATCCTGCGAACCGCTACCTTCGCCATAGCTTTCCTCTCCTTTTTCAACTGCCGCACCGCGTTATCTTGTAAACAGCTTTTCCACTTTTTCCCCGCCGCCAAAGGCGTTGTTATATTGCAGCGTGGCATATTCGTTCAAAAGCTCCTCATACGGCGCTTCAAGATTTTGGTATAGGTTCCCTTCCCTGTCTATCGCGCCCAGGGCATTGATGACGGGAAGCTGCTGACGCAGAGCTTCCAGATAATTCGTATAAGCGGTACCCTCCAGGCCTGCCGCCCGCAGCAGCAGTCCGGAAAGGTAATTCAGGCTGACGCTTTCGATATGCTGGCCTTTCAGAGGGTAATTGGCCCAAATGAAAAACGGCACCTGGTGCTCTTTCATCAACGCTTCAAAATCGGGATCGGAAGCATCTGTTCCCAGCAGTTCACTGAGGAAAGCTGTTTCCAGATTGGGCCAATGGTCCCCAAAGAACAGCACCACCACCGGGTCCTCCTGTTCCTCGAAGTAACTGATAAAGTCCCGGAGGGCGCTGTCGGAGCTTTTGACAAGGCTCAGATACTGCTCGGTCTGGGGGTAAGTCACATGCCCCGTGGATACGCCTTCCGCCTCCGGCTGCCGGATTCGCACGGTAGTCGGCACCGTTTCATCTTCATAACCCCCATGGTTCTGAATGGTCACTGTAAACAGGAACTGGGGATTTTCCGGATCACGATGCTCGTACTGATAAATGATCTCATCATAGTGCGAACGGTCGCTGGTAAGCCCATGCACCAGCTCCCGGGTCACATGGAATGTCTTGGCGTAGATAAATTCGTCAAAGCCCAGATAAGGGTACGCTTTATCCCGCTGCCAGGCGCTTTTGTTCCCGGGGTGAATGGCTGTGCAGCTGTACCCGTGGTTTTTCAGAATGGAGGGCAGGGCCGTCTGCTCCCGGTCCACATACTGCTGGTAGGGCTTGCAGCCGGAGGGCAGAAAAGCCAATGTATTGCCGGTGAGGAATTCATATTCGCTGTTGCAGGTGTCCCCGCCGTACACGGAGGAATAAGCCGTGCCCCAGATGACGTTTTCATCGTTTTGCAGGCTGTGCATAAAGGGCTGGCAGTCCTCACTGAGTTCCAAGCTGCCCACGCTTTGCAGATCGGTCATAGACTCGTTCATCACCACGATGACGGTCGGCTCTTTTTCCGGTTGACCAAAGGGTTCCGGATCGTTCAGGGACTGCAGGCTTTCCCCCAGCTCTTCCAGCCGTTCCTCGGAATATCCTTCCGGTTTATCCACCATCAAAAACTGGATATTGGCAAAAAAGCCGGCCATCACTCCGGTCAGCTCGGAGCTGGTCTTCTGGTTCCACGCCCACACGGAGATCCCCATGCCGCTGAGCAGGTCCGCGGGAAAAATCAGGACGGCCAGGGTGCCTGACAGGACCAGCGCCGTAAGCCGTTCGGCAATCCGGGACCATTTGGGAGCCTCTCCCTTCCCCACCGGTGCAATGCGAAAGCAGAGCAGCACCGCGCAGAGAAGTCCCAAAACAGAAAGGAGAATGGGGCGGGTGAGGGTATACTGATAGCCGCCGGAAACCTCAAAGGCTGTGCCGACAGCCTGAATATCCCAAGGCAGAATGGGCTTCCCGCGAAACTGAATGACAAAATAATTGACGATCCCGAAAAACAAAAAAGCTGCCCCGCCAATGAGGGCCGTGACCCACACCCGGCGGCACAGTGCGTAGATCAGGGCAATCACCATGAGATAGCACAGGTAATTGGCAAAGCCCCGTTTGTAGGTAAAGTCCAGAATACGGGTGCCGTTGATCAGGTCCACCGCGAAAAAGATCCCCAGGGGCAGAAGCAGCAGGAGCATCCAGCCGGCAGCCCGCCGGACACGCCCCGGCAGACTGATCCTGACAACACAAAGAAGCGCGCTGACGAGAGAAAGCGCGCAGTAAGCTGTGACAAAGCCTCCGCAGAAAGCGGGCTCGCCTTCCTTCGGTGTTTCCCACAGCAGGGCCCTGTTCCACCACAGAACCACCGCTGAAAGCGCCGGGATAAGCCCTGCAAGCAAAAGGTTTTGGGGCCGCAGGCAAAGTCTCACAAAGCTGCTGCCGGAACCGCCTTCTTCTTGTTCCTTTTCCTGTCTTTTTTCCGTTCTGTCTTTCTTCATATCTCAGAATAGTACCTTTCTATTTCTGTTTTTCCGCCCAAGCCGCAATGGCGTCGGCAATGCGGCGGCTGGCCTGCCCGTCCCCGTAGGGGTTGCTGGCATGGCTCATGCGAGCGTATTCCTCCGGGTCTGTCAGAAGCTCCCGGATCATGGAATAGACGGTTTCCTCCCGGGTCCCCGCCAGCTTCAGCGTACCGGCCTTGATGCCCTCAGGGCGCTCGGTGGTATCCCGCAGAACGATGACCGGCTTTCCAAGAGAAGGAGCTTCCTCCTGAATGCCGCCGCTGTCCGTCAAAATCAGGTAAGACCGGCTGAGCAGGTTGTGAAACTCCACCACTTCCTGGGGCTCGATAAGCTTGATCCTGCCGCAACCGCCGAATTCCTCTTCCGCGGCTTCCCGCACCAGCGGATTCAGGTGGACGGGATAGACCAGCTTCACATCGGGGAATTCTTCCACGATGCGGCGGATCGCCCGGAACATACTGTGCATGGGCTCTCCCAGGTTTTCCCGGCGGTGAGCCGTGAGAACGATGAGCCGGGAACCCTCCGCCCAGCGGAGCGCCTCGTCGGAATAATCCTCCCGCACGGTGGTCTGCAAAGCGTCGATGGCCGTGTTGCCGGTAACGACGATGGTTTCCGGGCGCTTACCCTCTTTCAGGAGATTCTGACGGCTCAGCTCCGTGGGGGCGAAATGCAGATCCGCCATACAGCCCACGAACTGCCGGTTCATTTCCTCCGGATAGGGGGAGTACTTGTCGTAGGTGCGGAGCCCGGCCTCCACATGGCCCACCGCCACCCTGGCGTAATAGGCCGCCAAAGCCCCGGCGAAGGTAGTCGTGGTATCGCCGTGGACCAGCACCATATCCGGCTTTACCTCGGCGATCACAGTTTCCAGCCCTTTGAGCACCCGGGCAGTGATATCGGAAAGAGTCTGCCCCTGCTTCATGATATCCAGATCGTACTCCGGCTGAATGTGAAAAGCCTCCAGCACCTGGTCCAGCATCTGTCGGTGCTGGGCGGTAACGCACACCACGCTTTCAAACTCCGGGCGGTTTTTCAGTTCCTTGACCAGCGGAGCCATTTTGATGGTTTCCGGGCGGGTGCCGAACACGGACATGACCCTGACCTTTTTCACGGTATCAATCCCTTTCCAAACGGAACCGCCGGCAAAGCGGCGGCCGCAAATCACATTTTTAGTTTATGCAAAACACTTCAACAGCTTGTCTACAAACAGCTTACAAATTTCTTAAATATCTGCGCTGCTCTTACTTCCCGGTTTTCGCGGCCTTTTTCACTTGGGCCAGGAATTTTATGTTGCTCCGGTAAAACCTTCCCAGCCGGGAGGGCTCCCGCAGGATACGGTAAAGCCACTCCGTGTTTGTTTTTACAAAAAAGGCGGGGGCTCGCCGCTTCATGCCGCTGAGCACGTCAAAGGAGCCGCCTACGCCCACAAACACGCCTTTCTGGAATTCCTTTAAATGCCGGGCGATCAGCAATTCCTGGGCAGGCACGCCCAGGGCCACCAGCACCAGGTCCGGAGCTGCTCCGGCGATCTCGCCGAAAATTTCGTCCTTATCCCCATCGTAGCCGTTATGGTACCGCAGCGTCATTTCCGGGTATTCCCGTTTCAGCTTTTGGGACAGCGCGGCGGCCACTTCCTCCTTTGCTCCCAGAAGGTAAACGGACTTTTTCTCCTCTCCCGCCAGCTTCAAAAGCTTCTCGGCCAGGTCCACGCCGGTGATACGCTCCGCGGCGGGCAAGCCGCAGATGCGCATAGCCTTTACCACGCTGACGCCGTCGGGAGTGACGGCGGTATGTTCCTCCATGAGCAGCAGGGAACGGACCGCTTCATTTTTTTCCGCGTGCATCATGATCTCCGGGTTGGCCGTGATGACGAACAGCTTTTCTCCGGAAAGCATGGCCTGCCCCGCTTTCTGGAAAAATTCCTCCGCAGTGCCGGAAAACACCCGTTTTAAATAGTCGATGACAGCCACGGTTCACTCTTCCTCCTTCTGTTTGAGAACGTCCTCCGGCGGCTTTTCGCTTTCCGCTTCCCGCCGCTCCCGGCGATTTTTCTCCCGGTCCTCGTCAAAATCGTAAAGGATCTCCCCGCCGAAAGCCTCCGTGCTTTCAGAAGCCTTAAAGAACACGGTGACCGTCTGGAAGATCAGCTTCAGATCCTGCCAGATACTGTAATTTTCAATATACATCAGATCCATGACCAGCTTGTCCTTAGGGGAGGTATTGTACTTGCCGGAGATCTGTGCAAGCCCGGTAAGGCCCGCTTTCATGCGCAGGCGGTAGGCAAATTCCGGCAGCTCTCCGGTATATTTTTCCACGTTTTCCAGCATTTCAGGGCGGGGGCCCACCACCGTCATATCGCCTTTCAAAATGTTCAGCATCTGGGGAAGCTCATCGATCCTGTACTTGCGAAGCACCTTTCCCACCTTTGTGATACGGTCGTCGTTCTCCGTAACGGACTTGTGAATGGAATTCTCCTCCCGCATGGTGCGGAACTTGTACACCTCGAAGACCCTTCCGTATTTTGTCAGCCGCTTCTGCTTGTAGAACACCTTGCCGCCGTCTTCCAGCTTGATAGCAAGGGCACAGCCCAGCATAATGGGACTGGTGATGATCAGGGCCAGCAGGGAAATGCCGATATCCATCAGGCGCTTTACAATGCGCTGTTCCATGGTCAGATCCTTCGCCACATGCATCACCAGGGATTTGTCGTCCAGCGTCATGTATTTCGCGCCCTGGGACACCACATCGATCATCTCAAAATTGTAATAGATATTTTTCTGCTTCTGATAGCAGTATTCCGTCAGGGTGATGCGCTCCCGCACCGGCACGTCATAGAGAAATACCGTATCATTCCGGGAGATCACGTCCAGCACATTGGGGGCGTCATAACGGATAATTTCGTCCACCTCGTATTGCTTCTGGAACTTGCTGATCTTAGGGATAATGTGTCCCAGGCTCTGCCGGGAAGAAGAAATGACGCAGCATTTTTCCGGCGGCTCCAGGGAGAAGTACACAAAATTGCCGAAATAGGCAAAAAAGATGATCACCAGCACCTGAAGCACCATGACCAGCAGCAGAAGGTGGGGCGTTTCATACACAAAGCTCGGGTTGTTCTTCTCGCTGGTATTCATGATGGAAAGCTGCAGATGGGTAATCAGGTCTGTGATCACGGTAGCCAGGGACATGGAATAGACAATGGGCTTGCTTTTCTGGGTGCCCACAGCATACCCGCCGTACACGGACATCAGGGAGATGCCCAGCACCGCAAAGGTCAGCATGGTGACGCCGGTGGTACGGTTGATGTGAAAAAGCCAGGGGTTATTGATCCCGAAAACGCCGAAAAAGATGCCGAACAGGGACATGAACAGCGCCAGCTTCAAAATAAAAACAATGGTGCGCTTCAGCTTCTTGATGGTACGCAAAGCAATCCACCTCATTTGACTTCGGAAATAATAGGTGCCAAAAACGGGCTTTCGCGAGGGCAGGCCCGTGCATTCTTGCGGTTATCATAGCACAAGCGGCAAAAAAAGTAAAGCGCGGGAGAGCTGTGCTCTCCCGCGCCTGTTTGCTTTTACGCTCCGCCTCAAAGGCCCGGACGCCTTACTCCAAAGCGTCCGCACACTTCTTCAGGGTCTCGATGATCTCAATGTGCTGGGGGCAGTGAGCCTCGCACTGGCCGCATTCGATACAGTCGGAGGCCTTTCCGCCGTCAGCCGTGGCGCGCTGGTAATTCCCCTTCGCGCCCTCCACGTTGTTGTAAAGGTTCAGGTTGTTCATGGCGCTGAAAATGCCGGGAATGTTGATTTTCTGCGGGCAGCCGTCCACACAGTATTTACAGGCCGTACAGGGAATGGTGGGAATGCTGTTGAGAATCTCCACCGCCTGTTTAATGACGCCCTGCTCGCTTTCACTCAAGGGCTGGAAATGCTCCATATAGGAAACGTTGTCGTTGAGCTGCTCCTCGGTGGACATACCGGACAGCACTGTTACAAGCCCTTCCAGAGAAGCGGCGAACCGCACCGCCCAGGAGGGCACGGAAAGGCCGGGGTTTGCGTTCTTGAACAGCTTCTGGATCTCCGGCGTCATAGCCGCCAGAGACCCGCCCTTTACGGGCTCCATGATGATGACGGGTTTTCCGTGCTTTCTGGCCGTTTCATAGCACAGCCTGGACTGCACGGTTTCGCTGTCCCAGTCGGCGTAGTTGATCTGCAGCTGCACAAACTCCGCTTCTGGGTGCTTTGTCAGGATATCGTCCAGCACCTCGGCGCTGTCGTGGAAGGAGAAACCCATATGCTTGACCCTTCCCTGCTCCTTCAGCGTTTTGAGATAGCCCCAAGCGTCCAGCTCCTCCGCCTTTTTCGCGGTGTCCTTATTCAGGGCGTGGAGCAGATAAAAATCATAGTAGGAAAGCCCTGCGCGGTCCAGGGATTCCTGGAAGACCTTTTCCATTTCTTCCGGGCCCTTCAGGTCCCACAGGGGAAGCTTGGTCGCGCACTGGAAGCTGTCCCGGGGGTAACGGTCCACCACCGTTTCCTTCAGGGCGACCTCGGACTTGCCGCCTATGTACACATAGGCCGTGTCAAAATAGGTAAAGCCCTTCGCCATGAAGGTATCCACCATTCTTTTCACCTGTTCGATGTCGATCTCTTCGCCCTTCATGGGCAGGCGCATCATTCCAAAACCCAGCTTCTTGATGTTTTCTCCCAAATACTTTTCTGACATTGTCAACACCTTTTCCTTTCTCGCCGGCGCGGAGCCAGACCACAGTCCTTTGCCTTTTCCCGCGCGGGCCGCTTCGGCGGCCCTTGTTTTTTCTTCCTGAAAAAAGCCGCCCAGCAGAGCGGCCTCTGTGTATGGTAATTATTATAAGGGATAAAGCACACTTTAAGTCAAGTGCTATTTTTGCGTTTTATCCAAAAGTTTTCGGCGTTACACTGGCGTTTCTCCGAAAACAGTGCTATACTTTCCTTCCAGAACGATTGCAAGGAGGGAGACTCGTGAATGGAGAACAGAAAAAGCGGCTCATGCGGGCCGCCGCCGTCCTGCTTGGAGCAGGGCTCTTGGCGGCGTTTATCGTGTTTGTTTTGCGCCCTCCCTGTCCGATTTTAAAGCTCACCGGCTTTGCCTGCGCGGGCTGCGGCGGGCAGCGCATGCTGCTGGACCTGTTCCGGGGCGACTTCGCAGGCGCCTTCCGCCACAATCCTTTCCTTTTCTGCTTTCTGCCCGCCGCGGCGGTCTACTGTCTGCGGGAAGCTGCGCGGTATGTAAAAGAGAAGCCCCCGCTTTATAAAAGCAGAGGCTTCCAGGCAGCCGCAGCGGTCGTCGCCGTTCTGGCTGTTGTCTTCATGGTCCTGCGCAATCTTCCCGGTCTTGCATTTCTCGGGCCGGATTAAACCCATCACAGCTCAAAGGTTACAGCTTCCATTTCGGGCTGGGCCTTCATGCACACCACTGCCAGAGAACCGGCGCCGATGTGGCAGCTGATGCTCAGCGCCAGCGGGTCCAGCGAGACCTTATGTTTTGGGAAGCGGGCCGCGATGGCCTTTTTCCATTGAGCCGCCGTCTTTTCATCGCAGGTGTATGCACCCTTGATCAAAACCTCGCTGCCGGCAAAGCGGCCTTCCATATCCGCCTGAACGGCCTGGAGCATTTTTTCCTGGGCCAGCTTCATGCCCCGCACCTTCGCGTAGGCGTCCAGCTTATCCCCCTGGATCTGCAAAATGGGCTTGATATTCAGCAGGGAGCCTAAAGCGGCCCCCGCCGCCGTGACCCTGCCGCCCTTTTTCAGGTATTTCAACGTATCCACCGCAATGTAAATACTGGCGTCATAGGCGTGCAGAATCAGAAAATCCCGGATCGCCTTAGCGTTCCAGCCGGCCCCGGCCAGACGCATGGCTTCCAGCACGGACTGCTTCTGCGTGCAGGAAATACGGTGGTTATCCACCACCTGCACCCGGCCGCCATAGCTTTCCGCCAGCATCAAAGCGGTCTGGACGGAGTTGCTCAAACCCCCGGACATGGGAATATACACCACTTCCTCATATTCCTCCAAAAGCCGGTCCCACAGGCTGGTGACCGCCTCCGGGCTGGGCTGGGAGGTCCGCACGTCCGCGCCCTCCTCCAGCCTCTGGAAAAATTCTTCCCGGGTGATGGAAACGTCCTCAAAATATTCCTGCCCGTCGATGAGAAAGGGCATGGGGATCACGCCGATGCCGTAACGCGCCCCCTGGGCCTGCGAGATCCCGCTGTTGCTGTCCGTGGCCACCGCCACGCGGGGTTTATGCTGAACTGCCATTTTATCATCACTTTCCTGTTTCTTTGTGATAAGCGCCCGCCTGCGCGCGGGCTGTCTTTCTATCAGTACGGATTATCTTAACACAGAACAGGTTGCAAGGTCAATATTTCCGGCCGGGATTTTTGCCGCGCGCTCAGATTGCAGCTTGCAATTTTCAGCAATCCATGCTATGATAATGGTTACGGCTCAGCGCCGTCATTTTTACGAAAAAACCGGAGGCAGAGAAATGAGGTATTTCGCTTATCTGTGAGATAGAGCGCCGTATTTTCCGACGCTTTGTTCTCTATGGTAAGGAAATGCCTGTCTCTCTGCCTTTCGCGCAGATCGTTCCCTCTCTGGGGAAGCTGTGTGAAAGAAGGCTGTGAGAAAGGAATTTCTCACGGCCTTTTCTTTTTTCAGGAAGGAGGTGCTTCTGATGTTGTCTATTCGGTATGGGTGTCGGACGGTCACCGCGTGCGGCGTCCGGCAGAGAAGGAAGGAAGACCGGTTATTCCGGCGGCCCTTTTCTGCCGGGCAGAATGACGGAATGCGCCGGTAAAACGCCGGACTTTCCGGATTCGCCGCCGGAGGCCGGTCCGATTTCTTGTGCAGAACACCAACACGGGAAAGGAAAACCGGTCTATGACAAATTTGGAAAAACTGAAAGAACTGCTGAACGGCTGGGAACAGCCGGATTACCGATACCGTCAGATACTGCACGCTGTGTTTCAGGAGCGCCGTCTTCGTTTTCAGGACATGACGGCCCTGCCGGAGGCACTGCGAAAGCGGCTGACGGAGGCCCTGGGAGAAACGGTCCTGACCCTGCGTCCGGTCCGGGAAAGCCGCTCAGAGCAGGCGGACAAAGTACTTTTTGCCCTGCCTGACGGAGCCATGGCGGAGGCCGTGCGCCTTCATTACAAAAAGGGGTGGGATTCTTTCTGCGTCTCCTCCCAGTGCGGGTGCGCCTTCGGCTGCAAATTCTGCGCCACCGGGGCCATGGGGAAACGGCGGGACCTCTCCGCCTGGGAGATCGTGGAACAGCTTTTATATTTTCACCTTTCAGGCTGTCCCCTCGACAGCGTTTCCTTTATGGGTATGGGAGAGCCTCTGGCAAACCCACGGCTCTTTGAAGCGCTGAAGCTGCTGACCGATCCCGACCTTTTCGGCTTGAGCCAGCGGCGCATCACCGTTTCCACCGTAGGCGTCGTTCCGGGGATCAAACGCCTGACGCAGGAATGGCCCCAGGTGAACCTTGCCTATTCCCTGCACGCTCCCACGCCGGAACTGCGCAGAAAGCTCATGCCCGTGGAAAAGCGCTGGCCGATGGAGGAAGTCCTGAGCGTGCTGGACACGCATATCCGCAGGACAAATAAGCGGGTGTTCCTGGCTTATATCCTGCTGGGGAACATCAACGACAGTCCTTTCCATGCACGGACGCTGGCCCGGCTCCTGCGGCGGCGGCCTGCGGCGCTGCCGCTGTACCATGTGGACCTGATCCCATACAATGAAACGGAACACGCCAGAGGACTGTTTTTCGCGCCGGGACGGGATCGGGCGGAACAGTTTTCGCAGGTCCTGAAGGCGGCGGGGATCAGCTGCTCTGTCCGCGCGCAGTTTGGCGCGGATATCCATGCCGCCTGCGGCCAGCTCTGCGCGGAGGACCGTCCCTGAAGGCATGAAGCCCCGGTCAGGGCGCGGCAGGCGGTTCAAAGAAATTTCCTAAAAACCGGTGCGTTTTGAAGCGCGCCGGTTTTTCCTGCCTGAAAGTCTTCTCCATGGCACACAATGGAACCGGTCCCGGGCAGGGAAACCGTATCAGGAAAAAGCGCATGCAGGGCCTGTGCGCTTCGGCTGTTTCCCGGAGGCGCAAAGAAAACGTCAGCGGAAACGTTGTAGAACCGGCAGAGTGTGTACAGCGCCGACACGCTGGGGGCGACGGTCCCCAGCTCGTAATAGGTATAGGCCGAACGGGTGATATGGAGATGTTCCGCAACAGCCTTTTGGGTCAGCCCCGCGTTGACGCGCAGCGTGCGGAGAGACGACGCAAGCCGCATATACAGCTCTTCCTGCGTGAAATCCTTTTCTTCTGGGACGTTTTTCATTCGCAATCGCTCCTTTGAAAATTTTTCAATACGAAATTATATCTCATATTGTGTTTGATAGAGGGAAAAATAACCTGTACGATACCAGATAGTAATTCCGGCAGAGTACAGGGAGGTTGCGGCTATGATGAATTTGCGGGCTTTGCGGAACGAAAAGGGCCTTACCATAGAGAAAATGGCAGAGTTCCTCGGCCTGAATCCGTCTACCTACGGCCAGTATGAAAGCGGCGCCCGGGAACCGAATTTTTCCACCCTGAAGGATATCTCCAACAGGCTGAACGTAACGGTAGATTATCTGATTGGCCACACCAATATGCGGGAACCGCTCCCGCCCACAGACGACGAATTGTATTTTGAGATACGGCGCATCAAAAACGTGAAAGTCAAAAAGGCGGTTTTGACGCTGCTGAAAGAAATGGGAGAAACCGATGAACCGGCTTCCGTTGTGAAACCGTATTGAACCTTTTTCGACCAAACAGTGAAGAAAATTGACAAAATTCTTTATATCAAAGTATAAAACGCCTCCTTTTTGCATGTCAAGGGGGCGTTTTTGTTATTATCTGTCGAATTTGAAAGAACCTTGGCAGTTGCAGCGTGCCGCTGCGCCCAATTCGAGAAGCCAGCGCTTCTATACCGCTTTCCGGTGTGCAGATATCCCCTCCACCATGCTGGCGCATGGTCCCCCCCTCCCCTTGAAAAACAAGGGGAGGCTAATTCTTTTCTCCACTCTCTGCTAAAATAATAAGCTGGCACATTATGTAAGAAGAACGTTAAGGCTCCCCTTAATAAATAAGGGGAGCTGTCAGCCGATAGGCTGACTGAGGGGATAAAAAAACCAGCGCTTCTATGCCGCTTTCCGGTGTGCAGATATCCCCTCCACCATGCTGGCGCATGGTCCCCCTCCCCTTGAAAAACAAGGGGAGGCGAAGAGCAAAAGACCGGCGGTTGCTTTTTGTCAAATATCCTGATATAATCGATTCATACGGTAAAAGCCGTATGGAAGTCTGCCATAACTGGTAGAAAAAGAATCGCTTTGCGATTCTTTACGAAAATCGCCCTCTGGGGCGATTTTTTGCGGTCTGGCTACACCACCCCGAAAGGGGGTAAAGCAATGCCGATTACATTGACTTTTCACATTCTAATTTGGACTGTGACAATTCAAGTAAAAAGCAAAAACCGCCACTCGGCAAAGTGACGGTTTCCTAAAAACTATTAAGGATTCACACTGAGCCAACCGTCTATCGGCAGGCTTCCTTCTTTCTATTTTTATTATAGACGTTTGGACGTAATATGTCAATATTTTGTTCTTCACCCCCTTAAAAATCAAGAGGAGGCGAAAAGCGCACCCATGAGGGTGCGCTTCTTCATTCAGAAATTCACTTGTTTTCCTGGTCGCCCACGTCCATGGGGTACTTTCTCATATAGGAAAGCAGCTCGTCCACAGTGGTGAAGGCAAGGCCTGTCACGGTATCCGCCGCGCCATAGTAAATAGTGATGCGTCCGGTGGCGGGGTCGGTCAGCGTGGCGCAGGGGAAAGTGACGTTCGGCACGTCGCCGGTCAGCTCATACTGCTCCTCCGGGCCGAACACATAGAAACGCCCGCGCTCCTTGACGATCCAGGGGCGGTCGATATCCAGCAGGGCGGTGCCGAAACGGTACACAAAGCCGTTGCAGGAATTTAAGACTCCGTGATAGATCATCAGCCAGCCTTCATCCGTCTCAATGGGGGTGGGACCGGGGCCCACTTTCTTAGACTGCCAGCCGTTGGCCGTGCCGAACAGCCAGCGGTGCTTGCCCCAATAGCACAGGTCGGGGCTTTCGCTGTAAAACACGTCGCCGAAAGGGGTGTGGCCCGTATCGCTGGGACGGCTGACCATGGCGTAATTCCCGCCTATCTTCCGGGGGAACAGCACGCCGTTGCGGTTGTAGGGCAGGAAAGCGTTCTCCATCTGGTGGAAGGTCTTGAAGTCCTTTGTCCAGCCCACGCCGATGGTGGGGCCGTGGTAACCGTTGCACCAGGTGATATAATATCTGTCCTCAATAAAGCACACCCGGGGATCGTAGCGGTATTCCTTGCGGGTCACGTCCTTCTCCCCCTCAAAAACGATGGGGTCGGGGTTGATGTCCCAATGAATGCCGTCCTGGGAGAACCCGGCGAAGATATCCATCTCCACACCCCGGTTATCGCAGCGGAACACACCGGCGTAGGCGTCGCCGTACACCACCACGGCGGAATTGAAAATGCTGTTGGAGGTGGGGATAGCGTCCCGTTTAATAATGGGGTTGTCCGTATACCTCCAAACGGGCTTGTCGTACCCTGCGGGCTTGTCCTGCCAGGGCATATTGGGCAGGGCCGGCCTGCCAATGATCTTGGCCATGAGAAAAACTCCTTTCGCTTCTGTTTTCCGATCCTGCGGCGAATCACAGGAAGCCGCTTCTCCTGACGTACAGGCGGGCAGCCCAGCCGCAGTTTGATTGTTTTTATTATAGCAAAGCTTTTATGAAAAAGAAAGGGGAAATGGAAAGTTCCGGGGAAAACTTTCCCCTTCTCCGAAAAAACCTGGTAGCGCCGCGAAGGCGTTGTGAGCACGCTTGCAAGCGAGCAACCGCAGCAAGCGTGAGTTTTTTCGGGGAGGAGCGGCAGCCTGATAGGCGAACGCCGCGTTTTGCATAAAGAAAAACGCGGCAAGCCACAAGGGCTTGCCGCGACGTGTAGCACTACCGCAAAAAGATATTTTCAGCGCGGGCTGCGCGGTAAAAGCATAGAAAAAACCTGCGGTTCGCGAATTGCCGAAGGCTCAGTGCTTTTGCGCCGAGCCTTCTTCGCAGGTGTGGTGGGCGCTAACGGACGCTTTCGCTTCGCGAAAGCGTGGTTTGAAGCATAGCTTCTGCACCACTTCGACCTAAAATTGTCCCGCCGGGACAATTTCTAAACGGTCAAACCGTCTTACGGTTCAAGTCCGTCAGCATGAAAAAAACGAAGGCAAGACACAAGGCCTTCCCTTCGTTTTTTGGTGGGCGCTAACGGACTTGAACTGCTTTTGCTTAGATTTCAAGCCATTCTCAGTGTGTTATTCTCCGCTTTTTGCCTGACTTTTTCAAAGGTGGAAAGCGACGGGAAATACCCCTTTCGTGGCATGAAATTGAAAGAAGTGTGTTATGAAGTGTGTTATGAAGTGTGTTATTTTTTCTCCCTCTCCATCGTCTCAGAAATAGCCCTGTTTATAAACCCATTCAGGCTCTCACCGTTGCTTTCGGCATGGGCTTTTATTTTATCCTTTTGGCCTTTCGGCATTGTCAAATTCACCCGGTCATAATTTTCCCGCATGTATTTGTTTACTGCTTTCTGCTGTGCTTTACTGACCGCCATTTATCTGTCCCCCTTCTATGGAAAGTATAGCAGAAACATCTATTTGCGTAAATATACACTATGCACATATTTACGCAGATAGGTTTGTGCAGTATTCCATCTTGATATATCTGCGCAAATAGACTATAATATAACCACGGTCAGGAAGGAAAGCCAAGGTCGAATGAGTACCCAGCAGGAACAAGTTTCTGAGGGGAAAGGACGCGGCAAGGTAAGAGCGGAAGCGGAGCTGCGGTTGAAGCAAGGGCGCGAGATACCAGCACAGAGCCGCCCGCCGCTTTCCTGAAAGGCTGGTCAGACGGCTTCCCGGTGCTGCCAGATACAAGCCCGGCGGGAGAGTGACCCCCGGAAGGTCGGTTGAGGGTGTGAACCAAAAACGCTCGGCTTCGCAGGTTGAAGCGTAAAGCCTGAGAGCGTGGCCCCGGCTCTTCACGGGGCGGCCCCTCGGGGGCGGAAGGGAAGGTGAAGACATGGATATCGCAAAGAAGGTAAAGCAGCTGAGGAAAAGAGTTCCTTTCCTGCCGGTCATTTTGTTTGCGATCATATCGCAGCCCTCCCGGGTAAGATAATATCCGGGGCGTTCTTCTCCCTTTTCGTCCCTGTATGTAGCCGGGATAAAGAATTTAACGGGCGCAAAAGTGTGCCGGTTGCCGC
>CAZXLM010000050.1:0-17597 GCA_964642055.1 uncultured Acutalibacter sp. | reverse complement strand
TCTCCCGCATCTGCAAGAAGGTGATCCTGGTCCACCGCAGAGACACCTTGCGGGCAACAAAAATCTACCATGAGCCACTGATGAAAACAGAGAATGTGGAGTTCCGTTGGGACAGCGAGATCACAGAACTTCTTCACAACGAAACGGTGACCGGTATCCGGCTGCGGAATGTGAAGACCGGAGAGGAAAGCACCCTTGCCTGTGACGGTGTATTTATCAGTATCGGCAGGAAACCTTCCTCCGAATTGGTGAAGGACCAGCTGGAGATTGACCCGGCGGGCTATGTTATTGCCGACGAAAGTACCCGCACCAATCTCCCCGGCGTATTCGCTGTGGGGGATGTCCGCACAAAGGCCCTGCGGCAGGTAGTAACTGCTGTGGCCGACGGTGCTGTCGCCGTTCACTATGCGGAAGAATACCTGGCAGGAGGCAACTGATATGAGGAAGAACATCAAAAAATGGCTGAGGCCGGTCCTATTCACTGCGGGCGGAGCGCTGGCCGGCCTCGCCTATTACCACTTCGTTGGATGCACCTCCGGCACCTGTCCGCTGACATCCAATCCGCTGGCCACGATGGCCTATATGGGCCTGGTGGGGTGGTTGCTGTCTGGCGTTTTGGGGAAAGGGTGCGACGATCAATGCAATATGTAATCTCATTTTTAGAAGGGATCATCACCTTTATCTCTCCCTGTCTGCTGCCCATGCTGCCCATCTATATCTCTTACTTTGCCGGCGGCGGAGAGCGAAGCGTAAAGAAAACGCTGACTTGCGCCATCGGTTTCGTCCTCGGCTTTACCATCGTCTTCACGGCCATGGGCGCTCTGGCCGGGACGGTGGGCAGCTTTTTGCGTGAGTATCAGACAGCCGTCAACATCGTATCCGGGCTGGTGGTGATCTTCTTCGGGCTCAACTTTTTGGGAGTGTTCAAGGTCAACCTGTTCCGGGGGAGCAGCCGCTCGGTCAACACGGCCAATATGGGCTTTCTCTCCGCAGTGCTGTTCGGCATCGTGTTTTCCATCGGCTGGACGCCCTGCGTGGGGGCTTTCCTCGGTTCGGCGCTGATGCTGGCCTCCCAGCAGGGCCATGTGGTGGAGGGTATGCTCATGCTGCTGGTCTATTCCCTTGGCCTGGGAATTCCCTTTCTTCTCAGTGCGGTGCTGATCGGCTATCTGAAGTCCACCTTTGATTGGATCAAACGGCATTACAACATCATCAACAAAGTCAGCGGCGGTCTGCTGGTTCTTATCGGTCTGCTGATGGCTACCGGAATGTTCGGGCAGCTGCTCAGTCTGCTCAGTTAGGAGGCGTTTATGAAGAAAAATAAGACGTTGCTAATCGTAATATTGGCCTTCGTTTTATTTATAGGCGGGGCCTATGTTCTCTATAGCAAGTTGAGCCAGGAGGTGACGCCTGACCAACTGGCCGTGCAGGACGGGGTGCAGACCCAGGATGACAGTGATGGCGAAAACAGTGAGGACGAAGCCGAAAAGGTACTGGCGCCCGATTTCACGGTGTATGACCGGGAGGGCAACGAGGTCCATCTGTCCGACTATGTGGGCAAGCCGGTGGTACTCAACTTCTGGGCCAGCTGGTGCGGCCCCTGCCAGAGCGAGATGCCCGATTTTGACGCGGCATATGCCGAACTCGGTGAGGAGATCCATTTCCTCATGGTGAATATGACCACCAGCTCCAGAGAGTCCTTTGAAAAAGCAACAGCGTTCATTGATGAGCAAGGGTATTCCTTCCCGGTATTCTATGATACGGACGGCGACGCCGCCGCGACCTATGGCGTGTATTCCCTTCCCACCACTTATTTCATTGATGCGGAGGGATATGGAGTCGCCCAGGCCACCGGCGCCATTGACAAGGAAACACTGGAAAAGGGCATTGGTATGATCACAGAGCAGTGATATGGACAAAGGCCTTGCCCATATCATATAAAAACCGTAAAATGCGGGAGGAATCAAGCATGGAACCAGTAAAGAGAAAACGCCGCAGGGCAGTTGTGAACCAACGGGACTGTGTGGCCTGTGGCTGCTGCATGAAGGTCTGCCCCCTGTCCGCCATTCAGGTCATCAAGGGCGTGGCGGCCCAGGTGGACGAGAGCAGATGTGTGGGCTGCGGAAAGTGCGCCAAAGAGTGCCCAGCCAGCGTCATTGAGATCCGGGAGGTGGATGTATGAAAAAGCACTGGTACGACTACCTGTGGATCGTGGAGCTGACCTATCTGATCTTGGGATTCTTCAACATCCTGTTCGCTTGGCTCGGCCTGTTCTTCTTTTTTATCCCTCTGATCATCGCCATCGTTCGGGGGACAAAGGGCTACTGCAACCGCTACTGCGGCCGGGGACAGATATTCGGTTTGCTGGGCGGCCGGTTTGGCCTCTCCCGGAAAAAGGACATCCCAAAGTGGATGAAAAGCAAGGCCTTCCGCTATGGCTTCCTGATCTGGTTCTTTATCATGTTTTTCCAGATGCTCTGGAATACATACCTGGTTTTTGCCGGAGCGCAGGATCTCCGGCAGGTGGTCACGCTGCTCTGGACTTTCAAGCTGCCCTGGAATTGGGCCTATCACGGAACCCTGTTCCATCCCGGCGTGGCCCAATTCGCTTTCGGGTTCTACAGCGTGATGCTGACCTCCACGGTGCTGGGACTGGTCACCATGGTGCTGTTCAAGCCCCGCAGCTGGTGTGTCTATTGCCCTATGGGGACGATGACCCAACTGATTTGCAAAGCAAAGAAAGAAAAACAGTAGTAATACCATAGCAGGACAAACACAAAGCAGATATACTGATCGCTTAAAATGTTCACAAAATTGGCCTCGTACAGAATAACGGGCATAAATGAAAATAACCGCAGGTCATTATTCAAATGGCTTGCGGTTATTTCAAGCGATAATTAAAACCAGTTCTAATGCCTAGGCAGGAGTCAAGCCGGTGAGTTCATCGGTAGTATGTATAGACAAAAAATGTATTGCTACAGTGAAAATAACCTTGACAAATCCCGTCTTGCTTGACTATGCTGTTCTGCCTTGCCGCCTGCAGCGGACAGACGAATTCGTCCGCGCCGGTGGCTTCCGCCGCCCCGGAAGCTGCTCCTTCTCCCGAACCCACTGAGGCTCCCACGCCGGAGCCTGCCGAAAGCGCCGCGCCCGAATCTACCGCAGCTCCTGCCGAGACTCCGGCTGTCCAGCCGGAGGCCGGCAAAACACTGGTGGCCTATTATTCCGCCAGCGGCAATACTGAGCGGGTGGCAAATGCCATCGCGGCGGCGACCGGCGGCGATCTCCTTTCTCTGGAGCCTACAGAGCCTTACACCAGCGAGGACCTGGACTGGACGGCGGACGGCAGCCGGGTGAACAGGGAACACGATGATGAAAGCCTGAGGGACATTGCTCTGACCAAAGAAACCGTGGAAAACTGGGACGAATACGATACGGTCTTGATCGGTTATCCCATTTGGTGGGGCATTGCCGCATGGCCGGTGAACAATTTTGTAAAGCATAATGACTTTACAGGAAAGATCGTGGTCCCCTTCTGCACCTCCTCCAGCTCCGGTCTGGGACAGAGCGGGGAGCTGCTTCAGGAAATGGCCGGGACAGGCGACTGGCAGGAAGGACAGCGGTTTCAATCCTCCGTATCGGACGAAGAAGTATCGGAATGGGTGCAAAGTCTCGGTCTGGAATAAAAAAGCGGACAAAGAGCCCCGGGAGGGAGATAGCTCCCTCCGAAGAAAAACATGCGTATAAGGATCAAGTTTTGTTTTCTCCTTTAGAAAGGGCGTCTGGGACGTTTGCTCCGGCCGCCCTTTCTGCTGTGTATACCTTTTCGTATAAGCTGGTGAACCGATGGTAACTTCCCGATATGCATAAAGCGTGATATAATAGCCGCAAAGCAGCTATTATACGCATTTAAATTTGTCCCGGCCAGTTCTTTGCTTCGCTCAGACGGCCGATGGACACATTATACCAACGCACGTCCCGTGCTTATGGTAAAATAATCGCAAAGCGATTATCAGAGAGAAGTCCTGAAGCGCGGAGCGCTTCCCTTTTCCTAACGGAAAAGTACCGGCTTTCTCCAAGCAGTGGGCACGTCCCGTGCTTATGGTAAAATAATCGCAAAGCGATTATCAGGGAGAAGTCCTGAAGCGCGAAGCGCTTCCCTTTTCCTAACGGAAAAGTACCGGCCTTCTCCAAGCAGTGGGCACGTCCCGTGCTTATGGTATAATGATTGCGAAATAATGCTTCAGGGAGAAAGGCCCTGCGGCGAAGCCGGTTCGGGAAACCGGCAGGCTTGAAATGATAAAAAGCGGGAGGCATTGTTATGCAGAAAGCGGTTGAGCTTCTGGAAAAGGTCCGGGAAAATATGGCCACGGTTTTTGTGGGGCGGAGGGAGACGGCGGATCTGGTGCTTACGGCCCTGGTCTGTCAGGGCCATGTGCTCATCGAGGACCTTCCGGGCCTTGGAAAAACCACGCTGGCTTCGGCGCTGGCCAGGTCTCTTGGGTGCAGCTTCGCCCGGATACAGTTTACACCGGATCTGACTCCCGCTGATGTGACAGGCTATTCCCTGCTCAATTTATCCACCGGGGAGCGGGAGGTCCACATGGGCAGCGTTATGCATCAGGTCGTTCTGGCGGACGAGATCAACCGGGCCGGGCCCAAAACTCAGTCAAGCCTTTTGGAGGCTATGCAGGAGCGGCAGGTCACGATCGATGGGGAAACCTACCCGCTGCCCGCTCCCTTTATGGTGCTGGCCACCCAAAACCCGTTGGGGCTGCAGGGAACTTTCCCCCTGCCGGAGGCCCAGCTGGACCGGTTCCTGCTGCGGGTCTCCATTGGTTATCCGGACCGGGCGGGCGAGACGAAAATCCTTGAAAAAGGCATGGGCGGCAAACCGCGTGAGCTGCAACCCGTTATCACTTTGGAAGAGCTTGGAAAAATACACGAAGCCTTTCAGCAGGTGCGCTGCGCTCCGCCGGTCACGAATTATATCATCGATATTGCCCAGGCTACCCGGCGTCACGAGCAGATCGAGCTGGGCGTCAGCCCCCGGGGCTCTCTGGCACTGCTGGAGGCTTCCCGCGCCTGGGCGCTGCTGAATGGGCGGGAATATGTGCGGCCGGACGATGTGCAGAAGCTGGCTGGGCCCGTGCTGCTGCACCGTATCCAGCTGAAATCCCAGGCGGTTTTCAGGCAGCAGACGGCGGAGCGGGTGCTCAGAGAGATCTTTCAGAGTCTCCGGGTGCCGGGAGTGGATTGAGATGAAGGTATACCGTGTTTTGTACTGGCTCATCATGATCGGCGCGCTGCTGCTGGGAGCCTATAGCGGCAGCCGGCTCTGCTGGCTGCTGTTTTTCGTACAGGCGCTGGTGCTCGTTGCCGCGCTGGGTATCGATCTGTGGACGGCCTTTTCCTACCTGCAAAAGCCGAATGTGGGGCAGGGCGAAAAGGGGCAGACGGTGGAGCTTCACATCGGTATTTATAACGATAAGCCGTTTCCCTTTACACGCATGCGGGTCACGGTGGAGGCCCTGGACCCGGCCGAAAATCAGACGCTGGGCATCGACCTTGCGCCTCGGGACAGTTGCGCCTTCGATCTGTCGTTCAGCCTGCCTATGCGGGGCGAATATCTTGTGGGCATGACCTGGCTGGAGCTTCAGGACGTGTTCGGCCTGCTGCCCATGCGCTTTGACCTGCGCCGCCTGCCCTATTACCGGCAGAGCTCCCTGTTGGTGCTGCCCAGGGTGGAAGAGACTGCGCTGCCCGGCGGGATGCCGGAAATCATAAACGGGGGCGGGTCCGCCGCCGGAGCCGGGCAGGAGGAGCTTTCCCGCCTGCGGGAATGGATGCCGGGGGACAAAATGTCCCGGATCCACTGGGCGGAAACGGCGAAGACCCGCACGCTTTATGCCCGGCAGTATGAGGACTCAGCCGGTGGGCTCTGTTTAATCTGGCTGGACTGCCGCCGCCTTTCGGACCGTTCCGCCGACCGTTTGGCCGAATGCGCGGCCAGTCTGCTGTACGCCCATCTGGATCGGGGCGACCTGGTGGACCTGCGTTCGGGAAACCCGGAGACGCGCCGGCCGGAACGGGCTTTTTCAACTGCGGGCCTGACATCTTTAAGGCAGTGGCTGGCCCTGCTGAAATTTGACGGAGTCAAAGGGGAGCGGGAAGCCCTGGCACGGGATACGGCTGGGGAGCATTACAGCAGGATCTATGTGCTGGGCGGAGAGTTCGATCCTGAGCTTGCCCGGCAGCTGGAGCCCCTGGAAGCTTCCTGCCGCTACTGGATCGCCGGAGCGCTGCCTGCCAATGGACAGATAAGCTCCCATATCGGAATCGCTTCTCTCGGTCAGGGGGAGTTGTCTGCATTTTTAAACCGCCATCTGGGGGAATTGCCGTGAAGAAAACCGAATGGGGTCTGGTCCTTTTGGACGCGCTCTGCGCCGATGTGCTTTCGATTGGCGCAGCGATGGCGCTGCTGCCCCTTTGGGGCCTGCAAACGCCTCCCTTCATGCTGGCGGTTGCATCGACTCTGCTGCTGGTTTTGTTCATTTTGGCCCAGCGCCGCCCTAAAGTCCTGCTGCTGGCATTGGGCTGTGCAGCTGTTCTGCTTCTGGCAGCGGCGGTCCTGACCGGGAAAACGGAGAAATGGGCCATGGCTGCGGCTGGATATGTTCGATGGGCCCTGGCAGAGAGTGTGGGCGGCCGGCCGCAGCTTCCCGTGTATCTCGCAGCTGTTTTGCCTGTGGCGCTGGGGTTTTGGTCTCTGGTCCGTCTGGGAACCCGGCGCCGGCGTTTTTCCCTGTGGGCGGTGAGCCTGCTCTGCGCCGGGCTGCTTGGCTGCTTGGCGGTTTCCCGGACGGAAAACTGGATTTCTCCCTTTTTGCTGCTCTGTGGCGGACTGATCCTGTTTTTGCCCCGGGCCACGCTGGGGAAAGAGGGCCGTCTGCAGGCGGAGATACTGGCGGCGCTGCTGGCCCTGCCTATTCTGGGTCTTACTGTGCTGCTGGGGCCGAAAGCGGATGGCGACTGGCGCTGGGCGCAGCTGGCGTATCTGGTGCAGGATGCCCAGGACTTTTGGCGGTACCACTGGGGAGAACTGCCCTCTCTGCCCGGCACCTCCATGCGGAGCATGGGATTGCAGCCCCAGCGGGACCAGCTGGGAGGAGACCTGGAACCGGACAGCACCCCTGTGCTCACCAGCACCCAGAGTCTTTTGCTGCGGGGACGAGCCTTTGACCTCTACACCGGGAGCGGCTGGGAGGAGAGTGCGTCGGAGGACGACGGAAATTTCCGGTTTGACAGCTTTTTCTGGAACGGGCGCCGGCAGGAAGCCTTCGGGCTGAATTTCCCGGAGGAAGCGGGAAAGCCTTTGTTGGACCAGCTTTTGACGCCTGTGGAGGCCGATCTGAAAACCCAGTGGAATTTTCGTTCCCTGTTTTTGCCTTACGGCGCAGAAAGAGTAGAGATCACCCGGAACGGGGACGAACTGTACTTCAATATGCAGGGCGAGGCGTATTGGAAGGAGCCCCCGGCAAAGGGCGTGGAATATCACGTGGAGGGCATGGCCTGGAATTTCCGGGACAGGGATTTCGACAGCAACCTGCTACTGCTGGAAAAGTCCTTGGCTGTCCTTCGGCAGGACGAAGGATACGCCCGGGCAGAAGAGCGGTATTTGCAGCTTCCCGGCAGCCTGCCCGGCTGGGTATACGCTCTGGCGGAAGAGGTGACCGCAGACTGCTCCTCTCCTTATGCCAGGGCCATAGCCCTTCGGGACTGGCTGGGGGAAAACTGCGAATATACCATCGCGCCAGGCCCCGGCGCCGGAGAGGGAGACTTTGTGGCGGACTTTCTCACCTCCCGCAGGGGATACTGTACTTATTATGCCAGCGCCCTGACCGTTCTGTGCCGCTGCGCGGGAATACCTGCCCGGTATGTCACCGGTTACGGCATGACCCGGAACGGGAACTACTATCACGCTTCTCAAGCTACTGCCCATGCCTGGACGGAACTTTATCTCCAGGGTGTGGGCTGGGTGCCCTTGGACGCCCTGTCCCAGAGCGTTTTTGAAGATGCTCTTTCCGGGCAGGAGGAGTTCCAGCCTGGACATGCAGCGACACAGTCGATGCCCGCGCCCCCCGGAGAGCTGAACCCAGCAGAGGCGGAGGAACAGGAGAGCGGCAGGGGCTTCGATCCGCTTTTGCTTCTGTGGCTGCTGCCGCTTCCACTGGCAGCAGCGGGGCTTGCCCTGTCAAAGGTTCTGCGCCGCTGTCGTTATCGGCTGCCCTATGTGCGCAGGAAATATCCGGAGCCTGCCCCGGCAGCCGAACATTGCTGCGCCGGGCTCCTGCGCCTGCTTCGCCTGTTGGATCTGCAGCCCCGGACCGGGGAAACGCTGCTGGATTTCTGGAAGCGGGCCGCAGAACGTCTGCCTTCCCAGGCCGATTGGCAGCAGACCGGGCGCACCATGGACCGGCTGCGGTACGCCGGCGAAACGCCCGGCTGGGAAGAGATAGGCAGGCTGTGCGAAAGCTATGAAGCTCTTGAAAGGCATATCCGCCGGACCGGCGGCCTGCTGAAGCGGCTGCGGGTCTGAAAACAGGGCACGCACCTTTGGGTATACACTGGTGAACCAACGGGAACTTCTCACCTGCCGGAAGAAAGGCTATAATACCTGTAGAAGGATCGGAAACATAAAGCGGAAAAACATGGATACACAGGGAGGACCGCAAATGAATGAAGTGAAACTGAGCAATGGCATAAAAATGCCCCAGGAGGGCTTCGGCGTGTTTCAGGTACCGGATAAAGAGGAATGCCGGGAATCGGTGTTGACGGCCATTCGGGCCGGCTACCGGCTCATCGACACGGCGGCCAGCTACACCAACGAGGACGCGGTAGGCCAGGCGGTCCGGGAAGCCGTTGCGGAAGGCATATGCACCCGGGACGAATTGTTCATCACTTCCAAAATGCGGGTACAGGATATGGCAAGCTACGAAACCGCAAGAGCGGCCATCGACGCCAGTCTGAGGAAGTCCGGTCTTGAATATCTGGACCTGTATCTGCTGCATCAGGCTATGGGCGATTATTTCAGCGCCTGGCGGGCCATGGAGGACGCTTATCGGGAGGGAAAGCTCAAAGCCATCGGCGTCAGCAATTTCTACCCAAATATTCTCACCAATTTCTGCGAGACGGTGGAGATCAAGCCCATGGTGAATCAGGTGGAGCTGCACCCGTTTTTCGCCCAGCAGGGTGCGTTGGAGACCATGAAGTACTACGGTGTGGTCCCGGAGGCCTGGGCGCCTTTGGGCGGCGGGCGGTATGCGCCCTTTGAGAATGAAACGCTGAAGGCCATCGCAGAGGTCCACGGAAAGTCCATTGGGCAGGTCATGCTGCGGTGGAACGTGCAGCGGGGCGTGGTAGTCATTCCAAAGTCTACCCATAAGGAGCGTATCGAGGAAAATCTCGCCATCTGGGATTTCATTTTGACGGGCGAGGAGATGGAAAAGATCAGCAGCTTGGATATGGGCTATACCGGCACAGCGGTGAAGCATTTCGATCCGGATTTCGTGCGCATGTGCGTAACCCGGAAGATCCACGACTAACGGAGAGTAAGCCGCGGGACCTGGTCAAGAGCCGCCATTCTTAAAATGAGGACCGTAAGTCTTGTGACCGCGAAGCCGGATTTTGCGGCACGGAAATTTTATAGCATAATGGAGGAACTATCATGGACTATGTAACTTTGAACAACGGTGTGAAGATCCCGCAGATCGCTTTGGGCGTGTTTCAGATTCCCGAAAACGAGGACGCGAAGAAGGCCTGCCTTTCCGCTTTCGAGCTGGGCTGCCGGCACATTGACAGCGCCCATCACTATTTCAACGAAGCGGGCGTAGGCGCGGCCGTTCGGGAATGCGGTATTCCCCGGGAGGAGCTGTGGATCACCTCGAAGCTTTGGCCGGACGAATACGCGGACGAAACGGCCATAGACAAAATGCTGGAACGGTTCGGCCTGGAGTACCTGGACCTTGTCATTCTGCACCAGCAGGTGGGGGATTACACGGCCGGTTACAAAAACCTGGAAAAGGCGTACCGTGCAGGAAAGGTTCGGGCTATCGGGCTTTCCAATTTTGAATCCGACAGGCTGGAAAAGGTGCTGGAAGCGGCTGAGATCAAGCCGCAGATCCTTCAGGTGGAATGCCACCCCTATTTCCAGCAGGCGGCGCTGAAGGAGCGGGTAAAGGCTTGCGGCACCCGGCTGGAGTGCTGGTTCCCGCTGGGGCACGGAGACGCGAACCTTATAGGCGAGCCTGTTTTCGCCGAGCTTGGCAAAAAGTACGGAAAATCCAATGTGCAGATCATTCTCCGCTGGCACGTTCAGGCGGGGAATATCCCCCTGCCCCGGTCCGTGAACCCGGAGCACCAGAAGCAGAACATTGACATCTTCGACTTCGAGCTGACCGTCGAGGAGATGGAGAAGATTAAGGCTCTCGACCAGGGCAAGCGCTACTGGACGCTGACCTTGGAGCAGCAGGAAGAGAAGTTTTTTAACATTAAGCTTGATGAATAAAAATATTGCCATTATTGTCAAAATATGGTATGATACTTACATAAAACACGCCGCTCGGCGCGGCTTTCAGGAGGTAAAAAATGAGCCAGATAATCACTAAGGAAAACTTCATCGACGCTAAGTACGACGTTTTCAAAAAGTTCCATCAGCAGCTGGCGGTGATAACCTGCGGGGATATCGGCGACCTGCGCTGCATGACCATCGGCTGGGGCGCTATGGGCAACGTTTGGGGGCACCCCGGCTCAACAATTACGGTGTATGTGAACCCGGCGCGGTATACCTTTGAGTATATGCAAAAGAAGGACGTCTTCACCGTGTGCTTCTTTCCGGAGGAATACCGCAAGGACGTGATGACCATTGGCACGAAGTCCGGCAGGGACGGCGACAAGATAGCCCTGACCGGCCTGACCCCTAAGGCGCTGGAGGCCGGAGTGGGCTTTGAGCAGGCAGAGCTGACATTTGTGTGCAAAAAACTCTACGGCGGGCAGTTTGAGCTGGAGAAAACGCCCGAGTCCGTGCGCAATGGGATATACGCTAAGTTCGAGCCCCACTATTTCTATATCGGCTCTATCATCGACGCGTTCGGTGAAGTAAAATAGAATCAAACGGAGGTTTTGAAAAATGGAATATGTAACTCTCAACAACGGAATCAAAATGCCCATGCTGGGCTACGGCGTGTACCAGGTCACCAACGATGAGTGCGAGCGCTGTGTGCGGGACGCCCTCTCGGTGGGCTACCGCTCCATCGACACCGCCCAGGCTTATGGCAACGAGGAGGCCGTGGGCCGTGCCATCAAGAATAGCGGCGTGCCACGGGACCAGATTTTCCTGACCACAAAGGTGTGGGTCAGCAACGGCGGCTACGAAAACGCTAAGAAGTCCATCGAGGAGTCTCTCAAGAAGCTGGACACCGACTATATCGACCTGCTCCTGATCCACCAGCCCTTCAACGACTATTACGGCACCTGGCGCGCCATGGAGGAAGCATATAAGGTCGGATATCTCCGGGCCATCGGCGTCAGCAATTTCTATCCGGACCGTCTTGTGGATCTGTGCCGCTTTGTAGAGGTGCAGCCCGCTGTGAACCAGGTGGAGACCCATGTGTTCCAGCAGCAGAAAAAGGCTCACGAATATATGAAGAAATACGGCGTACAGCACGAAAGCTGGGGCCCCTTTGCCGAAGGCCGGAAGGATTTCTTCTCCAACCCCACTCTGAACGAGATCGGCGCGAAATACGGGAAGACTGGGGCCCAGGCTGCCCTGCGGTTCCTGATCCAGAGCGACGTGGTGGTGATCCCCAAGTCCACCCACAAGGAGCGCATGGAACAGAATCTGGATGTGTTCGATTTCCAGTTGAGTGCCGAGGATATGGCAGCCATTCAGGCCCTGGACGAAGGGGAGAGCCTGTTCTTCTCCCATTATGACCCGGCCACGGTGGAAATGATCACCGGTCTGCACCGTAGAGAGATAAGGAGGGTCTTCCCATGAGCAGAAAGAATTTTGGCCCCCAGCCTATGCTGTATCCGCAGCCCGTCCTTATCATCGGCACCTACGATGAGGACGGCCGTCCCAATGCCATGAACGCCGCTTGGGGCGGCGTGTGCGGTTCGGACGAAGTGATGATCGATCTGTCCAGTCACAAGACCACGGAGAACATCGCGGTGACAAAAGCGTTTACCGTCAGCCCCGCCGATGTGGAGCACCTGACTGCCTGCGATTATGTGGGCCTGGTCTCCGCTAACAAGGAACCTGACAAGATGAAAAAGGCCGGCTTTACCGTGACAAAGAGCGAATTTGTCAACGCGCCCGTTATCAACGAGCTCCCTGTGACGCTGGAATGCGAACTGAAGGAGATCGTGGACGGCGGCAAGTATATTGGCAAGATCAAGAATGTCAGTGTGGACCCGCGGGTGCTGGGGGAAGACGGAAAGGTCGACCTTTCCAAGTTTCACCCTATTATTTTCGACGGTGTAAGCGCTGGGTACTATGTCTTTGGCCAGCGCGCCGGAAATGCCTTTCGGGACGGAGAAAAGCTGAAATAGGGCTCTGGACCGGCCGCGATTTCAGCGGCATACAGAAAGCAGAGGTTTCCTAAAAGCCTCTGCTTTTTTGCTGCTTTTCCGGAAACGACGCCGGACTGTTTTCCATGTAAAGATCCGTTTTTTCCTCCTTGAAATCGACAGGAGTTTTCAGTATAATCCTGTTGTGGGCGAAAGGCCCGCCACTGAAGTGGGAAAGGGGAACAGGAATGCGCCAGACAACAAAAGAAGCCATTGCAGCGGCTTTTGAAACCCTTCTGCAAAAGCGGAACATCGAGAAGATCACGGTCAAGGATATCGTAACGGAATGCGGCGTCAACCGCCAGACCTTTTATTATCACTTTCACGATGTTTACGACTTAATGGAATGGTCGCTGACAGAGGAAATTAAAAAATATGCCAGCCAGCAGTTTTTTGAGGACGGAGACTGGAAAGAACAGATTGAGAAGCTCTTCCATTTTTTCTATCTCCATCGGATCATTATTCTTCATGGTTACGACGATACGAACCGTATGCAGTACGAGCGTTTTGTAATGAAATGGATTTCTCAGATGGTGCGCAAAAGGATCGAGGCGTATCCCCAGAGCCGACGGGTTCCGGAGGAAAAGAGGGAGTTTATTTTAAAAGTTTACGCCCGCAGCTTCGCCGGGCTTTTTCTGGAATGGGTAGAAGAAGGCATGCCGGACGAAAGCCATGTACAGCTTGACGATTATTTTACCATGCTGGACGGCAGCATCGGCGGGGCGCTGGACAAGTTTCTCCGGTAGCGCCCGGCCTTTTATACAAAACTCCGCCTTTGTCAAAAAACGGGACAAAGGCGTTTTTTGTCGATTGCGGTCTATTTTTCCTGTGGCTACAATATGTATGACCGAAAGTTAAAACACAGGAGGCACTGCAGATGGATACGTCAAACAGGATCGTTCGGTACGGATTGAAGAAAGCGTTCAGCTATATTGAAAAAGACCCGGAGGAAAATCTGCCCAAGCTGATGGACTGGGTAGACCGGTTCGCACCCCAGGGAGAGCGTGGATTCCCCGTGCAGCGCGCGGCGTTTCGCGAGGTCATCGAGGACCGCGGTTGCGCCATGCACAGGCTTATGCTTCGCATTTTTACTGAGACGGACAAAGACGTTTTGAAGGCGGTTTTCGAGAATTTCATCATCAACGGCAATCTGGTAGGCTGGCCAAAACAGGAAGAGCTGCGGGAACAGTACGGCTGCAATATTCCCTGGGCCATTCTGCTGGACCCCACCTCCGCCTGCAATCTTCACTGCACCGGCTGCTGGGCGGCGGAATACGGCAACAGGCTGAATCTGAGCTTTGACGAGATCGATTCCATCATTACCCAGGGTAAGGAGCTGGGCGTGTATATTTACATCTACACCGGCGGCGAGCCTATGGTGCGCAAGCAGGACCTGATCGCCCTGTGCAGGAAGCACAGCGACTGCCAGTTCCTCTGCTTTACCAATGCCACCCTCATCGATGAGGAATTCGCCGAGGAAATGCTCAGCGTAAAAAACTTTATCCCCGCCATCAGCGTAGAGGGCTTCGAGAGCGCCACAGACGCCCGGCGCGGCAGCGGCACCTACCAGCGGGTGGTAAACGCCATGGCGCTTTTAAAGAGCAAGAAGCTGCCCTTCGGTATCAGCTGCTGCTATACCAGCCAGAATTTTGAATCCATCAGCAGCGATGAGTATTTTGATCAGATGGTGGAATGGGGTGCTTCCTTCGTATGGTATTTCCACTATATGCCCATCGGCAACGACGCCGTGCCGGAGCTGCTGCCCACTCCGGAGCAGCGGGAATTCATGTATCACAAGATACGGGACGCTCGGCAGAACAAGCCCATTTTTGCCATGGATTTCCAGAACGACGGCGAGTTTGTGCAGGGCTGTATTGCCGGCGGCCGCAGGTATCTGCACATCAATGCCAACGGCGACTGCGACCCCTGCGTCTTTATCCATTATTCCAACGCCAACATTCGGGACATGAGCCTGCTGGATGTGCTGCGTTCTCCCATTTTCATGGCTTATCACGACGGCCAGCCCTTTAACGGCAACCATCTGCGTCCCTGTCCCATGCTGGAAAACCCGGAGAAGCTGCGGGAAATGGTGGAACGCACCGGGGCCCATTCCACAGATCTGCAGTCACCGGAATCCGTGGAGCATCTGTGTGAAAAATGCAGAGCCTACGCGGAAAACTGGAAGCCCACTGCCGACCGGCTGTGGGAGTGCTCCTGCAAGGCCAGGGGAGAGAAATCTCATTCCGCTTGAGAACGCTTTAAAAATTTTTCTTGACGAACGAGAAAAGCCGTGGTATAATCCAATGCAAATCAGAACACCAGAACACCGAAGACCGGGAGTAGTACCGTTTCAGGTCCGTGTGCAAAGAGAGCTGTGAAAAGGCGGAAGATTTCGCCTCCGGTGGGATCACGGCGGCGCGGCGAGATGGGAATGGACCCGCGAGGGCCGAACGAGGACAGAGGTTCTGGAGATCCACAGGGCGGCGGGGCCGCCGGGGTTTCCAAAAGCTGTCGCTAGGAAGGACGGAGGCCGACCGTTACAGCGGCTAACGTATGAAAGTACGCGAACAGAGTTGCGCGCAGGAAAGGCTCTCCAGCCCGTCTGGCGAATTTAGGTGGCACCGCAGATGCTGATAAAAGCATTTGTCCTAAAATTTTTAGGACAAATGCTTTTTTGCGTCTTTGTCTTAAGAGATTGGGACAGACACCCTTTTTGGTTTTCTGAAAATTTTTTGAAAGGAACTGATCAGAATGGCAGAACAGAAAATCCCTTACAAGATCTATCTGGACGAAAGCGAGATGCCCAAGGCCTGGTACAATCTGCGGGCAGACATGAAGAACAAGCCTGCTCCCCTGCTGAATCCCGGGACCTTGCAGCCCATGACCTTTGAAGAGCTGACTCCGGTGTTCTGTGACGACCTGGTCCGTCAGGAGCTGGATAACGACACCCGGTTCTTTGAAATTCCCGAGGAGATCCAGCAGTTCTACAAAATGTACCGGCCTTCTCCGCTGGTCCGGGCTTACTTTCTGGAAAAGGCCCTGGGGACCCCGGCGAAAATTTATTACAAGTTTGAGGGCAACAACACCTCCGGTTCCCACAAGCTGAATTCCGCTATTGCCCAGGCCTATTACGCCAAAAAGCAGGGCCTCAAGGGCGTTACCACTGAGACCGGCGCAGGGCAGTGGGGCACGGCCCTTTCCATGGCCTGCTCCTATTTCGACCTGGACTGCAAGGTGTTCATGGTGAAGGTCTCCTATGAGCAGAAGCCCTTCCGCCGAGAGGTCATGCGCACCTACGGCGCCGCCGTTACCCCGTCCCCCTCTGAGACCACCCAGATAGGCAAAAAGATACTGGAAGCCCACCCTGGCACCACCGGCAGCCTTGGCTGCGCTATTTCCGAGGCAGTGGAGGTTGCCACTTCCACCCCCGGGTACCGCTATGTACTGGGTTCTGTTCTTAACCAGGTGCTGCTGCACCAGTCCGTCATCGGCCTGGAGACCAAGGCGGCTCTTGACAAATTCGGCATCAAGCCCGATATCATCATCGGCTGCGCAGGCGGCGGTTCCAACCTGGGAGGCCTGATCGCCCCCTTCATGGGAGAAAAGATCCAGGGGAAAGCTGATTACCGCTTCATCGCCGTAGAGCCTGCCTCCTGCCCCTCCTTCACCAGAGGAAAGTACGCTTACGATTTCTGCGACACCGGCATGGTGTGTCCGCTGGCAAAGATGTATACCCTGGGCTCCAACTTTATCCCCTCCGCCAATCACGCCGGCGGCCTGCGGTATCACGGCATGAGCTCCGTGCTGTCTCAGCTGTACGCCGATGGCCTGATGGAGGCTGTTTCCGTAGAGCAGACCGCCGTGTTCGAGGCAGCCGAGCTGTTTGCCAGAGTGGAGGGCACCCTGCCTGCCCCCGAGTCCAGCCACGCCATTCGTGTTGCCATCGACGAGGCGCTGAAGTGCAAGGAGACCGGGGAGGAGAAGACCATTGTCTTCGGCCTGACCGGAACGGGTTATTTCGATATGACGGCCTATCAGAAATATAACGACGGTCTGATGACTGATACCATTCCCACCGATGAAGAGCTGGCCGCAAGCATTGCCACGCTGCCCAAGGTGGAGCAGTGATTTCCCCGGAAGCGGAAAGCGTTTTTTAAAATTTTCCGGGTCCGCTCTTGACAACCGGAAAGTTCCGGTGTAAAATCAAACACGTCTCAAAACTGAACAGAACAAAGGCTGTGACGAAGACGGCGAAAAACCTTTCCCTTTTCAGAGAGCCGACGGACGGTGCGAGTCGGCAGGCTGGTTTTTAAAAGCTCCTTTTGGGGCGTGCTTATCCCTTCCGAGCCGGAAAGCTGAAACCCGAGGCGCTTTGTGAAGCGTCCGTCCTGAACGTTGAGGATCTGTAAGGCGTTTTCAAGGCGGGAAAAGCCGCGGGGCCATCGATGTATTTTATGTACTCCAAGGCTGCGCAGCGCGTTTTCGACCGAAAGCGTCTGCAAAGCAAAGTAGGTTTTTCCCGAGTTTGCTGCGTTAGTGCATAGGGTTTACTGGAACCCGATAAGGCGGCGCGAAAGCGCAATTTGAGTGGTACCGCGGATACAAGATCCGTCTCAAGGAGTGAGAGATCATTCCTGAGACGGATTTTTTCATTTTCACCCGGACCGCTGTATAAAAATGCAGTGCGGTCCTGTCTAAAAGAATCAGAGAAAGGGGATACTGCTTTATGGAAAAAAATGATTTGAAGGCCCAGCTTTCGGAGGTGGCGGAGCGCATTCGCACCATGCGGGACATTATGGGCCTGTCTGAGGACGAAATGGCAAAATGCACCGGTGTTTCCAGAGAAGAATATGAAAAATGCGAGGCGGGGGAAGCGGATTTCAGCTTTACGTTTATTTACAAATGCGCCAACCGTTTCGGCATCGACCCCACCGACCTGATCAAGGGCGTGAGCCCCACCCTTTCCAGCT
>CAZXLM010000049.1:0-18285 GCA_964642055.1 uncultured Acutalibacter sp. | reverse complement strand
TCCAGGTCTCCAGAGCCTCGCTCATGACGGTATGGTTGGTATAGGCGACAGTGCGCTTTACGATATCCCAGGCCGCTTCCCAGCCATAGCCACACTCGTCCAGCATAACCCGCATCATTTCCGGGATAGCCAGCACGGGGTGGGTGTCGTTCAGGTGGATAGCGGCCAGCTTCGGCAGGTCGTCCAGGCTGCTGTGGGTAAACAGATGGCGGCGTATGATGTCCTGAATGGAAGCAGACACCAGAAAATACTGCTGGGAAAGGCGCAGAAGCTTGCCGTCGGTGTGGTTGTCTTCGGGATACAGCACCTTGGTGATGACCTCCGCCATGGCCTGCTGTTCCATAGCTCGCAGATAGTTGCCGCCGTTGAAAAGGCTCATGTCAAACTTGTTGTTTTCCGCCTTCCAGATCCGCAGAAGGCTGATGCCCTTGCCGTCCATACCCGCTACATACAAATCGTAGGGAATGGCGGTGACAGGAGTGTAGTCCCGGTGGCGCACGGAATGGTACTGCTCGTGCCACTGCTCTTCAATATGTCCGTCGAAACGGACCTCCACGGAATTTTCCGGCACCTCCTGGAGCCAGACCGAACCGCCGGGCAGCCAGAAATCAGGCAGCTCCGTCTGCCAGCCGTCTACCAGCTTCTGCCGGAAAATGCCGTATTCATACCGCAGGGAATAGCCCATGGCCGGATATCCCTGGGTGGCAAGGCCGTCCAGGAAGCAGGCGGCAAGCCTGCCCAGGCCGCCGTTGCCCAGGCCGGCGTCAGGTTCTTCCTCGTAGAGAGAATCCAGCTTGATGTCAAAGTCCGCCAAAGCCTTGCGGAAATTTTCCTCCAGACCCAGATTGAAAAGACTGTTGCGCAGGGAACGGCCCAGCAGGAACTCCATGCAGAGGTAATACACCTGTTTTGTCTCCGCCTTTTCGGCGTTGGCCGCAAATTCGGCCCGGCCTTTGGTGAGCAGTTCCCGAACGATCAGGGCCACAGCCTTATAGTATTCCTCGTTGGTGGCGTTTTGCAGGGAAACGCCAAAGGCGTGAGCCAGCTTATCCCGAACAGCCTCCTTGATTTGAGGAACGGACATTTTGTAGTTCATGAAAAAGCCTCCCTTATTGTATAAAATCCTTAAATAAACAAATCAAAGCCTGCTTTTTTGAACACAATATGTACATTGTATACTAAAAAAGCAGGAAATGCAACCGTAACAAAGCGCTAAACTGTACCGGAATATTTGGACACTCTTCACAAGAGGATTCCGCCGGGGTCAAAATACCCTGCCCATATTTAAAAATTATTCTAACACAAAGAAGCCGGAAAAACAATAAAAAATCCTCGGGACAGCCGGAATTATGCCGGAAAAAATAAAAAATCGGCAGCGCCAAAGAATTTTCCTTGAGAAAGGGCTTCCCGAAACAGGATTTTTGCAATATAATGTAAATAATTGGCCTGCCGGAATTGCGCCGGGAGAACAAGGCTTTGGAGAAAGGAAGGATGCGCGGTGGAAAAGAGAAGGATCAGGCTGGAAATAAACGGCGTGGTATGCGGTCTTATCACTGAGGAAAGCGGGGAATACATGGAATCCCTGGCCGGCGAGGTGGGAGAAATGATGCGCGGAATACTGGACGCCTCTCCCTTCATCACGCGGGAAGCAGCCGCTTTGACCGCCGCCCTGAGCTATTGCGATGACGCCAAGAAGAACGGCAAAAAGGCTTTCGACCTTCAGGAACGGGTGGACGAGCTGGAAGTGGAGGCTGAGATCTGGCAGGAGGACAGGGAAAAACTGCTGAAGTCCGGCGGAGAAAAAGCGGACGCAGCTTTACTTGAAAGACTGCAAAAGCTGGAACAGGAAAATACAGCCCTGGCAGAGACGGCGGGCCGGATAAAGACTTTGGAGGAAAAAGCAGACCGGCTGGAGGACGAGAACGCCGCCCTCCGGGAAGCGGCCAAAAACTCCCCCGGACAGGAGAATTCAGAGGCACTTGCCCGGCGGGTTTCCCAGCTGGAAGCGGAGAACCTGGCCCTGCGGGGAGAAATGGAGGAGCAGCTGGCCCTGGTAAAAAAAGCGGAGGAAGAAAAACAGGGGGTCATTTCCGCGGCAAAACGGGCGGTGGAAGAGGCAAAAAGGCGGGTGGACCTGTTTCAGGAGGAAGTGCAGGAAGCCCGGGAGGAGGCTAGAAAAGCCAGGGAGCAGGCGGCGTCTCCGGCTCTTGATCTGCTGGAGCGCGAGGCGCGCAGGCAGGAAACAGAAGACAGGTCGGAGCAGTCCGTCCGGGCCGATGGGCGCAGGAGGGGAAAAAATCCCATGCGCCACGACGAGGAATTTGAACAGCAGGGCTTCGTCAGCTTCTTTGAGAAAAAATAACGGGGAGAAGCCATGGAACACACAGATCGTTTTGCGCTGCCCTTAAAGAAGGATCCCGAGGCCAGAACACGGGAAACGCCCCGCGCCGTGGAGGTCCTGGCTCCATGCGGGGGGCCGGAAGCGCTTCGGGCGGCGGTGTTTGCCGGAGCGGACGCGGTATATCTGGGAGGCCCGGCCTTTGGGGCCAGAGCCAACGCAAAAAATTTCAATTTGGAACAGCTGCGGGAAGCTGTGGAATTTTGTCACGCCCGAGGGGTGCGGGTCCATGTGACGGTGAATACGCTGCTGAAGGACAAAGAGCTTCCGGCGGCGCTGGAGCTGGTATCCTTTCTCTGCTCACTGCCTGTGGACGCTGTGCTGGTGCAGGATATGGGCCTTTTTTCCCTGCTGCGGGAAAGGGCGCCGGAGCTGACGCTTCACGCCTCCACCCAGATGAGTCTGCACACGCCCGGCGGGGCAAAGCTCCTTTACGGGCTGGGAGCGGCCCGCGTGGTGCTGGCAAGAGAACTGTCGCTGCAGGAGATAGAAGAAATTTCGGAAAGCTGCCCTGTGGAGCTGGAGGCTTTCGTGCATGGAGCGCTGTGTATGTCCCTGTCGGGGCAGTGCTATTTCAGCGCCATGCTGGGAGGGCGCAGCGGGAACCGGGGCATGTGCGCCCAACCCTGCCGCCTGCCCTTTTCGGGCCCCGGCGGCACGGGCCACGATTTATCTTTGAAGGACCTCTCTTTTATAGAAAAAATGGAGAAGCTCCGGGAGGCCGGCGTATGCTCCGCCAAGATCGAAGGCCGCATGAAACGGCCGGAATATGTGGCTGCCGCTGTTTCCGCCTGCCGGAAAGCCGCAGATGGCGAACCGGTGCCGGAAGAACTGACCCGAAATCTGGAAGCGGTTTTTTCCCGCTCCGGCTTTACAGAGGGTTATCTCAGCGGACGGCGGGGCCCAAAAATGTTTGGTATCCGCACAAAAGAGGACGTGACGGGGGCCACGGAAAAAGTGTTTTCCTCCCTGCGCAATCTGTACCGGGGAGAGCGGCGGAATATTCCTGTCGTTTTGGAACTTCGGGAGCAGGAGGGCCGGCTGCTTCTTTCTGCCCGGGACAGCGAGGGGCGGGAAGCCTCCGCCGGCGTTGTGAGGGGAGGGGGAGAGTTTCCCCTTCTGCCCCGGGAACGGTGCGAGGCCCAGCTGAAAAAGACCGGCGGAACGCCTTTTCTGGCGGAGACGGTGCTGGTCCCGGGAAACGGCGTCCGGGCGGAGGTCTCCACCCTCAACGCCCTGCGCCGGGAGGCTTTGGAAAAACTGCTTTCACAAAGGGCAGAAAGAAATCCCGTTCCCTTTCGGGACATCCCGTATTCGCTTTCGGTCCGACAGGGCAGGAGGGAAGGGGGAAGGCTGCCGGTGCGGGTCTGCTTCCGCCGTGCGGAGCAGATATGCGATCAGGCCCGGGACTGCGAAAGCATCGTGGTGCCCCTTGATACGGAGCTTGATACCTTGCTGGACCTGCGGGACAGGGGATTTTCCAATATCCTGCTGGAACAGCCGCGGGCGGCCTTCGGCTCTGAAAAAAAGGTGGAAAAGCGCATGTCTGCCTGTATGGAGGCGGGCTTCCAGGACTTTGTCTGCGGCAACCTGGGAGGCCTGTGGCTGGGGAAAAAGCTGGGGGCCCGCCTGCACGGCTCTTTTTCCCTGAACATTTTCAATACGGCGGCCCTGGACTGCTTTCAAAGGCTTGGGCTTTCCTCGGCGGAGCTTTCCTTCGAGCTGACGGGGCGGGAGCTTTGCGCTTTGGGCGGGACTCTGCCGCGAGGCGTGATGGCCTATGGCCGTCAGGCGCTGATGCTGACCAGGAACTGCCCCCTGGCAAATTCTCCCAGGGGTTGTCTCCACTGTGAACGGCCGGGCTGCCTGACGGACCGGCTGCAAAAAAAATTCCCCGTGGTATGCACGGGTGCGGGACAAGCCCGGTACGCGGAGGTTTTGAACTCCGTGCCCCTTTGGCTGGGAGACAGGGAGCGGGAGCTTTCCAGCCTGGATTTTGCCGTGTTTCGGTTCACTGTGGAAAACTCTGTGGAATGCGGTGAGATACTGTCCGCGTTTTTTCGACAGGAACCCCCGAGGTTTGACTATACCCGCGGGCTGTTTTCCCGGGGCGTGGAATAGCTGTGGAAAACTCTGTGGAAAATGTGTAATTAGGTCCGGCTGCTTTCCCATATCTGCTTGCGGGACCGCCGTTTTATAAAATCTGAAAAGTGCTGTAAAATATTCTTGCCGAAAGGAATGTGGTCTTATCATGGAAGGAAACCAAGTGCTGAAAATCAAAAGGCTGCGGGAAGACGCGGTGCTTCCGGAAAGGAAGACCGCCGGAAGCGCGGGCTACGACCTGTGCGCCTGTATCGCGGGGGAATTTACCATTGAACCGGGAGAGCTTGTCATACTGCCCACCGGGCTGGCGGCGGAAATACCGGAGGGCTGCGCGGGCATGATCTTTACCCGCAGCGGTCTGGGCGTAAAGCACGGGATCACTGTGTCAAACGGCGTAGGCATTATCGACAGCGACTATCGGGGAGAGATCCATGTGGGCCTGCGCAATTCCAGCAGGATCCCCTACACCGTACAGCCGGGGGACCGCATTGCCCAGCTGATCGTTGTGCCCGTGTGCCTGCCGGTCGTAGAGGAAGCGCAGGAGCTTTCCGAGACCCAGCGGGGAGCGGGCGGTTTTGGAAGCACGGGGAGCAGATGATTTTTACTCTCGAGGAGAGGGCCGCTGTGTCCCGGGAACAATCCCAAAATGTTGTAGTCGGCATAAAAAAAACCGGCACATATGCGGGATTTTAAGTTTTCCTGAGTTTATGTAAACTTTGTTGTTGAGAAATGAAGAAAAATGCGGTATAATTAGCCTTAGCGAAATTGTACGTTTGCCGGTTTCGCCGGGAGGATTGTGTGCATTTTTCCCGGAAATGGGAAACCATAAAGAGAGAGCGATCGTCCGGTCTGCCGGACGGATAAATATTACATGGCCCGGACAGGGCCGGAAAGGCAGAGTTTTCAGATGGCAGGGCTTTCAGGACTTTTTTCCATGTTTTCCATGTTTTCCAAGGATATCGGCATTGACTTGGGGACTGCAAATACGCTGGTGTTTATGCGGGGCAAGGGCATCGTCATGCGGGAGCCCTCCGTGGTGGCCGTGGACGTGCGCACCGACGAGGTGCTGGCCGTGGGCAAGCAGGCCAAGGAAATGCTGGGGCGCACCCCCGGCTCCATTGTGGCGGTGCGGCCTTTGAAGGACGGCGTCATAGCCGACTTTGACGTGACCGCCGCCATGCTGAAATACTTCATCAAAAAGGCGCTGAAGTCCGGCACGCTCAGCAGGCCCAGGATCGTGATCTGCATCCCCTCCGGCGTTACGGAGGTGGAGCGCCGGGCCGTGGAAGACGCCGCCCGTCAGGCCGGCTCCAACAACGTAGATCTGATCGAGGAGCCCATGGCTGCCGCCATCGGCGCGGGTCTGCCCGTAGGCGAGGCTACCGGCAGCATGGTGGTGGATATCGGCGGCGGCACTTCCGAGGTGGCTGTCATTTCCCTGGGCGATATTGTCACCGCTGTTTCCGTGCGCATGGCCGGAGACAAATTTGACGAGGCCATCGTATCGTATGTAAAAAAGAAATATAACCTGCTCATCGGTGAGCGCACCGCTGAGGAGATCAAGATGAAGATCGGCTCCGCCTTCCCCACGGAGGACACCATCAACGCCTTTGTGGAGATCAAGGGACGGAATCTGGTGGACGGCCTGCCGAAGAACGTGACCATTCACGCCGACGAGGTCCGGGAGGCCCTGGGCGACAGTGTGATGAACGTGGTGGACGCCATTAAAGACACCCTGGAAAAAACCCCGCCGGAGCTGGCGGCGGACATCATCGACCGGGGCATCATGCTTACCGGCGGCGGCGCGCTGCTGCGGGGCCTTGACAAGCTGGTGAGCCAGGAGACGGGTATTCCGGTCCATGTGGCGGAGCGTCCTCTGGACTGCGTGGTGGAGGGCACAGGCAAAAGCCTGGAGGTGGAACTGCCCAAATCCTATTACCGGTCCAGAAAGAAGTAAAGAGGAAAAACGGGGAGGACTGCTGTGGAAAGGCGGTACGCGGCCTGGCTGCGCTCCGCTCTGCGGCAGTCCGCCTTTTGTGAAAGAGACGGCCCGTAAGGGCCGGATATTTTTGGAAAGGAGGCCCGGGGCTTGAAGGATTTTTTCAAAAGCAGCTCTTTTAAGGTGCTGCTGATCACCATTGTGGTGCTGCTGGGGCTGATCGCCTTTACCGCCACCGCAGGCGGCTCGTTTCTCGCAAGCCTTCTGGGCTTTGTGTCCTCCCCCATGCAGGGCGTAGCCACCACCGTGACGGAGAATGTCACGGAATTTCTGGATCTGGACGGCCTTTCCAAAGACGAGCTGAAAAGCATGGTCGCAAGCCTTCAGGACAAGAACGCCCAGCTTCAGCAGCAGCTGGCGGATTATGAAGACGCCAAGCAGGAAAACGAGCAGCTGAAGGAACAGCTGGAGATCACGTCTCAAAGGCCGGAGAATAAGCTGCTGGCAGCCTCTGTGATCGGCAGGGACCCCAATGACGTGTTTTCCGGATTCTCCATCAATAAAGGCACCCTGGAGGGTATCAGCGTAGGCGACCCGGTCATCACCAGCCGGGGCCTGGTGGGCGTTGTGACCCAGGCCTACGCCACCACCAGCAAGGTGTCCTGCCTGCTTTCCGAAGATGTGAAGGTGGCGGCGGTGAGTATCCAGCGGCAGGAAAGCGGGGTCATCACCAGCGACATCATGACGGCCAGCTCCGGGCTGCTGCGGCTGAATTATCTAAACAGCGATACGCAGCTTCAGGAGGGCGACGTCATCACTACCTCCGGCGCGGGAGGAGATTATCCGGCGGGGATCCTGATCGGCGAGGTCAAGAGTGTGGAAAAAATGGAAACCGGTATTTCCAAATACGCAGTGGTGCAGCCCTGCGAGGACCTGAACGCTGTAAAGGATGTGTTCGTCATTGTCAGCTTCCCCGGCAAGGAAGACGTGATCCCTGAAGGGGAGACGGCCTCCGAGCCTTCCGGCGGGGAGGATACGGAATGAGAGATTTCAACAGGGTCGTTCGTTATCTGGCTTATGTTCTGGAATTTCTGGTGCTGTTTATGCTTCAGGAAACCCCCGGCCTGCTGCCCGCTGTTTTCGGCGTCAGGCCTGTGCTTATTTTTCCGGCGGCGATCACCATCGCCATGTTTGAGGAAGAAGTGCCCGCCATGGCCTTTGGCGTGGTGGGAGGCCTGTTCTGCGATTTCGGCCTTTCAGGCATGATGGGCTTCCATGCCCTGGTGCTGGCGGCGCTGTGCTTTTTCGTCAGCGCTATCAGCCGGATCTATCTGCAGGTCAATATTGCAACCGCCATCATTACCGGTCTTTGGACTATTGGCCTGGTGGTGTGCGTTCAGTGGCTTTTCCTGTATTATTTCCGATATTCCATGCCGGGTTACGCGTTTGTTCACCACTATCTGCCCAAATATTTTTACACCATGATTTTTGTTCCCCTGACGTATCTGCTGAACCGTGGTTTGTCTCAGGCTGTCCGCACGCAGGAGAACTGACGGAGAAAGGTATTTTTCGCTTATGAAGCTGCCCAAATTCGGAAAAAAAGGACGCTATGTCTTCTGTATCCTGCTGCTGGCGGCAATTTTTCTCGGCTATGAGTTCCGCCTGTTTCAGTGGCAGGTGCTGGAGGGCGATCAGTTTGAAGAACAGGCCCTGAGCGACCGGACCGACGCTATAGAGCTGGAGGCGGCCCGGGGCCAGATACTGGACCGCAACGGCAAGGTGCTGGCCGGAAACAGGATCAGCTACAACATTGTGTTCAACCGCTTGAACGAGGTGTACGAGGAACGCAACATCACCATTATCAAGGTCATCGACCTGATGGAGGAATACGGAGAAAAATGGCGGGACAGACTGCCTATTGAGCTGGACGAAGACGGAGCCTACCAGTTCGCCGAGGGGCAGGAGGACGAGATCGCCGCCCTGCGGGAGCTGCTGAACCTGGCGGATTACGCCACTGCGGACGAATGCATTGCGGAGCTTGCAAGGGAATTTGACTGTGTGGGATTTTCCAGCGAGGACACCCGGAACGTGGCCTCTGTGCGGTATTCCATGGTGCAGGACGGGTACAGCCGGACTTCTCCCTATGTGTTTGCCGAAGATGTGTCAGCGGAAACGGTGGGCATCATCAGCCAGAGAGCGGAGGAATGGAAGGGCGTTGAAGTCAGGGAATCTGTGGCCAGGTATTACGGAAATGACGGCACGCTGGCGCCCCATGTGACAGGCCATGTGGGTTCCCGGTCCCAGGCTGAGTACGAGCAGTCTAAAGAGGACGGTACGGCCTATGACTATGAAACAAATCTGTCCGGCTACAAGTGGGCCGACGTTACCGGCAGAGGTGGTTTTGAAGAAGCCTTTGAAACGGAACTTCGAGGCAGCCGGGGCCTGGAAACCATTTATGTGGACGAATCCGGCGCGGTGAAAAGCACGGCCGTTACCGTGCAGCCGGAGGAAGGAAATACGGTGTATACCACACTGGATTCCGATCTGCAGCGGGTGGCGAATCTGTCTCTGAAAAAGAACATCGAGGGAAACACCCTTGCCCGGGACTGCCACTCCGGCGCCGTGGTGGTGCTGGACGCCAAGGATTTCGGCGTGCTGGTGGATTCCTCCTATCCCAACTACGACATGAATCTATATGTCTCTGACGACAAATATGTCAGCCGCATGAGCAGCGATGAAAGAGAGCCCCTGCTGAACCGGGCGCTGGACGGGGCGTATACTCCCGGCTCAGTGTTCAAGCCCATGGTGGCTCTGGCCGCTTTGCAGGAGGGAGTCGTCAGCGCCGGCACCACTTATGACTGCGAGGGCACTTTCGTATACGGCGATGACCCGGGCACCGCCCTGAAACTGAAATGCCTGAGCGACTGGGGGCCGAAAAACGTGTACAGCGCCCTGGCGGAATCCTGCAACGTTTATTTCTGTAACGTGGGTCTGGATCTGACCATCAAAAAGATAGACGCTTACGCTCAGTATTTCGGTCTGGGAGAGGAAACAGGCGTGGAGCTTGGGGAGGCCACCGGCCTTCTGGCCAATCCTCAGGATTACAGAGAGCGCCACGGCGAAGACTGGCTGGACGGCATGACCGCCCAGGCCGCTATCGGCCAGGCGGACAATATGTTCACCCCCATTCAGCTTGCGGCCTACTGTGCCACTATGGCAAACGGGGGCAAGCGGCTGGAGACCCATTTTCTCCACAAGGTGACGGATTATTCCGGAGCGGAGACCCTGTCGGAATATCAGCCTGTGGAGCTGTATGACGCCGGCCTTTCCTCCGATGTGCTGGGAATCGTCCGGGAGGGAATGATCGGCACCGCTGCTTACGGCACGGCTTCCGACGTATTCGGCGATTACCCTGTGACCATCGCCTGCAAGACCGGTACCGCCGAAACCTCCGACAATCCGGACGAAGGAGGGACCCAGGCGAACATCAGCTTTATCTGCTACGCGCCTGCCAACGACCCTGAAATTGTGGTTGCGGTTATGATGGAGCACGGCAACAAGGGCCCTTATGCCCAGAACGTAGCGAAGGATATCCTGGACCAGTATTTCGGTTTCTATACCTGGGACGAGGAGGGCAACCGCTATAACCAGAACGGCGACCTGGTCGATGACAAGGGCGAGGTATTGAAGACGAAAGAAGAGCTGGACCAGGAAAAAGCCCGGGAGGAGGAAGCGAAGAAGGAAGAGTTTTTAAACTCCGCCCTGGAAGACGGGACGTCTTCCGGCAGCAATCCTTCCAGCGAGCCCTCTTCCACTGTGAATTCCGACGTCCCAGAGGATATCCGCAAAGGGGATATCCCTACCGTGCCCTTTACCGGGGAAGCATCTTCCGCGCCCGAAAGCAGCGCTCCACCGGAAAGCTCTCCGTCGGCCGGCAGCTCCGGTGATGGGAGGAAGCCCAATTCGCCTTACTATCCCGACAGCGGCTGACGGGTTCCAGAACGCCAAAGAAACAAAGAAATTTTTATACAAATACCACATAATTTCATAAAATTAATATTTGTTTTTGACAAAGTGCTTTCAGTGTGCTAAGATAGACTGACGAGGTAACATTGCTATGGGTGTTTCAACTGTCATTACATCTGGAAAGGGCGGCGTGGGGAAATCCACCGTGTCCGTGGGATTGGGCCGCGCTCTGGCCGGGAAGGGCCGGCGGGTCTTGTTGATCGACTGCGATGCCGGACTGCGAAGCCTTGACCGAATGACCGGCACGGAAGAAAACCTTGTATTTGATATCTCGGACGTGGTTTACGGCAGATGCGCCCCTGCGGAGGCCATTTATCCCTGCGCCGGGACAGAAGGGCTGTTTTTGCTGCCGGCTCCTTCCTCGGGAGAAAATATGATACGTCCCGGGGTCATGCGGAAGCTGGTGCCGCTATTGAAGCGGTACTATGACCATGTACTGCTGGATTCCCCTGCGGGAGTGGGGGGAGGCTTTCGTTCTGCGGCCTGTGCGGCGGACAGAGCGCTGATCGTGTGCAATCCGGACCCGGTATGCGCCCGGGGCGCCAACGCGGCGGACGGGCTGCTGAAAAAGCTTTCCGTAGAAGACCGGCGGCTGGTGATCAACCGCTTTAATGGGGAATTTTTTGACGAGACCGGCGTTTACAGCGACCTGGACGGCGTGATCGATGCCGCAGGGGTACGGCTGTTTGGAGTTGTGCCGGAAGATTTTTCTCTTGCCGCCGCATTTTTGAAGGGGAAAGAGGCCCGGGAAGCTTCTGCGGGCATGATGGCGCTGTGCAGAATGGCCGGAAGACTGGAAGGAGAGAATATCCCGCTGGCTTTGTAGGACAGCGTTTGGTCCTGCAGGGCGGCGTTTGGACATTGCAGGAACAAGATCTTTTGGGAGAATTTGTAATATTTTTACACATTAAAGGAGGAGTTGCTAGATGAATATTGCATTGACGGCTCATGACGCCAAAAAGGAATTGATGGTGCAGTTCTGCATCGCGTACTGCGGTATACTCAGCCGTCATACACTTTGCGGTACCGGCACCACCGGTAAAATGGTGTCAGAGGCCACCGGACTGAAGCTTCAGCGCTTTCTGAGCGGTACCCAGGGCGGCGACCAGCAGATCGCGGCGCGCATTGCCTGCAATGAGATCGACCTGCTGCTGTTTTTCCGGGACCCGCTGAATCCTAAGCCCAACGAGCCCAACGATATGAATCTGCTGCGCCTGTGCGACATGCACAATATCCCGGTGGCCACCAATATCGCCACGGCGGAGGTGTTGATCCACGGCTTGGAGCGGGGCGACCTGGACTGGCGGGATATCGTCAAGGGATAAAATTTTCCCGGCGGGCTTGCAAAACAGTCCGGTCCGGGGTATAATGCAGGATATCGGCGAACGGCGCAGAATGCTGTCCGGCTTGATAAATACGGCAGAGACGCGGGATGAGTAACCCGGAATGCCTGTCAGAGAGAGGGGGCAGAAGGCGCTGAGCGCGTTTTCTGCTGGGAGCCCCCTTCAGGACTTAAGGGAGAAAGACGCCCGCAGAGTCGAAATTGAATCGGAAAACTAAGGAAAGCGGAAGACGCTCCGGCGGCCCCTTCTGGGAGCAGTGCGTCCTATGACCGCTTTTGAATTAGGGTGGCACCACGGAGAAAACCTTCGTCCCTGATCCGGCCTGGCCGGTGGGAGAGGGTCTTTCTTTTTTATCAGGCGTTACCCTGTAAAGGAAGGGCGGAAAGGGAGACGGTTATGCGAGAGACCCAAAGGACAGTGGCAAAATTTGCTGAAAGCCATGGAATGAGCCGGGAGCCCTGGGTAAGGTTCCTGGATTTCAGTTCCGAGGCGGGGGAGCTTTCCAAGGAACTTTTGAAGGCTTCCGAGTACGGCACAAGGTCGGTAGAGCCCGTGCCCAGCATGGAGGAAGAGCTGGGAGACTGCGTGTTTTCCCTGCTGTGCCTGGCGGATTCTCTGGGCTTGGACGCTTTGGCGGCGCTGGAAAGCTCCCTCAGGAAGTATGAACGCCGTTTTCAGACAACGGGAAAAATAGGAAGCGGAAAGTAAGGCTGGGAAACCGGCGGAAGAAAAGGAGAAACACTATGGAACTTATCACAAAAGCACCCAAGGGGACAAAGGATATCGTACCCGGCGGAAAAAGCGATGGCCAATGGACGTCCTCTGAAAAATGGCAGCTTATGGAAAGCGTGCTCCGCAGCGAGGCGGAGTTGAACGGCTTTGCCGAGATACGCACTCCGGTTTTTGAGCACACCGAGTTGTTTCTGCGGGGCGTGGGGGATACCACCGACGTGGTGGAAAAGCAGATGTATACCTTTGAAGACAAGGGCGGGCGCTCCATTACTTTAAGGCCGGAGGGCACCGCTGGAGCCGTGCGGGCCATGCTGGAAAACGGCCTTTACAACGCCGGATACCCGGTGAAGCTGTATTACACTACCGCCTGCTACCGCTATGAAAAGCCTCAGGCCGGACGGCTGCGGGAGCTGCATCAGTTTGGCGTAGAACTGTTCGGCGCGGCGGAGCCCGCGGCGGACGCCCAGGTTATTGCCATGGGCCTCTCCGCCCTGCGCAGGCTGGGGCTGACGGACGTAGGCCTGCAATTAAATTCCATCGGCTGCCCGGAGTGCCGGAAGAACTATCATCAGGCTCTGAAGGAATATTTTACCGCCTATAAAGACCAGCTCTGCGAGACCTGCCTTTCCAGGCTTGACCGGAACCCCATGCGCATTCTGGACTGCAAAAGCCCGGTTTGCGGGGAGATCGCCAAGGACGCGCCCAGAATAACCGACTATCTCTGCGCAGACTGCCGGGCCCATTTCGAGCAGGTGCAGAAGTATCTCACCGGCCTGGGGATCCCCTTTGAACTGGATCCCGGCCTGGTGCGGGGCTTGGATTACTACACCCGCACCGTGTTTGAGTTCCCCTCAAAAAGCCTGGGCTTTGCCCTGGGCGGCGGCGGCCGGTATGACGGCCTGGTGGAAGAGCTGGGCGGCAGCCCCACCCCCGGCCTGGGTTTTGGACTTGGCCTGGACCGCATCATGCTGGCCCTGGAGGAGCAGAACGTGGAATTTCCCGCCCCCGTCCGCTGCGAGGTCTATGTGGCCTCCATCGGGGAGGAAGCGCTGGAAAAGGCGATGGAGCTTATCAATAAGCTCCATGAATGCGGCGTTTCTGCCGACTGCGACCTGTGCGGCCGGGGCCTGAAGGCCCAGATGAAATACGCGGACAAGATAGGCGCCGCCTACACGCTGGTGCTGGGGGACGATGAGCTGCAAAACGGCAAGGCGGAGCTGAAAAACATGCGGACCGGGGAAAAGCGAAAGATCTCCATCGGCGAAGATTTTATCGACGATTACCTCACCGCTTCCACCGCCCAGGAAGATTTGAGCTTTTGACGGGCGGCGGGGAAGGAGAACACTATGCCCAAAGTGATGAAGACCACGGCGGTAGCCAGTCTGGCGGCGGCGCTTCTGTCCGGCGTGCTGTTTTGCTGCTTTGCCCGGGATATCTGGCTCACTCTGGCTGTCACTTTTGGTACCATAGCCTATCATTTTATCATGCGGCTGCTGGTGGGGTGGATCTTCAACCTGGTGATGAAAAACCGGGCGGATTACGCCCGAAAGTGGTACCGGCTCCGTCCCTGGGAGCAGAAACTGTACCGGTTCCTGCGGGTGAAGAAATGGAAAAACAGGCTGCCTACTTATGCGCCGGAAAGCTTTTCCAGCCAAAAGCACACCTGGGAGGAAATCGCCCGGACCATGTGCCAGGCAGAACTGGTCCATGAGGTCAACGCGCTGCTGAGTTTTGCCCCTCTGGCAGCTTCCATCTGGTTTGGCTCTTTTGCCGTGTTTCTTATCACCTCTTTGGCGGGCGCTGTCTTTGACCTGCTGTTTGCTGTCGTACAGAGATACAACAGGGACAGGGTGGTAAAGTTTTGCCGGCGTCAGGAGCAAGCGGGCCATGTGGGCAAAACAGTCTGTAAAAATTGGAATCCAAAATAAAAAATCGGAAAGGAAGAAACTGCAATGACAAAGTACAGGACCCATACCTGCGGGGAGCTTCGGCTTTCCGACGCGGGAAAGACCGTGACCCTGGCGGGCTGGCTGGAAAATCTGCGGGAGGTGGGAGGCAACATCGGCTTCCTGGTCCTTCGGGACTTTTACGGCGTCACCCAGGCGGTGGTGGAAACGGAAGAACTTCTGCGCCAGGTGAAAAGCTTGAACAAGGAAACAACGATCCAAGTGACGGGAAAGGTGCGGGAGCGCACGAACAAAAATCCCAAGATCCCCACCGGAGACATCGAGATCGTGCCGGAAACCATTGAGGTGTTGGGCCGCTGCCGGTATAACGAGCTGCCCTTTGAGATCAATTTCTCCCGGGACGCGGACGAGACCCAGCGGCTGAAATACCGGTATCTGGACCTGCGTAACCCCCAGGTAAAGAAAAATCTTACTATGCGCTCCCAGGTGGTTTCCGCCCTGCGCCGGGCCATGGAAGAACAGGGCTTTCTGGAGATCACCACGCCCATTCTTACCGCGTCTTCCCCGGAGGGGGCCAGGGACTATCTGGTGCCAAGCAGAAAACACCCGGGGGAGTTTTACGCTCTGCCCCAGGCGCCCCAGCAGTTCAAGCAGCTGCTGATGACCTCCGGCTTTGACAAATATTTTCAGATCGCGCCCTGCTTCCGGGACGAGGACGCAAGAGGCGACCGCTCTCCCGGGGAATTTTACCAGTTGGATATGGAGATGGCCTTTGCAGGTCAGGAGGACGTGTTCGCCGTGATGGAACAGGTACTGCCTCCGGTGTTTGCGGAATATGGCGCGTACCACACCGCCTCTCAGTCTCCCTTCCAGCGTATCCCCTACTTGCAGGCTATGGAGAAATTCGGCACGGACAAACCGGACCTTCGCATCGATCTGCGGGTCTCCGATGTGACCGAGCTTTTGAAGGGCTGCGGCTTCGGCCCCTTTGAGAACGCCGTTATCAAAGCTGTGCCTGTGTCAAACTGTGCTTTGACCCGGAAACAGATCGACAAGCTTTGCGAGGACGTGGAGGTGCAGGCCGGGCGGAAGCCCTACTGGTTCAAGCTGGACGAAGCGGGGACCGTCGCAGGCGGCATCGCTAAGTTTATCAACGCTGACCCGGCCTTGGCCCAAAAGCTGGCGGAGACTTTGGGCCTTGCGCCCAATTCCCTGGTCATGCTGGCCGCCGGCAAAAAGACAGAAGCCCAGAAGACTGCCGGCGTAGCCCTGAAATTCTTAGGCGCGGCCTGCGAAGGCCATATGGATAAGGAACGCTATGAATTCTGCTGGATCGTAGACTTCCCCATGTATGAGATCGGGGAGGAAAGCGGAAAGCTGGAATTCTGCCACAACCCTTTCTCCATGCCCTCCGGCGGTATGGAAGCCTTGGAAAAGGCAGAGCGGGGCGAGCTTGACCCCCTGACGCTCCTGGCAGAGCAGTACGACCTGGTATGCAACGGCATTGAGCTTTCCTCCGGCGCCGTGCGGAACCATGATCCGGAGATCATGGTGAAAGCCTTTGAACTGGTGGGCCTGGGCGAGGAGGACGTAAAGCGGAAGTTCCCCGCCATGTACAACGCCTTCTGTTACGGCGCACCTCCCCACGCGGGCATTGCCCCCGGCGTGGACAGAATGGTCATGCTGCTTTCAGGCGAGGAATCCATACGGGAGGTCATTGCTTTTCCCATGAACAAGAGCGCCCAAGACGTGATGATGGGAGCCCCTTCCCCTGTGGAGCAGACACAGCTGGACGAGCTGGGGATCGGTATCGTGGAACATTCTGAGGAAGCGTAAAAAAGCTATACAGCGTCTGGAAATACCGTCCTTCAAGCTGTTGTGAAACACTTTGGAAGACGGTATATTTTGGGCTTCTTTTCTAAAAAAATATGAAAAAACTACCATATATTGTATTGACATAAAACGTTCCCGAGCATATAATAGGAATCGCTCTCCCAATCTGCGGGAGTATCAAAGCATCAATGGGATCTCCTCTTTTGGGGGTTGACCGTTATTGACAGGCGCAGATATAGATTTAGAGAAGGGTTGGTTTGGGAATGTTGAAGTCCATTGTCAAGAGAAGCGGAGAAAAGGTGCCTTTCGACGCGGCAAAAATTCGCGCCGCCATTTTTAAGGCCAATGTGCGCAACGCCACGGAAAAGTTCAGCGAAGAGGAGCTGGACAGGCTGACGGGCAACGTGGTGGAAAAGCTGAACAAAATGAAAAATATTCCCTCCGTAGAGCAGATCCAGGACCTGGTGGAGGAAGAACTGATCGCCGCGGACTACCCAAAGACCGCCAAGGCCTACATTTTGTATCGGGCCGAGCATCAGAAGATCCGTGAAATGGACGACGAGCTGGTCAAGATCTATTCCGCGCTGACCTTTGTTTCCGCCGAGGATTCCGACCTGAAGCGGGAAAACGCCAACATCAACGCTGATACCGCTATGGGCACCATGCTGAAATACGGTTCTGAGGGCGCAAAGAGCTTCTATGAAAAATATGTGATCCCGCCTGAGATCGCCAAAGCGGATATCGATGGTGATATCCATATTCACGACAAGGACTTTTACACCCTGACTGAGACCTGCTGCCAGATAGACCTGATCAAGCTGTTCAAGGACGGGTTTTCCACCGGTCACGGTTATCTTCGCGAGCCAAACGATATCCGCAGCTATGCGGCTCTGGCCTGCATCGCCATTCAGGCCAACCAGAATGAAATGCACGGCGGCCAGAGCGTGCCGATTTTTGATTACGCTATGGCTCAGGGCGTGGATAAGACCTACTCCAAGGAGTATTTCAAGGCCATGACCGCGTTTTTACAGGTGCAGAAGGGCCTGCCCTACGGCGATGCCAAGGCCTTGGTAGAAGCAGCGAAGGAGGATCTGGGAAGCTGGGTGCCCATGGATAAGGCAGAGGAATACGGCGAAAAATTCACCGAGTACCTGCCCCGTCATCAGAGAGAAAACGGTTTTGAGGAGATCACCGAGGAGGAAGCGTCCGACGCGGCCGCTTACGCCAGGGAGACCGCCTGGCGGGAGACCGATCACGCCACGTTCCAGGCCATGGAAGCCCTGGTCCACAACCTGAATACCATGAACTCCAGAGCCGGCGCTCAGGTGCCCTTCTCCTCTCTGAATTACGGTACCGACACCTCCGAGCAGGGCAGAATGGTGATCCGCAATCTGCTGCTGGCTACGGAGGACGGCCTGGGCGATGGGGAGACCCCCATTTTCCCGGTGCAGATTTTTAAAGTCAAAGAGGGCGTCAACTACAACGAGGGGGATCCCAATTACGATTTGTTCAAGCTGGCCATGCGGGTATCCGCCAAGCGTCTGTTCCCCAATTTCAGTTTTATCGACGCTCCCTTCAATCTTCAGTATTACAAGCCCGGCGATTACGATACGGAAATTGCCTACATGGGCTGCCGTACCCGCGTCATGGGCAACGTGTACGACAGAAAGCACGAGACTACCTGCGGCAGAGGCAACCTGAGCTTTACGTCCATCAACCTGCCCCGTATCGGCATTGAGGCCAAGGGCGACGTAAAGAAATTCTATGAGATTCTGGATCAGCGCATCGACCTGTGCATCGAGCAGCTGCTGCACCGTTTCAAGATCCAGTGCAGCAAAAAAGCCTATAATTATCCCTTCCTCATGGGGCAGGGCGTGTGGATCGATTCCGACAAGCTGGGTCGGTTCGACTCCGTGGCGGAAATTTTGAAGCACGGCACCCTGTCCGTGGGCTTTATCGGGCTGGCGGAGACCCTGAAGGCCTTGACCGGCAAGCACCACGGCG
>CAZXLM010000048.1:0-18777 GCA_964642055.1 uncultured Acutalibacter sp. | reverse complement strand
ACCATTATGAAGTTTATGGTAGCTGATTTTCCCGCCGCCGACGTTGCCCCGGTGGTGCATGGGCGGTGGGAAAATAGGGAAGGAATCATCACTTGTTCGCAGTGTGGGCAAGGACATATGCTTGTTATGTACCCTAACTATTGCCCCAACTGTGGGGTGATGATGGATTTGAAGTAGCCTATGAAGATCTTTGAACCCTTTGACTACAACCGCATGGCGGAGGAATCGGAGCGCCGCCTTGCGATACTGAAAGCCGGTCTTGAAAAGGCCAGGGCTTCCCCTGTGCGGGGCATGGCGGAGCTGATGGCCAGAAATGCAAGATGTATGCTGCTGGAGGAAGAGATCCACGAGGAAAGCATTAACCTCAAGTTCTTCCGGCAAAGAGCAAAAGAAAGGAGCAGCCTATGACAAAAGATCAGTTGGAGCAATATCCTGACCTGTGCGCTGAGATCCAGGAGCTGACGGAACAGCTGCGCCGGGGAGTGAGCGATACGGTATCTGCAAGCAGCACGGAATATCCCTACACCCAGCACTCGGTCACGATCCAGGGAACGCCGCCCGATCTCCATGCCCGTCTGGAGGGGCTCAAGAAGCAAAAGGCAGATATTGAGGCCTTTGTGGCAGGGCTGCCGAACAGCCGGCAGCGCAGGATCGTTACTTACCGGGCGCTGCGGGGATACTCATGGTCGGCTGTGGCGGCGAAGATGGGGCATAGATATTCTGAGGACTCTGCCCGGCAATTTTATTGCCGTATCCTGCAAAAAATAAAATAATGTCACACTTGTCACAAATGTCACAAATGTCACGATATAATGAAAATAGAGCCAGTCTAAGAGGGCGGCTCAAAATCTCCTTTCGTAAAAAGAGCGTAGCGGCAAAGGCATTCTGGTTCCTTAGGTTCCAGGGTGCTTTTGTCATGCTTGAAAGCGGTGAAGCCTATGGATTGCTGTCCGTATCCTGCGACATGTGTTTATGATGACTACCAGCGCTGCGGGGTGCATTTCTGTGTGCGGCCGGTATGTATCTATTCTGGCCGCTGTATCGAGATGATAAACGCAGAGACCTATCGGCAGATCCGGTTGAAGCCCACCCGAGCTGGGGGTAATCAATACACTGCCATGAAATCAGAGCGACAGAGGCTCCAACCGGTGAGGAGAAGATGAGAGCAGGATACCACCCGGAAAAAAACAACGGTGAAAAAAACGAACTGAAAAAGCAGGGCTTCTACCACTGGCCGGCTTGGCGGCAGCTCCGGACAATGGCCCTGCATCGGGATCATTACCTCTGCCAGGAGTGTCTGCGAAAAAAAAGAATACGTAGGGCAACGGAGGTACACCATGTCAAGCCAATTGCCGACTTTCCGGAGCTGGCGCTGGAGCTTGACAACCTGGAGAGCCTGTGCTGGAACTGCCACGAGGAGACCAAGCCTCGTAAGGCAGTCCACAAGCCAAAGGGAGTGCGGGTGATCCGGATTTCGGACGGGACTGACAAAGAGGAGGCTTGAGCGCGGCGGCGAGCGGAGAGTACCCCCCTACCCAAAAAGTTTAAGACGGGTGCCGCCGTAACCGCGTGCCCTCCTTCCCTTGCACCGAGACTGATTTTCAAGGGGGGTGTTCGCGCGCGAAGATTTTGAAAGGGGGCGGAACCGAAATGGCGGAGAATTTAGCGGCAAAATTTGCGAAAGATTTGCCCGATGACAAGGAAATCCGGGCCGAATTTAAGCGAATTTGGAAGCTTTTTGAGGGTGCCCCCGAACAGCAGCTGAAGCTTGCCGGAAAAGAGATCGCCAGAGCCGCCTTCCTTGCAATCACTATCGACAGGCTGGAAAGGGATATCACCAAAAACGGATATGAGGAAGACTACCAGAACGGCCAGAACCAAAAGGGAAAGAAAAAGACCGCTGCTGCCGATTTGCATGTGTCATACACCAAAAATTTTCTGGCGGTTATGAAGCAGCTTCATGCGGTGCTCGGAGACAGCGAGAGAGAAGCAGGCGATGAGTTTGACGCCTTCTAAGATTCCAGAGGAGATCACAAATTCCTTGGCGTACCGTTTCGCCGCCGATGTGGTTGCCGGAAAGATCGTGTCGGGAAAGCGGCGGGTTCAGGTGTGCCAGAGGTTTATAAACGAGCTGAAGAGCTCCTTCTCGGATCCGTCTTACCCCTGGGAATTCGACCTGGAAAAGGGATACCGGCCGATTCGGTTTATAGAGAAATTTTTGAAGCCCACTAAGGGCGACTATGACAAAATGGAGCTGCTGCCTTGGCAGCACTTTATCGAAGCCAACCTGTTCGGCTGGATCTCCCGGAAAACCGGATACCGGCGGTTTCGCGAGGGGATCATCATCGTGGGGCAGGGAAATGGAAAATCCACCATGATCGCCGGAAACGCCGCCTACTGCCTGACGAAGGACAATGAACGCGGCGCGGAGATCTACTGCCTGGCAAACGCCAAAGACCAGGCCCGAATCATTTTTAACGAAGCTGCCGCCCAGATGGAGGCGAGCCCTGTATTGTCAAAGCACGTGCGGGTGACAAAGCAGGGCGTGTTTTTTGACAAGACCCACAGCAAATTTCAGCCTCTGGCCTCTGACAGCCGGAACCTGGACGGGAGAAACGTCCACATGGGGGTTTTCGATGAGATCCAGGAGTACAGGGACTATAAGCTGATCAACGTCATCAAGGGCAAGCTCAAAAAGCGCAAGCAGCCCATGATCTTATACATCACCACCATGGGCCCTGTCATCGACGGCCCTCTGATGGACTTTTACGTGCTGGGGTGCGATATTCTGGACGATTCCGGGGCCATTTCCCAGCGAGCGGCAGACAGGACCTTCGTGTACATCGACGAGATCGACGAGAGCGACGATCCCGGGAATCCCGCCTGCTGGGGCAAGGCCAATCCCTCCTTGGGGGCGCTGTTGAACCTCGAGGACATGATGGACGAGTGGGATCGGGTCAAGGCCATTCCGGCGGAGCGCAGCAACTTTATCAACAAGCAGTTAAACGTCTTTACCAATGTGGACGAGCTTTCTTTCCTCGACATCGCCGTGATCCGGAAAAACAACGGGGAAATCGACCCGGAGCGGCTGAAAGGCGCTCTGTGCTACGGCGGATTCGATCTTTCTGAAACAGAGGACTTTACTGCCGCCTGTTTGGATTTTCCGCTGCCGGAAAACAGGTTTTTTGTCCTGGAACACTCGTGGGTACCGGAGAAAAAGGTGAGGGACGACCACGAGAAGCTGGACTGGGGCTTTTTGGTGGAAAAGGGCTGGCTGACGATCGTGCCGGGGGAATATGTGGATTATAACTTGGTGTATAGGTGGTTTTTGGAAATGCGGAAAATATACAGGATCGACAGCATCGGGTACGACCCGGCCAAGGCGTTTATGCTGATCCAGGCCATGCGAGAAAGCGGATTTGCGCTAGACGAGGTGCGCCAGGGAGAATTGACCCTGACGGCCCCCATGGATCACCTGAAGGAGCGATTCCTGGACGGGAACATCGTCCACAACAACAACCGTATTCTGAACTGGTATCTGGGTAATGTCAGGCTGACGAAGCGGGGGCCGAATGCCACCTATCTGCCCACAAAGCAGAACAAATACCGGAAAATTGACGGATTTGCCGCCCTGCTCTGCGCGCATACGGAATATCTGCGCAAAAACGCGCTGTCAATTTCGCCGGATAAAAAGCTGACCACGGTGATCAACCTGAAATAGGGAGTGGTGGAATGAGTATTGCATCGAAAATTAAAGAGTACCGGAGAAAGCGGATCCTGAAAGCCGCGGCAGAAAGCGGAATCCTCCGGCACAGTGCGGAGCGCATGTCAAGCGGGCGCTCTGTTTTTTGGAGCCGGGGGGACTACACCATGCGCAACAGCGAACTGCTGTTCTCCGCGGTTTCCAGGATCTCCAATTCCCTGTCTGCCATGCCAATTCAGCTGTATCAGGGCTCAAAGGCCGTAAAAAACGAGCTGAATGATCTGATCAGCTTTTCTCCCAATCCCAGCATGACCAGCTGCAATTTTTTCAAGACCCTGGAATCCTGCCGAGGAACCGCCGGAAACGCCTATGCCCTTAAGGTGGAGAGGGCGGACGGGAAGCTGGATCGCCTTGACATTCTGGACCCCGCCCGGGTGCAGCCGATCCTCAATACAGATTCCGGGGAGCTGTGGTACAGCGTTTTGCTGGAAACAGGGCGGCAGGTCTACATGCACAATTACTATCTGATCCATATCCCCTTTATCTCCACTAACGGTTTTTCTGGGATCAGCCCGGTGTCCGTGCTGCAGGGCACCGTCAGTTACGCGGAGGAAATTCAAAAATTCTCTGTAAAGCAGCTGAAACAGGGGGTAAACGCCGCGGTGGTGCTGGAAGCTCCGGCCACTCTGGGGGAAGAACAGAAAAAAACGATGGTCGAAGATTTTATGAAGACCTACCGGGAGACCTCCGGTAATATCCTGCTGCTGGAATCCGGCGTGACCGCAAAAAGCCTGAATCTTTCCCCGGTAGACAGCAAGCTCTTTGAGGTGGAGAAAATCACCCGGTCAAAGGTGGCCATGGTCTATAACATTCCTCCACATTTGCTGGGCGACTATTCGGACACTTCCTTTAATTCCCAGGAACAACAGATGCTGGAATTTCTGATGCTGACCATGCTGCCCATCGTCACCGCTTACGAGCAGGAGCTTAACCGCAAGCTGCTCACCGCAGAGCAGCGGCGAAAAGGGTATCACTTTAAGTTTAACATGGATTCGATCCTTCGGGCAGACGCCGCCACCCAGGCCGAAGTGGATTACAAGGCTGTGCGTAGCGCCTGGAAGACCCCGGACGAGATTCGGTACGAGCGGAACCTGCCCCCGCTGCCGGGTGGTACAGGTAGAAAAGCAATGATTTCCCAGGATCTTGCGACACTGGAATATACGGTGAATGCGAAGCCGCAGGTCCTGGCTGGAAAAAGGGAGGAAATTCAAGATGAAGAGGCTTGAAAAATCGTCAGTTCTCAGCCTGAAAGCGGCCGATGCTTCCGCTGACATCGGGTTGATCAACCAATACACCAGGAAAGAGCTTACGCCGGAAGAGGTCTATTGCTTTTCCGTGATCCTCTGCGACAACGAGGTAGACAGGGACAACGAGCGCTTTACCCGAGACTCGCTTAATAAGCTCGCCGGTCTTTTTGTGGGAAAGACCGGGATCTTTGACCACGAGTGGGAGGCAAAGGGGCAGATTGCCCGACTGTACCGCGTGCAGGTGGAGGAAACAACGGGAAAGAACAGCTTGAGTGAGCCGCTGTGTCTACTGCGCGGCAGCGCCTACATGCTGAGGACTGAGGAGAACCAGCCCATTATCGACGCCATCGAGGGAGGCATTTTGAAAGAAGTCTCCGTGGGGGTGGCCATCAAAGAGGTGAGCTGCTCGATTTGCGGCGAAGAAATGGGGTGGGGCGGCTGCCCCGGGGGCCATAAAAAGGGAACGAAGTACGACGGCAAGCTGTGCGTCGGGGAACTGAAGGACCCGACGGACGCCTACGAGTTTTCCTTTGTGGCTGTACCTGCCCAGCGGGGCGCCGGGGTGACAAAGAACTTTGCTGATGTGAAAGCGGCGATGGAAGTGATCCTTGCGGCTGATCTCAGCGGGCAGCCCGACCTGGTGAAAGCCTTATCGAACTACTGCAAGACCGCGCAGATGAGAGCAGAGGAACAGAAGCGGCGGGAAGAGCTGCTCCGGGAAAACAAAAAAATTTTGGAAGGAAAGGATTGAAGACACATGACTACACTGTTTGAACTGAAGGAAAAGATGGCCGGAATGCAGGAGGCGATCCGGGCGGATGCCGAATGGCTGACCGAAAAGGCCGGGGATCCCACCGTGAAGTTGGAGGACTTGGAGGCCAAGGAGACCCACAAGAAGGAACTCCAGAAGCGCTTTAACATGCTCAAAGCGGAGCACGACGTCATGGAAGCCGCCCAGAAAGAGGCGGTAAAGCGGCGGAACGAGACCGGTGAAAGCTCCGAGATCGAAAAGAAGGTGAAGGCCAAGGCCGCCTTTTACCGGGCGGCGCTGACCGGCGGCGACATGCGCAAGGCCTATGAAGGACTGGGTGCGATCCCCAATGCCACCGCCGACCTGGGCAAGGGAGAAAACCTGCTGCCCACAAACGTGAGCAGTGAGCTGATCACCGAGCCCGTAGAAGAGAACGCCCTGCGCCGGGTGGAGCCAGTCAGCCAGATCTCAGGCTTGGAGGAACCCAAGCTGCTGTTTTCCATCGAGGATTCCGATCTGGCGGACGTGACCGACCAGGGGACCGCCAAGGAGATCGCCATGGAGGGCGACACCGTTTCCTATGGGCGCTTTAAGACCAAAATTTTCTGCACCGTGAAGGATACCGTGCTGCACGGCACCGATACAAATCTGGTTGCGACCGTTGAATCGGCCCTGCGTTCCGGAATCGCCATCAAGGAAAAGATGAGAGCCTTTGCGCCTGCTACCGGTACTGGAGCTTACGATGCAACGCATAAGCATATGAGCTTCTACGCAGCCGGTACCGGAGGCGTGACGGAGATCAAGACCGTGGAGGGCGCCGACCTCATCGAGGCGATCCTTAACGCCTGGGCTGACCTGCCGGAGAGCTTTGCGGCCAACGCTACCTGCGTGATGCGCAAGCAGGATTACTACGCCGCGATCCGCACTCTTGCCAACGGAGCCACCGACCTGTGGGGCAAGAAGCCCGAAGATGTGCTGGGGATCCCTGTGATCTTCTGCGATCGGGCGGCCACTCCCGTGGTGGGCGACTTCCGGTACTCTAAGCAGAACTATGACAGTGGCACCATTTTTGAGACGGACAAGGACGGAAAGAAGGGTGAGTATTACTTTATCCTGACCGCCTGGGGCGACCATCAGATCAAATTGAAGAGCGCTTTCCGTCTGGCGAAAGTAAAGGCTGCCTCGGGGGAATAAAAGCGGACCCCCCGAAAGAGCCGGAGGGGGATCCGCAGACTGACCCGGCAGAGCAGAAATCCGCAACCGAGCCGGTAAAGAAGGCAGCGGCAAAGGCTTCCGCCAAAAGGAGCGTGGCGGCGAATGGTAAGTGAGAAAGACCTAGGGGAATATCTGCGCCTGAATCCTGATTCTGGAGAGGATCTTTCCAGGTACCTGGCAGCCGCCAAGTCAAAGGCCAGGACCGCAGGGATCCCGGAGTACCAGAACAACGCCCAGTATGACCTGTTTATCCTTTCTCTGGGGGCCATGTACTACGAAAACCGGGGCATGGCTTTTTCCGGCAGTTATCAGGCCACGGCAGAGCAGAACGCCGCAAGGCTTATCAACAGCTTTGTGCTTTCCCTGCGTCACGCTGGAGAAGACCCGGAGGCGGTCCATGAGTAAAAGTGCAAATCCGGGAGAACTGCGGACAAGAGCACGTTTCGTGATCTTTGAACGCGCGACGGATCCGGAAGGTTATCCCATGGAAGCGGAACGGAATGTGTTTGGCGAAGGGAAAAGCGTCATGGTGAAGTGGGTAAACGCCCACGGCACAGACGCTTTTACCGCCATGCAGCTGGAGCTCCGGGAACCTGCCACGGTCACTATGCGATACTCGGGTCTTGTCACCCCCCAATGCTTGGTCTACAAGGGGGACGACCCTGTGCCCTATGAGATCATCAGCATTGACAACGTGGAAGAACGGGGAGCCTGGCTGGAATTGAAGGTGCAAAGGAGGGCGAATGCCAGATGAGCAGCACTCCCAAAAGTGTGGACGAAAAGCTGAGAAACGCCCTGCTGCCCTTTGGAGATCCGGTGGAAAACGCCGTGTATCAGGGCAAGGAAAAGCAGTACTACGTGTTTAACTACAGCACGCTGGCAGCGGACTTTGGGGACGACGGCCCCGTCCATGAGCGGTATCTTGTGCAGGTCCATCTCTTCACGCCCCTGGGAGAAAACGTGACAAAGCGCGTCAGGGACACAAAACGGGCGCTTTTTAGCGCCGGCTTTACTTGGCCGGCCACGGAAAATGCCTCGGACGAGGACGGCAGGCACATCGTTTTCGAGTGCGAAACGGCAGAAGGAATAGAAGATGGCTAAGTTTTCTACGGACGGGCTTGCGGAATTTTCTCTAAGTCTGCAAGAGCTGGCAGAAACGTCCAACGAGGCGCTGGACGAAATGCTCAGCGCCGAAGCCGATGTGATTGAGGAAGCCCAGCGTCAGAAAGCCAGGGCCTATGGAGTTTACGGTACCGGAGGTATGATAGCCTCCATCACACGAGGAAAGGTAAGGCGTCTTCCCGATGGGAGGGCGCTTTCCGTTTATCCCCAAGGCAGCCGCAGGCGGGGCAATACCACCACAAGAGAGGCGGAGATTGGCTTTATCAATGAATTCGGCAAAATGAACCAGCCGGCAAGGCCTTTTGTGCGAGATGCAAATGAGGGTGCTATGGACGAGGCGGTACAGGCCGCCGCAGACGTGTACGACAACTACTTAAAATCAAAAAATTTGTGAAAGGACTGATTTGAATGGCAGCATTTGGAGCAAAATACCCCTGCTTCTGTCCGGAAGGTGCAGAGACGGGCGTGGTGATCGGGAAACTCGTATCCGCCAATCTGACGATCCAAATGGCAAGCGGCGAGCTGGCGGCAGACGATGCGATCGACGAGCAGCTTTCAGAATTTGTAAGCGGCACAGTGGCGATGGAGACCAACGACATGGAAGACGATGCGGCGTCTGTCGTCTATGGGAGTACGGTCACTGACGGTGTGCTCATCGACAACACGAGCGACAACGCCCCTCGTGGGGTCCTTGCATATTACAAGACCTTGATGAGAAACAGTAAAAAGTATTATCGGACGTATGTTTATCCCCGCGCCAAGGCGGCGCTTGGCAACGATAACGCCCAGACCAAAGGCAGCAACATCAATTTTCAGACCACGGCTACCAGCTTTACGGTTTTTGCCGATGACAACGGAGACTGGCGCCGGCGGAAGGTCTTTGACAAAGAGGAGGACGCTATCGCGTATATCCGCACTCAGACAAAGCTTCCGACCACGCCTCCGAGCACGCCGCCTGAACAGGGCTCTTGAACAAATTAGCCATTAAGAAAGGGCTCCGGGAAAAATCCGGAGCCTTTAGTTAATTGCTAACGAAGGAGGAAAAATCTATGAACCGGACCGTTTCCGCCGTGATAAACGGGAAAGAAAAAACTTTAAATTATTCGATGGAAGTTATGTTTGGGGCCATTGAAAAATTCGGCGGCGCTTCCAAAGCGCTGGAAGCAGTGCAGGACCCGGGCAAGGAAGGTTTTGAAGCCGTGAAATGGTTTGCCGTGCAGCTTGCAAACGATGGGGAGCTTTTGAGGCGGGAGCAAGGCTGTGAGCCCGAAGAACTGCTTAAAGAAAAGGACGTCAGCCCGAGAATGCACCCGCTGGAATACAGCGAGCTCAGGGAAGCGGTTTTGGAAGCCATTACTCTCGGCTACCGGAGAGACGTGGAAAGCCATGAGGAAATTGACCTGGGCCTTGCGGAGCTCAATGAAAAAAAAACAAAGCCCGGGAAACGATCCCGCACCTCACCTACATCGCAGTAACGGTGCTGCACCTGACGATGAGAGAACTTGCGAGGATCAACCCAGGGCTTTTATTTGACATGATCGAAGAGAATAACAGGGTGTATGCGCCGAAAGAGAAAAATGAATTCGATTAAAAAAGCAGTTTGCACTTTCACACAAACTACTTTTTATAGTTCTATCCCAACTCATTTTGTTGCTATTTTGCTGACCCGGGGTAGTTTTTAAAAAGAAACCAAATTCTGTATATTACAAATGCAACAGAATAAAGAAGCATTAGAACAAATACAAGCCAGTAAAGCACAGAATTATCACCATTACCGGAGAAGTACGTAAAAAAGAAAACTGTCAGGGCGCATGTGAAAAGATAAACCGGAACTTTGAAGACGAAGATAATGGGGGCCGTAGAATGTGCTACGGCCTCTTTGCTCTGCCTTGCAGCGACAAAAACAGTTCCTATAATGCATCCGATAAACAAGAACCATCCAAGCATTTAAATCCCTCTCTTTATAAATGAATTATATCACGGGAAAGCAAAAAAATCAAGAAATAAGGGGCAAAAAAACATGGCTGTACGAAAGATAAGCACCAGACTGGCGATCGAAGGGGAAGCGGAATACAGAGCGGCGATTTCCCGCATAAATTCAGAGTTGAAAGCACAGAAATCTGCTCTTGAATTGGTGGAAGCTCAATATAAAGCAAACTCTTCCAGTACGGAAGCGCTGTCGGCAAAAAGTGATGCCCTGAATAAAATGTTAGCCACACAAAGAGAAAAGCAGGAACAGCTAGAAGCGGTTATTAGGAATGCGCTGGCAACAGAAGAAAAACTGCAAAAAAGAAAAGTAGAGCTTACAAGAGAGCTGGAAAAAAACCAAAGAGAAATGGAAAGGCTCAAGAGCTCTTCTGAGGATACGAATGCGGAACAAAACAGCCTTACAGAAACGGAGAAAAAGCTAACTGCTGAGTTGGAACAGACAGAGCAGGCAATCGCAAAGGTACATAATAAAACAAATGGCTGGGAAACTCAGTTAAACCAAACACAAACTGCAGTTGTTGAGCTGGAGACAGCTGTAAAAGAAAACAATGCGGCGCTCAGTAACGCTGAAAAAGAACCTGGAAAGCTTCAAAAGGCCTTTGCGAGGCTTGGCGTTGGGGCAGAGGAAGGCAAAGAAGGAGTTACAGCACTTGCAGCCGCATTAGCTGCGCAAAAGCTGCCAGAAGCGTTTTACAAAATAAAAGATGCTTTGATGGAATGTGTTATTGCATCGGAAGAATTTGAATCTGCGATGGCAGGAGTGAAAAAGACTACAGACCTGTCAGATGAAGAACTTACTGATTTGGGAAACCGTTTCAGGACGCTGTCTACGGAGATCCCGATCACGGCAACGGAACTTGCAGGGATCGCTGAATCGGCAGGACAGCTGGGGATCCAGAAGGACAGCCTGGAAGACTTTACAGTGACGATGGCTAACCTGGGCGTGGCCACTAACATGACCTCCGAAGAAGCGGCGACCATGCTGGCGCGATTTGCCAATGTCACCGGCATGGACGCGGAAAAATACGAAAACCTGGGCTCTGTGATCGTGGCCCTGGGCAATAATTTTGCCACCACGGAAACGGAGATCACGGAGATGGCCCAGAGAGTTGCTGCCGCCGGCAGGCTGGCTGGGCTTACTGAGCCGGAGATCCTTGCGCTGGCTGCGTCCATGTCCTCCGTGGGCATTCAGGCGGAAGCCGGTGGAACTGCTATGACCCAGACTCTGACCGCCATTGAAAAAGCAGTGACAAGCGGAGGAGAAAAGCTGGAGAGTTTTGCCGCTATTTCCGGCATGAGCGCCGAGCAATTTTCATCTGTCTGGAAAAGCGCTCCTGCGGAGGCAATTGAGAGTTTTATTACAGGGTTGGGTCAGCTGGACGAAAAGGGAAAAAGCGCTACAACAGCCCTGGACGATCTAGGTCTTTCCGGAATACGGCAGAGCAATATGCTCAAGAGTATGAGCCAGGCCTCCGACCTGATGAGCCGGGCTATGGAGACGGCAAACGGGGCCTGGGAAGAAAACACGGCCCTTGCAAAAGAAGCGGCTACCAGGTACGAGACCACGGAAAGTAAATTTCAGATGTTTAAAAATTCTGTGGATAATTTAAAGGTTGCCATAGGTGATCAACTGAACCCAGCATTGGGAAACTTGGCAGAAGTTGGAACAGATGCCGTGTCATGGGCTACAGATTTCATAGAAAAGAATGAATGGTTAGGTCCTGTGATATTAGGAATCGTATCAGCTTTAGGCGTGCTAACTGTTGGGCTGTCCGGATTTGCTATAGCCATAAAGATCGTTATACCATTGATACACTCATTTAATGACGCAATGTCGATGAACGTGCTTGGAGTAACGGCTCTAGCAATTGGCGGAGTAATAACGGCAATAACTGCTCTTAGCAGAGCTATTCAAAAAGACAATCCGGAACTTGAAGAAATGACTTCCGCTGCCAGAGAGCTGAATGATACTCTGGAAAATGGGAAAAAGGCATACGAAGACAACATAGCAAATATCGAAGTCAGCGCCAATGTGGCGGAAAAATACATCGGCCAGTTGGAAGCCCTTGAAGAAGCCGGGCTGAGAACGAACGAGCAGCAGAGAGCATATCACGGGATACTGCAGCAGCTCTGTGATACGGTGCCTGAATTGGCACAGTATATCGATCTGGAAAATAATACGATCGAAGGCGGAACGGCAGCTCTGAGGCGCAACACTGAGGAATGGCGGGAAAACGCGAAGGCCAAAGCCTATCAGGATAAGCTTACAGAGGTCTATAAAGCCCAGGCTGAAGTACAGTATGAACTGACTTTAAATGAAACGAAGCGGACGGAAGCTGTTAAAAGAAAGACAGAAGCTGAAGCCGGTTTGGCACAGGCAGAAGAAAGGCTTGCGGGTATCCAGGAACAGCTGAATGAAGCTGCGGAAAAGGGCTGGAACGGTGATAAAAATGCCGCTGACAGTATGGCAGATCTGCAAGACCAATATGAACAGACAGAGCAACAGATCCGGGACTATGTACACCAAATTGAAGACGCCAGCCAGGAAGCCGAAATACATGCCGAGGCCTTAGAAGCGGACAACGAAGCACTGGAAAACGCAAGCACCGAAGCAGAAGCGGCGGAAAAGGCTTACGATGAGCTGACTAAAAGCCAAAACAAAAATACCGCGTCTTCGGAGGAGAATGCCGAAGCGCAGGCTGCGGCGGCCGAAGCCCAAGAGGAAGTAAGGCAGAAAATCGAGGACCTGGCGGAGGAATACAAAAGGGTCTACGATGAGGCTTATAACAGCATTTCCGGGCAGACAGGGCTTTTCGGCGAGTTTGCGGCGGAGATTTCCGAAGACACCAATACCGCAGAAAAAATGATGGATCGATGGGCAGCGCAGACAAGAAACCTCGAAAATTACACAAGGAATCTCAAACTGGCCGCTCAGTATGGTATTGATGAAGGACTTTTGCAGTCCCTTTCGGACGGATCTGCGGAGAGCGCCGGGTATTTGCAGACTATTATCGACAAGTACACGGAGCTGGGAGCAAATGCCGACACTACCAAAGAGCAGATCGAAACATCTTCCGGAGATCTGAAGGATTTCCACGATAAGTTTAATACGGCCTTCAAAGGTACGGAAGACGCAAAGAACGCTTTTGCCACCACCGTTACCGATATGAGCGAAAGCTTAAAGACCCTCACGTCAGAAGCGGAGAAAGCAGCGAAAGAAGTGGACTTTTCCGGATTCCGGGAAGCCTTGCAGGAGGCTATCTCCGGTAAGGGCCTTGACTACCAGGTGCTCGGTGCAGAGATGTCGGAAGGCCTTGCTGCCGGGATCACAGAAAAATCCGATGAGGCAAAAAGCGCGGCGAAATCGGTCGGGCAAGAGGTGCAGGAAAGCCTGATGGAAGGGCTTGGAAGCGGCGGAGATTCGAGTGGAGCAAAAGAAACCGGAAAATCGGTCAGTCAGGACTTGCAGAGCGGCATAGAGGAGGGAAGAGAAGGAGTTTCCTCTGCGGTGGAAGATACCGGCGAGGAGATCCAGACCGGCATGAAAAATGCTGGAAAGCAGGCTGTCAAGGAATTTGACGATGAGTTTTCCAAGGGCACGGAGAAAGCTCGGCAGCGTGTAAGTGAGCTGAAAGAGGCGATCTCTATAGGCTTTTCAGATCTGCCGGGAAAAATGCGGACCATCGGCGAGCAGTCGATAGACGGCATGATTGCAGGCATTGACAATCGCTCAAGTGCTTTGTATGCGAAGGTATCAGATGTCGTAAACGATGCCTTAGAAAGCGCCAGAGCAGCGGCGGACACGCACAGCCCTTCCAAGAAGACCATCAAAATCTTTGAAGATGTGGGCGATGGTATGGTCGTGGGACTCGAAAATAAGCGAAGCAAGCTTCAGGCAACGATGGAAAGCGTAATAAACAGCGCTATCAAGATGGAATCCAGGGAGACAGCCGGAGATGCGCTCAAGGGCATGGAGATCCCGCCGAGCTGTCAACGCGCGCCGAATCCAGCCCCAAGCGGAACGAGGTATCAGATTGGTGATATCCATGTGGAAATACATGCCGAGACAGATGACCCGGACAAGCTTTACAGGGAGTTTACCACGCGGTTGAAACGAGATGTGGAAAAAGAGATGAGGTCAAAAAGGGGTTAAGCGGGAAATGAAAAATTGTTTTGTGTTTGGAGGAAAAAGCTCTCTCGATTTTGGCCTGCGGGTAGAAAAACCGCAGATCGCCAAAAAGCCGAAACCGCGGGTGACTAAGGTGACGGTCCCCGGAAGCAGCCGCGATTTTTTCTATCAGGAGGAGGGCTTTGACAATGTGGAGATCGCCTATCAGACCTGGTGCCTGGAAAAGGAAAAGGATTTGGTGCTTTCGAGAGTGGGCGAAATCTCCCAATGGCTGGCCGGCGAAAAGTATTTGATATTGTCAGATACCTATGACCCGGAGCATTTCAGGTTGGCGCGCTGCTGTGAGCCTCTTGACCCTGAAATTCTGCTGAGACGAGCTGCAAAGCAGGATATCGTTTTTTCCTGCGACCCTTACCGGTATCTTTGGGAAGGCTGCGAAAGGCTGAAAATCTCAGTGCCGGAGGGAGAAGTCTCCGGGATACGAAAGCTGGAGCTTTTTAATACCGGCTGGCAGACCCGGCCCCTTATACAGATCGGCGGAAGCGGAGACATAACCATCTCAGTGTACAGTAGGGATTGTAAAGCGTGGGAGGGGACTTTTTCCATATCCGGAGATTTAGAGGTTGACTCAGACGCAATGGAAACGCGGCTGAATGGAAGCCCGGCAAACCACTTGAAAACCGCGGCGGGATACCCGGTTTTGGAAAGCGGCAGGTGCAGGGTGGAAATATCCGGAGAAAGCACGGCAACGGTCAGCTCCGCCTTTATTACACCCAGATGGAGGACGCTATGAATTTTCCCACGATCTATGAAAAAGATGCAGTTTATAAAAATCATATCCCTGAACACGATGGAATCGGGACCTTGTGTCATACAGAGTCCTGTATTGTAACGGCGGAGACGGACGGGACGCTGGTACTTGACATGGCGTATCCGGCGAACGGGAAGTACGCGGAGCATCTTTTCCCGGAATCACTGCTGCGGGTAAATCTTGACAGACTGTATCACGGCGAAAGCTCCAAGCAGTTTTTTCGCATAACCGAGACCGAGCATCACATGACAGCGTCTACGGAGGAAATCAAGATCCATGCCGAGCATTTGAGCTATGATCTCAAATGGCAATGGTGCAAACCTGTAGCGATCCAAGGGAAAAATGTTGCCGAATTCGTAGCACATATCCGGACCGGCGGTATGACAGGAGCGGTAGACCCATTTTCTTATCAGCTGGACGCGCCGTCTACGCAAAATGATTATATCGATTTTTCCCATGATGAGCTGTTTACTAAGCGCGAGGGACTTCTGGAAATTGCGGAGCTGTGCGGACTGTACCTCGAACCCGACAATCTCTCGATCCACCTGAAGAAGGGCGGGACAGAAACTGGCGCTGTGCTGGAAAAAGGAAAGAACCTTGCCGAGCTGTCTGTGAGACGCGATTCTACGCAAGGAATCACAGGAGTGTACATTTACTATCAGGACGATGCTCAATATGTACCTCCACTGGCTGTAGCCCCGTACAAAGGGACATATGGCGTTCCGCATTACACGGCCTTTAACTACGCGGGAAGCCACCCGGAGGGACAGTTTGATTATCCAGAGGATAGAAACATTGTCACACAGATTGGAGAAGCGTATCTGAAAAATCGAACCCAGCCGGAGCCCTTTTCCTCATACTCTGCAAAAGTGGCGGATACCGGTCAAAACTTTTCTCTGCACGATATCGTGACAGTGATCCACAGCGGCTTTCGCGTAAATCAAAAGATGGAAGTGCAAAAGATCGTATATGATGTGCTGCGTCGAAGATATACAGAAGTTTCGGTCGGAGATTACGAAGTCCCGCTGTCAAAGATGATATCAGAATTTCAAAACAAAGCGAAAGGGTGAGATCATGGAAACACAATACATCACACTGAGTCATGACAGAGCAAGGACCGTGATACACGCCGTACAGGGAGAAAGCTGTGCTAGAAAGCTTGTCTTTACGCTGCTTAACAGCGCCAGTGAGCAACTGCAATTTTCTTCAGAGCATAAGGCCTTTTTTTATGTGGACGCTATCGCTCAGATTGGGGCGGAGATTGACACCGCAAGCAATACTATAAGTGTGATTTTGCCGGTCCAGGCCACTGCCGATTCAGGAGATCACATCTGTACGCTGCAGATATATACCAGTGAAGAAGACTTGTGGCGGGGAGACTTACTGCTGAAGGTAGAAAGAAATCCAGCGGCGCGAATACCGGAAAAGCGAGAATTTCTGACGATTACCAAAATCCTGCAAAACGCAGAAAATATTGAGCGGCTATTGGAAAAATCTCAGGAGACTAAAGAACTTTTCGAGGGAACGCTGGATAAATACATAGATGGGATAAGCCCAGAGCTCACAGGGAAAATCCAACGAGTAGATCCCGAAGCCGGGATAGCAGACGGCAACGGTATCGCTTTTGATACAAACGGCAATCTGCTGTGGCTCGACGGCTGCAAGCATGGAGCGGTAGACACAAAGATTTCCTTCGACAATGGAAAAAGCTGGATAGACGCGCCCTTGCAAAGCGAGGAAACGGATATTTTTGACCTTTGCGTAGGAGGAGAACGGTTTTTATGCCTGAGTAAAAATAAGCTTTTGTGGGCCCGCGTTTCGGGAAATCAGCTTGTGGTAGAATCTCAATTTAATAACCCGCTGAAAACCAACGTGTCGCCGCAGCACGCGCATGGAAAATACCTGAACGGGAAATACTGGGTTTTCCGGAACGCCGGTTCGGCTGTGTACCCGCCCGCGTATTTCACGGGAAATGAAGCGGCCTATGCCACGGTGACCCTGCCAAACACAAAAATGGAGGCGCACGATATCGCCTACGATCCGGAAAGCGGCGACTATTATATGGTCGGTGGCTACGATGCCTATTCATCGGAGAGTTACAACGGGTGGCTGGCGCGATCAACCGATCTGGTGGAATGGGAGATTTTGCATGCCTGGAACTCCTATGCCCACCACAAATATAAATTGTCCCTGCAGGGAGGCACGCTTACTATTTTTTCCCAGGGAAACGGCGGGCTGAACATTCGCCGGCTGAATCTGAAAGATGAAGAGTGGGAGGAAACGTCTGTTGCTGTAAGCAGCGATTTTCAGCTTACCAGTGTGATTTCCTCTGCTTTTGGGGTTTTTGTTATCGAAGAAGAAGCCTTTGCGTTCTCCAAAAACGGAATCGATTTCAGCATATTTTCTGTGAGTTTCCCGGCCCATTATAATGTATCGGCAGCGGCGGCCGTGTTCGGGCGAAGGCTGATAGTGACCAACGGACCGCAGTACGCGGTATTCCGGGTCGATCTTGCCGGGGAAAAGCTGATCCAAACCCTGGAAAACGCAAGAGAAGCTTATAAAGAATTGGAATCAAATTTGGAAGCCGTCACGGAACAGGCCGGCAGTGCGGCTCAGGAGGCCACGCAGCAGGCGGACTACGCCAAGACTCAGGGAGACCGGGCGGCAGAGGCCGCGGATCAAATCAATAGAATTGATGTGGCAGGGCACATCGCGGACACAACGCTGCACCTTACGGAGGACGAAAAGGCGTCTCTGGCCCGGCCCTATTGGGTATCGGTCTACAAAGGGACGGGGAATGCCAACCGAACAGCGGTGGCCCCTGCGGAAGCCAGAGCCATTATAGTTCTGTGCGGCGACCACCCCGCGACGGTCCACCGTGAAGACGGAAAAACCGACGTTTACTGGGACTTCTGGTCCATAGGGGACAGCCAGAGGGATTATCTGGGAATGGGTGGTGTGGAATCCAAAAAGGGAAGCAGGCAGTGGATCGCCCATTCCATGAACAGCAAAAAAGACGAAAATCTCGTCTTTCACCTGAACGACGCCAATACCTATTATCTGGCCCTGTTTGTTCCTACCCGCGAAGAATTGACGTAATGGCTAGCAAAACGAATTTTGAAACCATCAAGCGCAATTATGAGCGGGGCCTTTGGAGCAAGGCTATGGTAAAGCTGGCGGTTCGCAAAGGTGTTATCACCCAGGCGCAGTATGAGGAAATAACAGGGAGTGAGAAATCCAAATAGAAAGGAAGATAAAACATGGAGACAGCGGTACATATCAAAAACGCAGTATGTGGGGCGCTGGCGATCGCCGGCAGCGCCATTACATCGTTGCTGGGAGGGTGGGATATCACCTTGCAGGTGCTTTTGTGCTGCATGGCGGCGGACTACATCACGGGGCTCATTGTGGCAGGGGTATTTCACAACTCTGGAAAATCGGCATCGGGAGCACTGGAAAGCCGGGCGGGCTTCAAGGGACTGATGAGAAAGTGTGCCGTTCTGCTGCTGGTGTTTCTGGCCGCCTTGCTCGACAATTACACGGGGCACAGCTTTGTGCGACCGGCGGTATGTATGTTCTTTATTGCCAATGAGGGACTTTCCATTCTGGAAAACGTGGGACTGATGGGCGTACCTTACCCAAAATTCCTGAAAAACATGCTGGAAGCGCTGAAAAAGCAGAGTAACGATGGAGACGTGAAGGAGGAATGACGACATGCCGGACAAAGAAAAAGATTACTCTGATATTCCG